>DATCPH010000052.1:0-23072 GCA_036570185.1 Candidatus Limnocylindrales bacterium | reverse complement strand
GCCGCCCGCTGGCGCTGGTGCCAGAGCGGGGTGCGCGATCCGGGCCGCCGACGAGGCAGGAGGAGCGCCCGGCCGGCGTTTTCGCGAAAGCGTGACGCGAAGAGGGCCGACGACCCGACGTTGGCAATGACGAGGTCCTCGATCTCCTCGGGATCCGGGAACAGCAACGCATCGACGCCGTCGAGATCGCCCTCTGGAAAGCGGATCGCGATCCCGTCGTCCGACCAGATGGTTTGGACCTCCAGGCCGAGCCGGTCGCGCAGGCGCGCTTCGAGCGCCATCGACCAGGGCGCGTGGACGCGGCCACCGAATGGCGTCAACAGGCACAGGCGCCAGTCACCGAGCTCGTCGCGGAAGCGCTCGACGACGATCCGCCGGTCGGTCGGGAGGGCTCCGGCGGCCTCGCGCTCGTCCTCCAGGTACAACACGAGGTTTTCGGCGGCGAGCTCGTCCAGGTCGTGGCTTTCCCGCAGTCGCTGGATCGCGGCCGTCCGTCCCCGGGCACCGCCGCCCAGGTCGGCGTCGAGCTCGCGGACGAACGCGCCGATGGCGCGGCCGAGCTCGATCGGACGCCCGACGGCGTCGCCCTTCCAGAACGGGAGTTTGCCCGGAACGCCGGGCGCGGGCTCCACGAGGACCCGATCCGGGGTGATGTCGGCGACCCGCCAGCTGCTCGCGCCGAGCACGATGACGTCGCCGTGCATGCCGGCCCGGAGCTCGTAGACCATCTCTTCGTCGAGCTCGCCGACCCGCCGGCCCGGGGTTCCCGCCTCGCCGACCATGAAGACGCCGAACAGGCCTCGATCCGGGATCGTGCCGCCGCTGGTCACCGCGACGACGCGGGCGTCGCGGCGGCCGTCGATCGTGTCGGTCACTCGATCCCATACGACGCGCGGCTTGAGCTCAGCGAACTCGTCAGAGGGATAGGCACCGGCCAGCATCCCGAGCACGCCCTCGAGCACCTCCCGTGACACCGTCTCGAACGGAGCCGCGCGAGTGACGGCGCGCAACAGGGCGTCGACCGACCAGCGATCCATCACCGCCATCGCCACGATCTGCTGGGCGAGCACGTCGAGCGGGTTGCGCGGGAGGATCGTCGATTCGACCGCGCCCTCGTGCATGCGCCGGGTCACGACCGCGCACTCGAGAAGGTCGCCGCGGTACTTGGGGAAGATCACACCCTTCGATGGCGCCCCGACCTGGTGGCCGGCCCGACCGATCCGCTGGAGGCCGCGGGCCACCGACGTCGGGCTCTCGACCTGGATGACGAGATCGACCGCGCCCATGTCGATGCCCAGCTCCAGTGAGCTGGTGGCCACGATCGCAGGCAGACGGCCGGCCTTGAGGTCCTCCTCGATCGTCAGCCTCTGCTCGCGGGCGATGCTGCCGTGGTGGGCGCGCACGATGTCCTCGCCGGCGAGCTCGTTCAGACGATGGGCGAGCCGTTCCGCCAGCCGGCGACTGTTGGTGAAGACGATCGTGCTGCGGTGCTGCCGGATGAGCTCGAGGATGCGTGGATGGATCGCCGGCCAGATGCTGGTCCGGAGGTCGCCCCGGCCGGCCTCGCCGCCGGGTTGCTGGTCGAGTGGCAGGACCTCGCCGAGACGGCTCATGTCCTCGACCGGCACCACGACCTGGAGCTCCAGCAGCTTGCGCGCCCCGGCATCGACGATGGTCACCTCCCGACCTTCGCCGACCCCGCCCAGGAAACGGGCGATCGTCTCGAGCGGCCGCTGGGTGGCCGAGAGCCCGATGCGCTGGAGAGGCGGCGCCCCTCGGGCACGGAGCGCTTCGAGTCGCTCGAGGCTCAGCGCGAGATGGGCACCGCGTTTTGAGCCGGCAATCGCGTGGACCTCGTCGACGATGACGTGCTCGACCCCGCGCAGGACCTCGCGAGCCTGGCTGGTCAACAGCAGGTACAGCGACTCCGGCGTGGTGATGAGGATGTCCGGCGGGTGTCGATGGAGGTCGCGACGCTCGTCGGCCGGCGTGTCTCCGGTCCTCGACGCGATCGAGATGGCCGGCGCCGGCTCACCAAGACGTTGGGCGGCCAGGCCGATGCCGGCCAGCGGGGCCCGGAGGTTGCGCTCGATGTCGTATGTCAGCGCCTTGAGCGGCGAGACGTACAGGACGCGAACCGTCCCTGGGACTTCGCGGGTCGACGGCGGGGACGGAGCGCGAGCCAGCCGGTCGAGGCACCACAGGAAGGCCGCGAGGGTCTTGCCGCTGCCGGTCGGAGCGTGGATGAGCGTGTGATCGCCGGCCGCGATGGCCGCCCATCCCCGAGACTGTGCCGGCGTGGGCGCCTCGAAGGTGCTGGCAAACCAGTCCCTGACCGGTGCGCTGAAGGGCGCCAGAGGGTCGTCGGCTGGTCGCTTCGGAGGTCGGGTTGCGGTCGTGGCCACAGGACCACGAGTATAGGCGGCTTGCCTCTTATCGGCCGGATGTTCTAATCGGGACAGGCTGCCCGCATGCTGGCGGCGACCGCGATCAGGCTTGCCCGAACGCCGGCCCAAGCGGCTCGAGACCGACCTCGCCGTCGGCGAAGGGGAACGCGAACGGGGGCAGGCAATTCGGATCCTGGGCGGCGATCTCAGCGTAGAGCCAGGCGGCCAGGTCGCGACCGACGTCGGGCGGCAGACGGATCAGGAGATCTCGCATCGGGGCGATGAAGAGTTGCGGCTGCACCCCGAAGATCCGTTCGAGTTCGGCGGGCAACAGCACGAATGTCGACGCGCACCCAAGCCCGCTCTGGAGCCACTGCGTCGGGACGCCGTCGATGGACCCGCGAACGATCGTCTCTGGCGACAGGCCGGAGGCTCGCCGCTGGAGGTTGGCCAACGCCGTCGAGAGCACTTCATCCGCCCGCCGACCCCATCTCTCGAGCATCGCTGGAGCGACTTTCAGGTATGCCGGGCTGATATGGGCGCTGAGCTCGACGGCCAGGCCCGGCGGAACGATCAGCCGCGCTGGGTCTGGTCCATCGATGTCGAATGGCCGAACCCGGGGAAAGATCGGGATCAGCAGGTCCGACACGGCTTCCCAATTGAGGTCCTTCGGCACCGAATCGATGGCCGCCAGGATCTCGTCCATGGTCGGCGCCGTGATGTCGGGGCCGACCGGATATTCCCGCGCCTGGATCGACCATCGATCCTTGCTGCCTCGGGGGCGGTGACTCTTGCGTACGGCGCGCATTCGGCGCCTGGCGACCTTGTCGCTCCGTGTCGGCTTGCCACTCATGCCCGCCACATTGACGGGGCGCCCTCACCGGTCGCTTACTGCTCGCTCAACTGCGGCTCATCAGGTACTGATCCGCTGGTTGCCCGATCCCCTCCCGCGCTCCTCAACAGCTCGAGCAGCCTCCGTGCCAGTTCGAGAGCCCGATCGTCCGCGCGCTCCTGTCCGTGGTCGCGGCCGAGGCCCGCGTCGAGTGGGTCGTCGAAGGTCTCCGGAAGGGGGGACTGGCCGTAGTGCGCCGCCTCGGCCGCCCAGCGCTCGCGCCACACCGCGGGGACCGCCGCGGGCGGACGACGGTGCGCGCCGGCCAGCCAGACGTGCGCCCACGATCGGGGCACTACCCGGTAGGCGTCGTAGCCGCCCCCTCCGGTCGCGAGCCAGCGGCCGCTGGCCCAACGGTGCGCGATTTCGTCGACGAGCCGGGCCGCCTCGCCCATCGCGGTCGTCGTGACACGAAGATGCGCGAGCGGGTCCCATGCGTGCGAATCGGCGCCGTGCTGGGAAACGACGATCTCGGGGTGGAACGCAGCGGCCAACTCGGGCAGGACGAGCTTCACCGCGCCGAGCCAGCCTTGCTCGCCCGTCCCGGGGTCGAGCGGCAGGTTCAGCTTCGTGCCCTCGGCGCCGGGCCCACCGACCTCTTCCACGAAGCCCGTGCCCGGAAACAGGGCCCGACCGGTCTCGTGGATCGAGAAGGTCATGACGCCCGGATCGTCCCAATGAATCGCCTGCACCCCGTCTCCGTGGTGGACGTCGAGGTCGATGTAGAGGACGCGCAACCCCTCTCGCCGAGCGCGCGCGATGGCGAGCGCCGGGTCGTTGTAGATGCAGAACCCTGATGCTCGGCCGGGCATCGCATGGTGGAGGCCGCCGCCCGGATGAAAGGCGTGGTCGACCTCCCCCCGAAGGATCGCCTCCATCGCCCGAAGCGAACCGCCCGCGACCATCGCGCCGGCCGCATGCATTCCCGCGAAGGGCGGGTCGTCGCCGGGGCCGATCCCGGCTTCGGGCGGGCCCCACGGCTCGTGCGACAGGCGCCGGACCGCTTCGATGTAGGGCCGGATATGGATGGCCGCCAGCTCATCGTCCGAGGCGGGCTCCGGCGCAAGGCCAGGCTCCGCGCCCAACGCCCGCAGGAGATCGATCCCCGGCCCGAAGCGGCGCGGCGTCAGCGGATGCTGCGGCCCGAAGTCGTAGGTGGCGGACCGGGGCCCGAAGACGAGAAGCGGCTGCTGCGTGGCGACCATGTCTGGCACGATACCGCCGTGGAGCGCCAGTACACGACCCCGCTTCTCGACAAGCTCGGGGTTCGTCCCGGCGCGCGGATCGCGATCATCGGCGTCGACGAGCCAACCTTCAGGCCGCTTCTAGCCGAGCGCACCATCGACGTGATGGAAGGGCCACCGGGCGCGGGCACGCGCTCCTTCGATTTGATGTTCGTCGGCGCTGACTCCACGGCCGAACTCCTGGCGCTTGACGATCTTCGGGCGCGGCTGCAGCCGGCCGGCGCGATCTGGGTCGTCTCACGCAAGGGCAGGGCCGCGACCCTCCGCGACGTCGAGGTGATCGAGGCGGCGAAAGCGGCGGGACTCGTCGACAACAAGGTCGTGTCGTTCTCTGCCACGCACACGGCCCTGCGACTCGTCATCCCGCGCGCGAACCGACCCCGTTGAGCTCGGGCGGGATTCGCCACCCGGGGCCCTCATAACGAAGCGACTCGGGGCGGTCGGCTTGTCCGGAGCGCTCGGGGCGTCGCGCGACCATTGCGACGTCGCCGAACGGGACCGCCTGACCGTCGGCGAGCTCGTTGACTGGGTACGGCGCGAGACGCGCCGCCCCAGCGCCGGCGACGACGGGAAGGCCAAACCCGCGAGCCAGCGTCTCAACTCCGGCCTGATGGACAGGATCGAGGTCGGTCAGCGCAACCCCGGCCAGCCTCGCGCCCGCGCGCCTGGCTTCGTCGAGGATCGAATCCGTCGTCTCGCCGGTCGGATCGGCGGGGTCGATGACGATCCACTCGCGATGCCCGGCTATCCATCCGGTTGAACTCCGACCCTCAACGCCACCGGCCCACGGCTGCTCCACTCCGAACAGCCCGTCCCCCAACCGATCGAAACGCGGCTCCGAAGGACCGCCCGCCCCGGCGGAAGGCGCGAAGGCGCGCTCGACTGCGGCCGCGTCGGTGACGTCCTGGAGCTGCTGCAGGACCACGATGGTCGGCAGCCACATCGGCAAGTCGGCGTTTTCGACCATCTCGAGAGCCGCGGCAGGACGCAGCCAACGTGATTCGGCGACTTCCTCGGACGCGACCGTGACGTCTGTCGCGGGCAATACGGTCGCCGCGAAGAAGCGCGCATCGAAGCGGACCGGCAGGCCGCTCGGAGTCACCCAACGGCTGACCGGAATCAACGCGGCGGGATCAACCGCGATACCGGTCTCCTCGAACGTCTCGCGAACCGCCGCGGATCGGTGATCTGCGTCGCCCGAATCGACGGCGCCTCCGGGGAACACCCAGAGGTCGCCACCGAAGCGCATGTGCGCCGGACGGCGCGTGAGGAGGACCTCGAGACCGCCGTCTACCGGACGGAAGAGAACGAGGCTCGCGGCGGGCCGCGGAGCGACGGTCGCCCCGGTCACAGGTCGAGGCGGTATGCCCACAGCCACTCCCCGGGCATGAACTCCCAATCGAGCGCTGGCAGCCGGCGAAACCCCAGCGAGCGATACAGGCGATGCGCGGCGGCCATGAAGGGCCGGGTGTAGATACCGATGGCGGGACGACGCTCCGCCCGGGCGCGTTCGATACAGGCCTCGACGAGGGCACGCCCGACGCCCCGTCCGCGCGCGGCGGCACTCACGGCGAGCATGCGGAACGAAGCCGCCTCCCTGAATTCGCCTTCGTGGAACGGACCGGGACCGGGGACGTAGGTCACGCCCCCCAGAACAGCGCCGCTCCCCTTCTCAGTCGCAACCAGGACGGGCACCTGTGCCGCGCGCCCTGCGACGTCGCGCAGCTCGGGGAAATAGGCGGTGTCGATTTCTCCGACTTCTCGATAGGCATCCACGGTGATCTCGCCGAGCGTATCGAACTCCTCCGGGCGAACCTCGCGGATGACGATCGGTGAACGCCGCACGGCGGCCTCGCTCAAGGCGAACTGCCCCAGCTCTCCCGAAGGATCTCTTCGAGGGCTCGTGGAGCGGTCACCGGGCGGAGGCAGGCGAAATTCCGGCAAACATAGGCGGTGGGCCGGCCGTCCACCGCGAAACGATCATGGAGAAGCGGAACCGCGCTGCCCGCCGCCTCGCCGTCGTCCGCGAGCGCGAGAACCTGGTTCGGCCGGTAGCCGGTCGCGACGGGCGCCAGCAGGTTTCGGGTGGCGGCGTCACCTGGATCGCCGACGATCGCGACCTCGTCGACGGAAGCGAGGGCGAAGTCGATGGCATTCAGCCACTGGGCAAATCCCGTCGGATACCGGGAGGCGTACGGCACCACGGTCGCGATCGCCCGCTCGGCCGCGGTCCGGTAGCGGCCCTCTCCGGTCCACGCGGCGAGACGGAGGAGGACCATGGTGGACATCGCCCCGCCCGATGGAATCGCATTGTCCTGGGGGTCGCGAGGCCTGGTCACGAGCCGCTCGTGGTCATCCGCTGTGTCGTAAAAGCCGCCATCCGGCGCGACGAAGCGGGCCAGGATCGTGTCGGCGAGGCCTCGTGCGGTCGTGAACCACCGCTCGTCGAACGTGGCCTCGTACAGGGCGAGCAGGCCATCGGCGAGATGCGCGTAATCCTCGAGGACTCCCGCGCCCGTGGCCCGACCGTCTTTCCAGGAGCGGCCCAGCCGACCCTCCCCGTCGAGGAGACCCCCCAGGATCGTGTTCGCGGCGCGGACCGCGGCGATCCGGAACGCTGCGGCATGCGCGGCGACCCTCGGATCGGGATCGTAGGCGAGGAGCCGTGCAGCGTCGGCGAACGCGCCGATGGCCAGGCCATTCCAGGCAGCCAGCGCCTTGTCGTCTCGGGCCGGCTGCGGCCGCTGCGCGCGGCGGTCAAGAAGGCTGCGTCTCGCCGCCGCGAGCCGCAGCTCGATCTCGGCGGCATCGATGCCCAGGGATCGGGCAATATCGTCGTTCGATCGCACCCGCGACAGGATGGTCCGGCCCTCCCAGTTGCCCTGGTCGGTCACGCCGAAGGCCGCTTCGAAGGGTGGGCTGTCCGCGCCGAGAGCTTCGCGGATCTCCTGAGGCGACCACGTGAACGTGGCGCCTTCAACTCCGTCGGTGTCGGCGTCCTGGCTGGCTGCGAATGCCCCCTCATCGGTCGCCAGCTCGCGGGCCATGTAATCGAGCGTGCCCACCGCGACGTCTCGGTAGCGCACGACCCCCGTCA
The DNA here is from genome assembly GCA_036570185.1 of Candidatus Limnocylindrales bacterium. GTDB lineage: Bacteria > Chloroflexota > Limnocylindria > Limnocylindrales > CSP1-4 > DATCPH01. The sequence continues at coordinate 15,452 of DATCPH010000052.1, read as the reverse complement.
GGGCCCAGGTGTGGACGTACGCCCGTGCGAGCTGGGCGTTGTCGTAGAGCATCTGTTCGAAGTGCGGCACCAGCCAGATCGCGTCCGTCGAGTAGCGATGGAAACCGCCGCCGAGCTGATCGTGAATCCCGCCGTCGGCCATTGCGTCGAGGCTGCGGCGGACGATCTCGAGCGGGCGCGGATCCTGGCTCGCGACAGCTCGTCGGAGGAGAAATTCGATCGTCATCGCCTGGGGGAACTTTGGGGCGGCGCCCCACCCGCCGTTCGCTTCATCAAACCCCCGGTCGATCGCCTGGACGGCGTTGTCCAGGAATTCCGCGGCGGGCAGCTGGCTGCCCGTCGCCGATTCAACGCCCTGAGGGGGCCCGACCGCAGTCTTCTCCACGAGGGCTCCGACCAGCCGCGCTCCGGATTGCTCGACCTCCGAACGCTGTTCGCGCCAGGCGCGCTGGATCCCCTCGAGGAGTTGCCGGAACGAGGGCAGCCCATGTCGCGGCTCGTTGGGGAAGTACGTCCCGCCGTAGAAGGGGCGTCCCTGGGGGGTCAGGAACACGGACATCGGCCAGCCGCCGCCCCCCGTCATCGCCTGAACCGCCGCCATGTAGACCTGGTCGAGGTCGGGTCTCTCCTCCCGATCGACCTTGATCGCGATGAAATTCGCATTCAGGTAGGCGGCCGTCGCCTCGTCCTCGAACGATTCACGCTCCATGACGTGGCACCAGTGACAGGCCGCGTAACCGATCGACAGGAAGATCGGCCGATCCAGGAGCTTGGCGCGGGCCAGTGCGTCGGGGCCCCACGGGTACCAGTCGACCGGGTTGTGCGCGTGCTGGAGCAGGTACGGGCTGGTCTGGTTCGCGAGCCGGTTCGTGTGACGGGGGGTGGTCTCGAGCGCGTCGGACATGACCCGATGGTAGTCCGTGCCTCGTGTTGTGGGGCCGTAGACGGCGAGGCGGCGTCGGGCGCCAACGTCGGGCGAAGATGTCGGGCGCGGACGTCCGGCGGGGTACGCTGCGTGCCGTGTCCGAGAACTCGGTCCCGGGGTTCCTCCCCAGCCGCAACGGCTTTCATTTCGTCAACGGCTGGCCGCCGGGACCGGCGGTCTGGTTGTCGATCGGGCCCATCGCCCTCGGTCTTGGCAACGCCGCGGATGGCCTCTGCGGTGGCATGGCCTTCGCGACGCGCGATCGCTTCCAGCGCGGTGAGGTTCCGCCGCCGGACACGAGTCCACCAGCGCCCGGAACCATGCTGTTTCGCGAGATCGTTCGACGACAGATCGACTCCTTCGACCATCTCGTCCGCCTCCCGCTCCGGTTGTACGTCCTGGCGGCGCTCCATCCGAGCGGGCCAAACCGCTGGGCGCGACTGGTCGGCCTGGTCCCGCGAGCCACCCTCGCCGTTCGCGACGAATGGCCGAAGATCCGCGCCGACATCGACGGCGGGCGACTATCCATGCTCGGGCTCATCCGGTCGACGAGTGCCAACCCGGTCCACCTCGGTCACAACCATCAGGTTGTCGCCTGGGCGTACGACGTCTCGCCCACGGAGCTCACCCTCCGGCTTTACGACCCGAACTGGCCTGATCGAGACGATGTCTCGATCCGGGTCCGCCTGGCCGGCGGCTCGACGGTCGATCTCACCCAGTCGACCGGCGAGGCCCTCTTCGGGTTCTTCCGGGCGCCCTACACCCCGCCGTAGATCAACGCCCCGCGTCGGTCGCGGTGGCGGACACGGTCGCCGCCGGGCGATGCCCGACCTGGCGCTGCTGGATCCGATGCAACCAGATCACACCGATGATCCCGACGGCCGTGCAGACGCCGCCGCCAAAACCCAGCGCGAGCGGCGCCCCGAACTGAGCGGCGAGGGCACCCATCAATAGGCCACCGAACGGCGTCGTGCCGACGAAGACCGTGGTGTAGACCGCGATCACTCGTCCGCGCAGGCGATCCGGGACGGTCAACTGGATGACGGTGTTGGCCGTCGCGGCCATCGCAATCAAGCCGACGCCGGCGAAGAACATGGCCGCCAGCGATAGCGGGAAGAAGCGCGAGGCGGCCATGACGACATCGAAGACGCCCACGGCCACCGCACCGAGGACGATGACCGACGGACCGGTTCGGCCGGAGAAGGCGATCGCGAGGGCGGCCAGCACTGAACCGAGGCCCATCGACGCCACGAGGAAGCCGAAGCCCGTTGCGTCTGAGTGAAGGACTCCCTGGGCGATGACCGGCACGAGAACCTGCGTGTTCAGGCCGAACAGCGAGGCGAGGCCCACGACCACAACCGCCATGAGGACGACGTCGGTTCGCCGCACGTACTCGAGTCCCTCGGCCAGTGTTTCGCCCACCGCTGCGATCGACCGCGGGCGCGGGAGGCGAGCCGGAAGCTGCAGGTCCCGGTCACGCATCATGAGCAGGCCGGCGATGACCGCGAGATACGACAGGCCGTTCAAGAGGAACGCGATCGAGACGCCGAACGCGCCAATCGTGAGGCCCGCCACCGCCGGGCCCACGATCCGCGCGGCGTTGAACATGGCCGAGTTGAGGGCCACGGCATTGCTGACGTCCTCCCGTCCCACCATCTCGACGGCGAACGATTGGCGGGTTGGCATGTCGACGGCGTTGACAACTCCGAGCGCCAGGGCCAGGACCATCACCTGTTCGACCGTCACCAGGTGGGTCGCGGTCAGGGCGAACAGCGCCAGGGCGAGGATCATTGCGGCCAGCTGGGTCCCCACCAGCGTGGCGCGTTTGGGCAGGCCGTCGGCGATCAGCCCGCCGAACAATCCGAAGACGAGGACCGGGAGGAACTGGGCCACGGCCACCAGGCCCAGCGCGAAGGGGTTTCCACCCGTCAGTTGGAGCACCAGCCAGGCTTGCGCGACCGTCTGCATCCAGGTTCCGACCAGGGAGATCAGTTGGCCCGCAAAGAACAGGCGGTAGTTGCGATGCCGGAAGGAGCGGTAGCCGTCGAACCGCCGAATCTGACCGATCACGGATCGATCGTTCGCAACCACCGACCCATCGTTCATCGACGCGGCTCCTCGTCGATCTCGGCAAGGTGTTCGGCGAGGTGCTTCCGACGTGCCTGGGCGTCGGCGATCATCGTTTCGAGGCGATCGATCTTTCGGCGAAGGGTGGCGACCTGCCGGTCAGTCCGAGCGATCGCGTCGGTCAGGAGGCTCCGTCGCTCGCCGGCGTCGTCGCTGGTCCGAAGCCTCGCCCCAATCCGGACGCGGGCCGTCTCGTCTTCGAGGAGCTGGCCGATCTCGGTCAGGCTGAACCCGGCGTCATCGCGCAGTCCCTTGATGAAGCGGAGACGCTCGACATCGTCCGCGTCGTAGAGTCGATAGTCGCCCAACGACCTGGCGGCCGGCTTCAGGAGGCCGATCTCCTCGTAGTACCGGATCGATCTGGTGGTCAGCCCGACATCAGCGGCCACCTCCTGAATCCGAGCGAGGCGGTCCTCGCTCTCAGGCGTGCTTGAAGGGTCGATCGGGTCCGACGTCAGTGGGGAAAGGTTCACCCGCTCATTCTACCAAACCTTGCCGTTTACGTAAAGGTTAGCCTTCTGGTAGGATACCGCGCACATGGATTACGGAATCTGCCTCCCCGTCATGACCGAAGGGGCGTCGCGCGAGGGCATCGAAGCCGCCGCGGAAGTCGCCGAGCGCGTCGGCTGGTCCACCGTCTGGACGACCGACCACGTCCTCGTCGATCACTCGCCGCCCGCAGCGGACTACCGCCGGATCTTCGATCCGATCGTGACCCTGGCATACCTCGCGGCGCGGCATGAGCGTGTGAAGCTCGGAACCAGCGTCATCGTCGTTCCGATGCGGAACGCGGTCATCCTGGCGAAGGAGCTGGCAACCCTCGACGAGCTGTCCGGGGGCCGTGTCATCGCCGGGGTCGGTGTCGGCTGGAGCCGCGCGGAATTCGAGAACCTCGGAGTCGGTGACCGGTTCCACGTCCGGGGCGCCTACCTCGAGGAGACGATCCAGCTATGGCGCCACCTCTGGTCGGGCCAGACGACGCCGTTCCGCGGCCGCTTCCACGTCATCGAGGACTTCGCGTTTGCGCCGCTTCCGCCACAGGGGGCGGCTCTGCCGATCTGGATCGGCGGCGGTCGGTCCGAGGCGGCGATCCGCCGAGCGGGCAAGCTCGGCGACGGCTACCACGCCACGGCTTCCAGTCCGTCGACGTTCGGCGAACGCTTGCCGATCCTTCGCTCCGCGGCCGAAGCGGCCGGTCGTCCCTTGCCGGGGCTTTCGACCCGCGTCCGGGTCGCGTTCGACGCTCCGGAGGGCCCGTTCTATGCGTTGCGGGGCACGCCCGAAGCGATGGCCGCGGATATCCGGCAATTCGAGTCGCTCGGCCTGGTCCACCTGGCCCTCGCGTTCCCGGCGCCCGACCCGACCGGGATCGTGGCAAGCGCGGAGCGATTCATTCGCGAGGTTGCGCCCCTCGTCTGATCGGAATCAGAGCTGCGGCAGCTCCTGGAGGTCCGTCTGTGCGGACGCGAAGAGATCGCCGCGGTCGGCCACTCGCTCGACGATGGTTCGGATGGTCCATCGATCCGGTCGCAGGTTCGCGTCGTCGAGTTCGTCCCAGTCGATCGGCGCCGAAACGGGCCCGCCGGCCCCCGGTCGGACCGCGTACGGCGCGACCAGCGTCTTGATCGCCGCGTTCTGCGTGTAGTCGAGACGGGCACGACCCTGGCGCTGGTCCTTGGACCACTCCCACGAGACGAGATCCGGGACGATCCCTCCCACGGTACGTGACAGCGCCTCGACCCATCGGCTGGTGTCCGCATACGTGTAGCGAGCCACGATCGGGATCCAGATCTGGATGCCACGGCGGCCGGTGAGCTTGGGGTAGCCACGGACGTCGAGGTGGCCGAGGGCCGTGCGAAAGAGCCGCGCGAGCGTCAGGGTCTCGTCCCAGGTCGTCTTCGTCCCAGGATCGATGTCGATAAGGGCGAACGTCGGTCGTCCCGGATCGTCGAGGCGCGACGTCCAGGCATGGATTTCGAACGCCGCCTGGTTGCCCAGCCAGCACAGGGTCGCGACCCGGTCGGCGATCAGATGGTCGTTCGCCTCTCGAGCCTCGACGCCGACCTCGCGCCAGCGTCGAAGCCAGCTGGGAGCGCTCTCGGGGATGTCCTTCTGCCAGAAGCCCTGGCCCTCCGCGCCGTTCGGATAGCGATGGAGGTTGAGGGGTCGCTCGGCAAGGTGGGGAAGCATCGTCGGCGCGATCTGGGCGAAGTAGCGAACCACGTCCCGCTTGGTGACCGGCCCACTCGACGCGTCCGTCGGAGGTGGAAAGAGGACCTTGTCGAGATTCGTCAGCTTGAGCTCGAACCCTCCGACCTTCCAGGGGCCGTCTCGACCCATGTCGTCGAGCGCAGAGAGCTCCTCCCTGGTGGCCTCCCAGGGGTAAAGATGGCCGTCGTCGACGTTCGAGCCGCTGCGGCTGGTCGCCGACCTGACGGTTTTCTTCATCGATGGACCCTTCTTTCGCGGCGCGTCCTCGACCCGAGCGGCCTCGCCCACGTCTTTCACGGCCTCCTTCGTTTCGACGGCCTGCTCGCGGGTGACCTCGCGCGGATCGCGGTCGAGCTCGAGCCCCTTGAAGGATGACTGGCGGACGTAGCCCTCGCGGGACCAGCCGCCCAGCTCGGCGCGGATGACGAGCTCCGGCTTCAGCCAGACGACGCCCCGAAGGTCGCCACCCCACCGCCCGCGGTGGTCGCGGGGCGGCACGGGATCGAATGGCGCGCTATCAGTCTCGAGCTTCTCGAAGCGGGCCCGGAGGTCGCGGCGCGTACGCGCGTCGAATCCGGAACCGACCTTGCCCGCGTAGCGAAGACGACCGTTCTCGTAGACGCCGACGACGAGGGCGCCGAGCTCCGTCGCCCGGCCTTCCCCCGGTGTCCAGCCGCCGACGACGAGTTCCTGCTCAGGGCGAATCTTGAGCTTGAGCCAGGCCGACGAACGCCGGCCCGGTTCATACCGCGAACGGCGGTGCTTGGCGATGACACCCTCGAGGCCGCGCCCCGCGGAGGCCTCGTAGAAGGCGACGCCTTCCGCTTCGATGTGGGCCGAAAACCGGACATGGCCGGTTTCGCGCAGTACGGACTTCAGGAGCCGCTTGCGGTCCTCGAGCGGTACGCCCAAGAGACTCCGGCCGTCCAGGTAGAGGAGGTCGAAGGCCTCGAAGACCAGGCCCGCCGCGGAATGCTCGCTGATCCGTTCTTGCAGGACGTTGAAATCAGGCAGCCCCTGGTCGTCGATGGCCGCCACCTCGCCGTCGACGATCGCCTGCCGGGCGTCGATCCACGTCGGAGGGTCGAGGAGCCCCGGAAAATACCCGTTGCCGTCCTGGCCGTTGCGGGTCCACGTCCGGACCTTCCGTTCGTCCACGATGGCCTCGAGCCGGTAACCGTCCCACTTGATCTCAAAGAGCCAGTCAGGGTCGCGGAACGGCTTCGTGGCGAGGGTCGCCAGCATCGGCTCGATCCGCTTCGGGAGGGGCGCGTCGACCGCTCCCTCCAGATCGATCTGGGCGGTTGCCGCGGTGGCGGCGCCGATCCAGAGCGCGTCCCGGTTTTCCTTGACCTCGTCATTCGTCCGACCCGTCTTCACGCTCCGGGGAAGGTCCTCGGCATTCCAGCCGGGCACCGCCTCGTCGTCTCGCTTGTGGATCAGCAGCCACTGGTCGCCCTCGTCTTCCTCGAACGCTCGGCCGCCGGCCTTCGCTCCCCGACCGCTGGTGCGAACGATGGTGAAACGGCCACGGAGCTTCTCGCCCTGGAGGCGAAACTTCAGCTCTCCTTTGGCGACCGCGCGACCTGGGTCGGGCGTCTCGTCTTCGGGCTCCCACGTACCCCAGTCCCAGACGATGACGTCGCCCGCCCCGTACTGGCGGGCGGGGATCACCCCCTCGAAATCGAAATACTCGAGGGGATGGTCCTCAACGTGGACCGCCAGCCGCCGCTGGGACGGGTCAAGGCTCGGTCCCTTTGGCACCGCCCAGCTGGCGAGAACGCCGTCGATCTCGAGACGGAAGTCATAGTGAAGGCGCGTCGCGCGATGGCGCTGGACCACGAACCGCCGTCCGCGACCAGGGCTGGGACCCTCGCCGGTTCCCACCGTACCCGAGGGCTCAGGAGTCTTCTCGAAATCGCGCTTGCGCTTGTACCGCTCGAGTGGCATGCGCGGCCAGTGTAGGGTCGGCTACCGCAGCCAGGTGGAAACCGCCACGGTCGTGCTCTCAGCCGCAGAACCGCGAAGGCTGCGCCGCTCGGCCACGGCGGCCCGCCGGTACGATCCGGCTGCGAGATCGGGGCGGCGACTTGGCGCGTCCCGGATCGCGAAGCATCGGGAGGCCAAGATGCCGGAACAAGGCGGGACGCAGGTCGCCGCTCCACAGGCTCCTGCCGATCGACATCGCGCGGCCATGGCGACGGCGCGGGAAGATCCGGTCGACTACGTGCCGCGGCACGTGACGGCACCGGAGATCCGCCTCCAGGTCCACGGCACGGGCACGATGGGGCGATTCAACAGTCGACTCGCCCTCCTGATCACGCGTGCCGTCGGGACGATGTGGGCGGCCTACCTGTTCGTCGTGATCTCGCTCGTGTCTTTTCCCGAGGCCCTGACGCGCTTCCTCCACGGCGACACCGTCACCGGCATCACCTGGCTCAGCCAGTCGTTCCTGCAACTCGTGCTCTTGCCGATCATCATCGTCGGTCAGAACATCATCTCGACCGCTCAGGATGCCCGCGCCGAAGCCGATCATGAAACGCTCACCGCGCTTCACTCGATCAACGTCCGAGAGCTGCAGATCCTCGAGCAGCAGGAGCGAATTCTCGAGGCGCTCGGCCCGAAGGGCGCCTGACGTCAGGCGCTGCGGCGCCTCGGGGTCGGCTTGGTCGGTTCCTCCTCCGCGTCGGCAGAGCGGCGGCTGGCGGCGCGGCGGGGGGCGCCTTTCTCTTGCGAGGCGGCGCCATCAGACGCTCGTGCCGCCCTGGCGGCCCGGGCGGCCTTCACCGACACGGGCTCCTTGCCCGCTGACCCTCGGGCGGCCTTGGCCGCTTCCACGCTCGCTTCCAGCGCGGCCATGAGATCGATGAGCTTGCCGGTCTCCTCGGCGGGCTTGGGCGCGACCGGCTCCTTGCCCTCGACTTTCGATTCGATGACTTGCATCAGCGCTTCGCGGTATTCGTCCTTGAAGTTCTCGGGCTCGAACTCACCGGTCATCGCGGATACAAGTTGTTTCGCCATGGAGAGCTCGGTGGGCTTATAGTCGGGAACCTCTTCCGGCAGGTCCAGGTCACCGACAGCGCGAATTTCATCGGGCCAGTGGAGTGTCGTCAGGAGCATCGTGCGATCGAAGGGATCGAGGGCGGCAAGCGCTTCGCGGTCCTTGATCACGACCTTGCAGATCGCCGTGAGGCCTTCCTCTTCGAGGACCTGGCGCAGCAGGTAGAACGCCTTGCGTCCGATCTTGTCGGGCTCCAGGTAGTAGGCGCTCTTCACGAACCGCACGTTTCCGTCGGTTCGCTCCGGCTTCGTGAACAGCTCGATCTCGATCGAGCGGACCGTCTTGAGGGGGACCTTTTCGAGGTCCTCATCCGTGATCACGACGTACTGGTCAGGTGCCCACTCGAAGCCCTTGACCGTCTCGCTCCGTGGAATCACAGCCTCGTCCTCGGGGCACCAGATCTTCATCTGGATCCGCGAGAGGTCCTTCTCGTGGAGCATGTTGAAGGCGATGCCTTTGGATTCGGTCGCCAGATAGAGCTTGACGGGAATCGTGACCAGTCCGAACTGGATGGCACCTTTCCACATCGCGCGCGGCACGGACAAGTCCTCATGCGACGGCTCTCACCAGCCGGAGCCGGGATCGGACCATATCACTCACGGTCAACACCGAACGCTACCCACCCCTCCCTGGGTTGCTCCAAGTTCCTATCAACCTGAATAGCCCTCGGACGTTGAGCCGGTCCGAGGCCAAGGCGGAGCCGAGCACCAGAGCGATCGGACCTCGGCGTCCGTGAGCGAGGAGCGCAGGTGACAACGCAGGCATCGGCGTGGATCAGCGTCCGAGCTCCGCCTCAGCCTCCGCGATTCGCGTCAGGATGCCGCTGCGGAGGGTATCCAGGCCCGTCCAGACCGCCTTGGTGGCATTTCCGATCGACGTCAGCTGGCTCTTCAGGGTTCGGATCGATTCGAGGTGCTCGCGGATACCCGTGAGGGCCGCACCGATCGACGCCACATCGATCGCCACATCGTTTTCGTCCAGGCCGGCGAGTGCGAGGAGCCGGGCGAGCCGGACCGCGGCCTCGAGCACCGCCGGGTCGGGTGCCGCGGGGTCGAGGACGCAGTAGACGTCGTCCCCGATGATCTCGAACGGCGCCACGCCGGTCGGGGCATGCGCAGGCGTGAAAACGACCAGCCCGACGACCGCGCCGCGGTTCTCGCGGGCGTCACGGAGCTCGTCGCGGATCGCCCGCATCGAGATCGGCCGGTCCTTGGCCTCGATGACGATTCGCAGGTCGCAGCCGCGGCTGAAGCGGGAATCGATCGTGAGGACGAAGTCGCCCTTCTTCGATTTGAGGACTGCACCCGTGTCAAGGCCGGTCCTGTCGACGAGGTCGCCCGCGCCCCGCGCGATGTCGCCGAGCATCACCGCGAGGAGATCCTCGAAGTCGGCGCCCTTGGCGGTCGAGCGGGCACGTTCGCCGGCACGGGCCGTGGCCGCCGCTTCGATGGCGACGAGCCGTTCCTCGATCCCCTTGAAACCGGCAGCCATCTCCTGGCGAAATTGGTGGAGCGGCGATCCGAGGCGCGTGGGATCGAGCAGATAAGCGAGCTTCGAGGCGTCTCCGTCGAAGTAGCTCTCGAGCATGCCCCCGATCCGGCCGATTGCCGAATCGCGCTTTCGCGGATCGAACAGCTCTTCGACCATGGCCCGGAGCTTGCCCTTGTCTCCGAGGAAGGACTCGAGGGTGCGAGGCAGCCGGCCGTCGCCGTCGGCAAAATTCGTCCGGAGCGTCTGCTCGAGCGCGGTCGCCGCACGCTCATTGGCCTGGCTCGTCTGCTCGACGAGACGCTCGAATTCACTCTTGACGACGTCCACGTTGATCGTCACGCCGATGCTCTGGACGGCGGTCAGCCCAATGCGCAGCGCCCGCTCCACGGTCCCGGCGCGCTCTTCTGGTGGACGCTCGCCGAGATAGGCGGCGAGGCCCGGGTCCGTGAGGCTCAGCCGCTCGACGATGATGCGGTCACGCTCGACACGAACTTCGGCCGTGCCTGGGGCAATGAACGGGAGAAGGACGCCGGCGGGGGCTTCGGGTCGGATGGCTTCCATGGCAGCCATCCTCATCCGCCGCGATGACAGCTAGCGTGTCACACCGTTTCGGCCGCCGACATCCGCAACATCGCGGCCGCGCCGATCGCGAGGCAGGCTGGGCAGGATGCGTCGGCCCAGTCGGCGGCGAGGGGCGCGCCGAGGTCACCGCCAAGATCGACGCCGGCATCGGACCCTGGCTCCGACGAGAGCGCCGGCGTTCGGCCGGTCGCCCTACCGCGCCGCCGTCGCGCGATCACCCACCAGCCAATCGCGCCGATGGCGATGAAGGCCGTGACGGCAACCGCTCCCGCGAGCCCGAACCGGCCGGCGATCTGGATCGCTGCCGGCCCGACCAGGACACCGAGCGCGATGTGAGCCGTCGAGAACACCGCGTTCCCGACGGCGAGCCCGATCGCGAACCGGACGAATGGCACCGCCGCCAGCGCGGCAGCCGCGATCGCAACGACCCGCAGGCCCGGTGTCATCCGCGCAACGGCCACGCCGGCAGCGCCTCGACGCCGAAGCGGCTCCGTCTGGCGCTCGACGCGGGCCGGAGTGATCCCGATGCGCCCGAGCAGCCGGAAGATGCGGTCGCGTGCGAGACGGCGCAGGATCAGGTATTGGACGAGGCCGCCGACGATGGCGGCGACGACGATTGCCGGCACGGCCACGACCGGGTCCACGGTTCCTCGGGCCACTGCGATGCCCGTTCCGATCAGCAGCAGGTCTCCGGGGACCGGGATCGGTACGCCGGCCTCCTTCACGCCGATCAGCACGACCAGGGCGAACAGTCCCAGGTCCGGCATGTTCGAGCGGCCTCGCTCTCAGCTGCCGCGGTAGGTCGTCAGTGAATAGGGCGACAGCAAGAGCGGCACGTGGTAGCCGCGACTGATGTCGTCGACCCGCAGATCGACCGCGAGCCGCTCGAAGAACGGCGAGAGCGTGGGGGCAGCGCGGCCGCCCTCGACTTCCCGTTTCGATCCCGGCCCGCCAGGCCGGCCAACGCTGAACTCGATCCGGTAGACGCCCGGCGAGAGCGGTCGATCGAGCAGGTCGGCGATCCTCCCATCGGCGTCGGTGAGGGCCTGCGTCAGGCGGATCGGCCGGTCGTCCTCGCCCAGCTTGTAGAGCGTGACGTGAACGGCCGAGGCGGGGCGGCCCGACCCGGTGTCGAGAACGTGGGTCGAAATCGTCGGGCGACGAGGGTCGATCAGGCCGGGACCGGGTTCGGCCCGGCCCGTCGAGCTCGCTTCGGGCTGGCCCGTCGAGTCGGGCTCGGGCTCGCCTGTCGCCTTGCCTTCGGCGCCATCGCTGCCGATCGGTCCGGCGCCTTCAGTCGGGTTCGCCACGCTCATCTCCCGCGTTATGCTCGCGCCGATGGGCGAGCTTCGGATCCGCGTCGGCGACCTCAACTTTAGCGCTCGGTGGGAGGCTGCTGCGGCGCCGCGGACGGTCGACACGATGCGGTCGCTGCTGCCGCTCGACAAGCGACTGATCCATTGCCGATGGAGCGGCGAATCGACCTGGATCCCGTTCGGCGACCGCCGTCTCGATCTCGCGTCCGAGAACCATACGTCGCATCCCGCGCCGGGCCAGCTTCTCATCTATCCGGGCGGGATCTCCGAGTGCGAGGTCCTCTTCCCGTACGGCGCCTGTTCGTTCTCATCGAAGGTCGGCCAGCTCGCCGGCAACCACTTCGCGACGCTGCTACCCGACGACGGCTGGGCCGACCGCCTTCGGGAGGTTGGTCGGCGCTGCCTGTGGGAGGGCGCCCAAGCGATCTCGATCGTGGAGATGGATCACTGAGGCGCCATCGCTCCCGCCGATGTCCGATCTTCGGCCGACCCGCCGCATTGGTCGTCGGCGACGTCACGCGCAGCCGGGTCATGACGATCGTTTTGTTTCACTCGATGCAACTTCCCGGGTCCGCGTTGCACCGGGTGAACGTGTCGGAGATCTTGGGCGATTCCCCGGCGATTTCGTTTCATCCGATGCACCATTTGGGCCGGGCGGGCGGTACGGAGCACTCGAACGTCCGCTTTGGTCCACGTGGTAAAACAAACGAGCATGCGTCGGCGCCGAGGGACGGCCGGGGCTCGTGATGTGTTCAGTGGATGAAACGGGCCACCCGTGCCCCGGCGCAGCGCAGGGACGCGCCGCGAATATGACAGTTCTCGAACGCAGACCATGACCGACCTCCTCATCCGCGGCGGAATCGTCGTGACGGCTGGGGGGCGTCGTCGGGCGGACGTTTCGGTCGAGGGCGGAAAGATCCGTGCCGTCGAGGCAGACCTGGGAGGACTTGCTGAAGGGGCGGCCGAAGTGGTCGACGCCGCCGGCCTGCTGATCTTGCCCGGCGCAGTCGACGTCCACACGCACACGCGCGTCGCGAGCGATACGGAGCCCGACCGCTTTTTTCGTGACTCCGTCGCGGCGGCCTTCGGAGGGACAACCTCGTTCCTCGCCTTCAACAACCCGGGAACCGGCGCGTCCGAGGCAGCCGGCCGCTCGCTCCTCGCCGGCCTGCGCGAATGGCGGACTGCGACGAACGAGGACAGCGCGATCGACTACGGAGTGAGCCTCGCAGTCACCGGCGGGATGGACGATCCGATCGCCGAGCTTCCGGCCGTCGTCGAGGCAGGCGTCTCGACTTGCAAGGCATTCATGGTGTTCGACTTTCGGCTGCCGGAAGCCCGCCTCTACGAGGCGATCCGGACGATGGGCACCCACGGCGGCATGCTCGAAGTTCACTGCGAGGATCCGGTCCTCATCGATGCGGCGGTCGCCTCCGCACTGCAACGTGGTAATACGCTACCGCGCTACCACGCCGAAACGCGGCCCAGCTACGCGGAGGGAATCGCGACGGCACGGGCGATCGGCTTCGCGCGGCTCGCGGACGCGCCGCTGCACGTCGTTCATCTGTCGTCTCGTGATGCGCTCCGCTTCGTCCGTGAGGCGAAGGCCGCCGGGCAACGCGTCAGCGCCGAAACGTGCCCGCACTACCTCGCCCTGACCGACGAGCGTTACCTGGGTCCTGACGATGCGACCGTTGCGGGCTTCGTCATTTCGCCGCCGCTCCGCACCGCCGCGGACCAGCGGGCTCTCTGGGAAGGGACTCTCGGCAGGCGACCTCGATCTCGTCGCCACGGACCACGTTCCCGATCGAGTCGCCATCGAAAAGGCGGGAGCGGCCCAGGGCCTCAGCTTCGACAAGATCTCCAACGGCGCGCCCGGGATCGAGACGCTGCTCGCGATCGTGTATTCGGAAGGGGTCGCGAAGGGACGGATCACGCTCGAGCGGATGATCGACGTCCTCGCAACGACGCCCGCCCGGCTCTTCGGTTTCCCCTGGAAAGGCGCTATCGCCGCCGGATTCGATGCCGACCTCGTGCTCTTCGATCCCGCGGCTCGACGAACGCTCCGCGCTGAGCAGCTCCACCACACGTCCGACTACACGCCCTACGAGGGCTTCGAGCTGGCTGGGGCCGTCCGCTCCACGTTCGTTCGCGGCCGGGCAGTCGTGCGCGATGGCGCCTTCGTCGGGCAGCGCGGATACGGGCGCTTCATCGAACGCGTGGGGGCCGGGTGACGGCGCTGGAAGGAGGGGCTTCGATGCCGGAGTCCGGAGGAGGCCGCTCGACGTCCGAACCACAGGGAGGAGCCTCGATGCCGGAGCCCGGAGGAAGGCCCTCGACGTCCGATCCGGTGACGATCGCGTACTTCTACCGCGTCCGGTGGGGCGCGATCGACGAGTTCATCGACCTGTTCGCGCGCAACCACTGGCCGATCCTGCGCGAGCAGCTGGCCACCGGCCGTTTCCTGGACGTCAGCGCCGCGACGCCCCGATTCCACGGCGACGGCCGCGCGGACTGGAACTTCATGGTCACCATCACGTATCGCGATTGGGCAGCCATCGAGGACCACTCCGAGGCCGAGATCGCCGCTCGGCTCTTTCCCGACCAAGCCCTGTACAGCGCCGAGGAGCGCCGCCGATTCGAGCTCCTCGAGGCCCACTGGGATGTGCCGCTCGAGGACCACCCGCTGCCCTGACCCGGGTCAGCGCCAGTCTTGGCTCGCGAGGACGCGATAGGTCGCCACGTCGCGGAAGCCCAGGCCCACGTAGATCGAGTGACCCATCGCGGTCGACTCGAGGACGGCGAGACGGCAACCACGCGCGAGTCCGTCGCGAAGGGCGGCCAGGGTGACCGCGCGACCGATGCCGCGGCCGCGGGCAGCGGGCACGACGGCAACGTTGTAGATGCCGAGGACATCGCCGGCCATGAGGCCCAGCGATCCGCCGACGGGACGGTCGTCGAGGCGGGCGAGGTAGTTCTGCGCGGGACTGGCCTGGTCGAAACCGAGGCCGGCGAACTTGAGCATCTGGTCGGCGAGCCACGGCGGTGCGCCGAAGCCGGCACCGATCACCTCGGTCTGCTCCCGAAAGGTCGCGAGGTCCCGAACGGGCTCCACGGTCAGGCCTTCGGGCGCATCGTCGGAAAGGGATTCTCCGGGATCGAGCGCTCGGGCCATGGCCGGGACGCCCTCATCATCCACGTGGAGTCCGCGCGCCAGCAGGCGCGCCTCGAGATCGGCCGGGCGATCGCGCGGTCCAAGCCACCACCCCACCGGCATCGATCGCTCGCGGAACCAGGCCAGGACAGAATCGATCCGGTCATCGGCCGCGGCATCCGTGAAGCGAGCGCCGGTGACGGAGTTGAACGGGATGAACGGCGCTCCCGTCGTCCCGTAGGCGACGTCGGGTTCGATCACGGCCTGCACGCCCTCGATGCCGCGATACACCCGGATCAACGTCGTCCGAGCGCACTCGACCGCATCGATCGGATCGACCGGCCACCGGTCTGGGCGCCCAAGCAACTCAACGGCGGGCGCCGTCATGCTGACATCCCCGAATCGAGGAGCGAATACGCCCGGGGAGTCAGGAATTCGGCGAACTCGTCGGCGAGGACGAGATCATCGAGGAGGTCGACGGCCTCGCCGAGCCGGCCGATCTCCCGGCCGCCCAGCCGTGCCAATTCCTGGTCCCGGATTCGGCCGTAGCTCTCGGCGCTGAACGGCCGCCCGCCGTCAACGCGG
>DATCPH010000051.1:0-3238 GCA_036570185.1 Candidatus Limnocylindrales bacterium | reverse complement strand
TCTCAGGTGACATGATCCGTCGCCGTCCGACCCTCCTTCGCCATGGTCCGGGCTGGGCGATCACCTGAATCGGGCTCCTTCGTCCCCTCGCGGCCGTCATCGAGCCGTCAGACAAAGAGGTTCGGTGGATCCGGGCTAAATGCACCGATACAGCCGACGTTCGTGGACGCGTATGTCTACGACTTCGAAGTTGCATTTGTCGCCCGCGCCATCATGGACGACCGAACGTGGGCGCTGGCCGATCTCAGCGGGTTCGTCGCCTCCGTGGGCGGAACCGTCAAAGGTGGCCCCATCCCGAGCGAGCTCCTGGGGAAGTCAGTTGCGGATTGGGTCGCGGGCGCCGCGACCCAGCCGGCTGACCCAGCGTCATTCCCGGCACTCGCGGTTGCGGCACTCGCACGGGCGAGGTCCGCTCAGGCGACCGACGCAGCCGGTCCCGCGCCCACGATCATCGCCGAGCTCGATCCGCTCCAGTTCGTGCTCGCCGCGGCGAGCCTTTTGAGCCGGACCGGCCGGCTCCGGACGGCCACGGCTTCCTCTGGCGTCGCGGTGGCGGCCTTTGGCCTCGCGGCGCCTCGCGAGGTAGCGGCGGGACCCTGCGACCAGGCCAAGACGAACGTGGACCTTGACAAGACCGGCCTCGCCAAGAAGTACCTCAAGGACTACGCGACCGACACGGTCGGTTCGGCGTTCGGAGATGCCGCCAAGGACGCACTGAAGGGTTTCCTGAAAGGGGTCGACCTCACCGGTGACGGGCTCTCGCTGGCGTTGCTACTGGCGGGTCTTGATCTCTTCGTGTCGGACGACACGAACTCCGAGGCCCATTACCGGCACAGGGAGCCTGCACCCAAGACGTATCGCTACGTCGCCGCCGTGTCGTTCCGGTCGCCCTTCCCGGACGAGTTGATCCCGTGTCTCGGCCTGGCCGGGGTAAAGCTCCCGCCCAACGGTCCGCTCCAAGGCTGGCTGGTGAAGTGGAAGATCGAGGAGGACGGCGACCACGTTCAGCCGGTCGATAAATCGGAGCAGCAAAAGGTCGACACCTGCGGCACGTGCGGGGAAGTGACCGGCCCGAACGGTCTCTCGACGCTCAAGGTGCAGCTGCGCTGGGAGCTCGGGTGTCCGAGCGAGTCGACTTGCGGCACGGTGTCGAGCCAAGGGCGTGCCGGCGAGGCGATTGGGATCGCCCAGCTCGCGCCGGACCCCAACTCGCTGCCCGTCAAGCTGTCCGACCTCTTCAACCTCCCCAAGGCGGCGGGCAAGCTTCTGATCGACATGGTGAAGAACATGCAGCTGCCCTCAGCTCATCACAAGGTGGGCATCAGTTGGCATGAGCCTAGGTTCGAGCTCGTTTTCGAGTCGACGGTGCGCATCCACGTTTCCGGAGTTCCTGACGGCGGCGGCCACGTCAAAGCGACCGTCAAGCTTGAGGACGTCGGCCCTGGCACGTTCCGGACGGGCCGTTTCCCGGAAGAGGGCATGTCTCTGAGCGGACATGCTCGGCTCGAGTTCATCAAGGTCTTCGGGAACGACAACTCCTGCACCTATCCACAAGTGCCCACGCTCTCGCCCGGGGAGTTCACTGTCGTGTCGGCAAAGCCCGGCTGGGGAACCGCCGAGTCGTTTCCCGAGACGCCTGATTTCCAGGACGCTCAGCTGACCTACACCGTCGCACCCTTGTTCCACTGTCCAAACGGTGAATTCTTCGAACCGAGGTGGAAGAACGCGTTCGATACGCTTGGAGGGCACGGATCGGGTCAGTACATGGAAACGGGCTTCTCCCAGAATGGACTGACCCTGACGAAGCGTATCTCGGTGAGCAAGGACGGCGGCTTGTACACGGAAGACACGACGATCATCCTGCGGCCGATTCCATGAGCTGATCCATCATCTCGGGGCCACCGGTCGGCCCGATCGACCCGTCCCTAGTGTCCCGATTCGGAAGTGATGAGGCGACCGTTGCGGTCCCAACGGACCCGAACCTCCTGCACGATCTCGCCGACCGGCTCCTCGCCCTCCAGATCCTCGACGACGCCGAGGCTCGGACGGTGGCCGCGCTCATCGCCGATCGCACCCAGGCGGTCGGCGACCACGGCTTGATCCATGCGCTCCTCGCGCCCGCGGTCGAGCGGTTCAAAGCCAAGACCGAGCCCGACCAGGAGGAGGCTCGCGAGGCGCTCGACGCCTACGTGCGGGCCTACTCGTTCCTGAGCCAGGTCGTCGACTTCGGCGACGTCGGCCTCGAGGCTCTGTACCTGGCTTCTCGGGCGCTCCTCGCGCTGCTGGGCCCGGCCGACGCGGGCGGCCGGCTCGATCTCGGCTCAGAGGTGCAGCTGACGCACCTCCGCCTCGAGAAGACGAGCGAGGGCGCGATCACACCATCTGAGGGCGTTGGCGAGCTGAAGGCGATCTACTCGGGCAAGGGTCCGGAGGCCGACGAGACCAAGGAGCGCCTCTCGGCGATCATCGAGGTCCTCAACGAACGGTTCGGGATAGCGCTCGGGACCGCTGACCAGCTGTTCTTCGACCAGCTCGAGGCGACATGGCTGAACAACGAGCAGCTCGTCGCTCAGGCCCGCGCCAACCCGCTCGAAAACTTCGCCCTCGTCTTCAATGACGTCTTCATCCGGAGCATCGTTGAGCGGATGGACGACAACGCTGACATCTTCCGCCGCATCCTCGACGACCCGGCGTTCCAGGCGGTGGTCATGGACCACTACCTCGGGCGGGTGTTCACGGCGGCTCGGGCTAGCAAGCCCACGGAGGTCGCAGCCTCGTAACAAACACGATGGAAGCGTCGTGTCGGTTTCCCCTGGGAACTTCCGAGACGCGTCCCGGTCGGGCCCTCATCCTCGACCTAGCCGGATCCGCGCGCTGAAAGCCTTGCTCTGAGGAGGATCGGTTCGCTGCCGCGCCGCACGGGATCTTCCGAGGCATCGCGTCAACTCGGGCAATCGCGGCAGCCAGGGGCTACGGCCGGTGTTCGAGGGCCTCGATCACGCGCTCGAGGCGCGCCTTCGCCTCGTCGGCAATCGGGCGTATCGCCGTGCTCTTGACGAAGCTCAGAGCCGCCACCGGGTCCATCACCTCGACGATCGTGTCGGGCCCATCCGCGCGCACGACCACATTGCAGGGGAGCAGCGCGCCGACCGATGGGTCGACTTCGATGGCCCGGTGCGCCAGCGGCGGGTTGCAGGCGCCGAGGATCAGGAAGGGCGGGCGGTCGACGCTGAGCTTG
>DATCPH010000050.1:0-9969 GCA_036570185.1 Candidatus Limnocylindrales bacterium | reverse complement strand
AGCTCCAGCCGCTGTGCCTCGATCACCCGCCGCTGGTACCAATCTGTCCGCGTGGTCGACTCGATGACGTACGTAGCGGCGACGCCGACCCCGACCGCGGAGACCACGATGAACAGGTCAAGGACGAAGTCCCGCAGCGCGCCAACAAGGATGGCCACGGTCACCAGGAGAACCAGCTGGACCGTTGCCGCAAAGATCGATACCAGGAAGCGGCGCGCGATGAAAACCGCGAAGATCGACTGGAGCATGATCGCCGGCCCGGCGTACCTGACGAACTGCCCGCTCTCGGCGACCAGCAACATCAGCCCAACCGCCGTGAGGGCATTGATCGCGAGCAGGATTCGAAGCGCCTCGTCCAGCGTCCGCATCGTCCGGATCGGCGCGAGCACGATGAGATTGGCGCCGGCCATCAGCACCACGACTGGGGTCGAGGTCGCCGCGGGGAGGAGGCCAGCCAGCGGGATGAGCAGCCCACCGACGAGCCACAGGCCGACGGACACGGCCGCTCCGCGAAACGCCTCGCGCCGAACTGGAACGACCCCCTCTTGCTGGTAGATCGATTCCAGATGCGGGTCGATGAAGCGCAGACTGCGCGAGTCGAGGAGTCGGGCGGGACCTATGTGCGGACTTTGCACGGGCGAGGGGTCCTCACGCCCCCACCGAGTTGAACAAGCGACCGACGAGAAAGCCGATCGCCGCGGCCCCGAGGCCGATGGCCAGCATCCTCAGGCCGCTCTTCCTCCAATCGCCCACGAGCGTCACCGCGGAGTAGACGCCAACGCCGAAGAGAGCCAGGCCGCTCAGGACGATTGCCAGGACCAATGCCTGCGTTCGAGGCAGGACCACGAACGGAATCAGCGGGATCATATGTCCGATCAGCGTTGCGATCGTGATCACGACCGCGGCTCGAAGGATGTCGCGCGTCTGGACGGGCTGGAGATGCAGTTCCTCATCCATCATCGTCGTCAACCAGGTCTCGCGGTTGGCGGTGATCGTGTCGACGACGCCGTCCAGGAGCTCCCCGGTGAAGCCCTTGGATCCGTAAATGTCGCGAATCTCCTGGCGTTCCGCCTCGGGCACGGTGGCGATTTCCGCCGCCTCGCGCGCCTTCTCGGCATCGTAGTAGTCGCGCTCGGCGATCGATGACGTGTACCCGACCGCGCCCATGGAGATCGATTCGGTGATGGCCGCGGCGAAGCCGGCGGCGAGGAGGACGGTGTTCGAACCACCTCCCGCGATCACCCCCAGGATGATGCCGAGGATGTTGACCAGGCCATCCTGCCCACCGAGGATGACATCACGGAGCCAGTTGATCGGGCGATGGCCCTCGCGATGTCCTCCTGCTGCCGCGGCGGCGCCCGCCGTCGTGGCCCGCACCGCGCGGCCAAGTCGGGTTGCGGCCGGGCGGTCGACGTTGGCGTTCATCGCTCACCCCGCGTCGGCCGCGGGGGCTGACATGGTCGGCGACCCAGTGCTGGGTCCATCCGGTCCACGGCCCGCCTCAGTGCCCCCCGCTCGACGGTACAGCCGCACGATCGCGCCGATGTCGTTGTCGGAGAATTCGCCGAGCGCCTGACTGATGAGCTCCCGGGCGATTGCGGTCATCGGCGCGGGCGCGTTTTCAGCGTGGAAGACCCCGAGCGCGAGATCGAGATCCTTCCGCAGGTCGTGGAGCGCGAACATCGTCGGCTGGAGTTCGTCCTCCACGTAGGCCGGTCGCCGCGTCTCGAGGGTGGGCGCAAATCGCGCCAGAATCCAGAACACATCCGCGGGATCGAGACCCGCCGCCTCGCCGGCGTTTTGCAGCTCCGCGGCGCCGGTCATGATCTGGGCGAGCATGCTGTTGGCGATCAGTTTCAAGCGCGCCCCGTTGCCGGATGGCCCGACGTGTCGAACGGTGCCGAAGTTCTCGAGAACCGGCCGGGCGCGCTCGACATCGGCGGCTTCGCCGCCCACGAGGATCGCGGCCTCGCCGGCTTCGACGATCGGTGGCGCACCGACGATCGTCGCATCGACGAGGTGAGAGCCCGTGGATGCAATACGGGGCGCGAGCTCTGCCTCGAAATCGGGTCCGGCCGTGCTCATCTCGATGAAGAGCTGACCGTGGGCCTTCTCAAGCGCGCCTCCCGGTCCGAGGTACGTGGCCCTGAGGGCTTCCGGTCCGGTGAGGCTCGTGATGACCAACTCCGCCGCTGCGGCTGCCTCGGCAGGCGAGGCAGCGACCCGGCCTACTCCCACCGCCTTCGCGCGATCCCCAGTCCGATCCCACAGCGTCAGCTCAAAGCCGGCCCCCGCGAGGCGTCGCGCGAGCGCGGAACCCATCTTGCCGGTGCCGAGCACGGCGATGTTCATGCTCATCAGCGCACCTCCTTGGTTGAGGCGATTGGTTCACATGGGAGTCGGGCCGTTCCTACGCGTTGCTGGACTCCGCCCATAGATTGACTCCGCCTTCGACCGCGAAGCGATCGATCTCCGCGAGTTCGGCAGGCGTGAACGCCAGATGGTCGAGCGCCGCGAGATTGTCGTCGAGCTGCGCGACCGAGCTTGCCCCGACGACTGCCGAGGCGACCCGCGGGTCGCGCAACGTCCACGCGATCGCCATCTCGGCGAGCGTCTGCCCGCGTCCCCGTGCGATCTCGCGGAGTCCGCGGGCATTCGCGAGGTTTGACGAGGACAGCAAGTTTCGGTCGAAGGATCCGCCCCGCGCTGCCCGCGAGTCCGCGGGGACGCCGTCCAGGTAGCGATCCGTCAGGAGTCCTTGCGCGAGTGGCGAGAAGGCGATCGCGCCGATCCGTTCCTCCGCCAGGACATCGAGCAATTCGGCTTCGATCCATCGATTGACCATCGAGTAGGACGGCTGGTGGATGAGAAGCGGCGTGCCGAGCCGGCGCAGGATCCCCGCCGCCTCGCGCGTCCGTCGCGCCGAATACGAAGAGATGCCGACGTAGAGGGCCTTGCCTTGCCGCACTGCCGAATCCAGCGCGCCCATCGTCTCCTCCAGGGGCGTCTCGGGGTCGACCCGGTGTGAGTAGAAGATGTCGACGTACTCGAGGCCCAATCGGCCGAGGCTCTGATCGAGGCTGGCCAAGAGGTACTTGCGCGACCCATGATCGCCATATGGCCCGGGCCACATGTCGTAACCGGCCTTGGTGGAGATGATCAGCTCGTCGCGGTAAGCGCGCAGGTCCGACCCGAGGATGTGACCGAAGTTTGCCTCGGCCGCGCCGTACGGTGGGCCGTAGTTATTCCCCAGGTCGAAGTGCGTGATTCCGCGGTCGAACGCGTGCCGCACGATGGAACGCTGAGTTGCGAGCGCCCTGTCGTCGCCGAAGTTCTGCCAGAGACCGAGTGAGATCGCAGGCAGTCGAAGACCACTCGCGCCCACCCGCCGATACGGCATCGCGTCGTACCGATCCGGGGCCGCAACGTACGGCGACGTCATCGCATCGGGCGCCTCTGCCATGTCCGGCCTCCTGCAGCTCAACCGCCATAGCGCATGAAGAGATGATGGACCTCCACTATGCGCCCATGTCCGAAGCGCGGGGCCTCTGCGGTAACGTCGCACTGGCGAGGGCGTCATTCAGGCGCCTGAGGTCTCCGTCGCGGCTCGCCAAGGGGATCCCAATTTGATGCCACGTCGGCGATTGGGCCTGCTGCTGCTCGTTCTCGGTGTCGCCACTCTCGCCAGGGCGTACCTGTATGCGCGCGCACGGATCCTTGATCGCCTGTTGGCCGTCGTTCCCAACTGCGACGAGCGCTGGATCGGCCAGACTCCAGCCGCATTCGCAGTGCCGGGCGTCGACGCGGGGCCCTTTCAGATGCCCGATTACGAGGCCGTGACGATCCCGAGCCTGGACGCCGCCATCTCGCTCAGCGGTTGGTACATCGGTTCCGACACCGGCCGCGCCGCCCGGGCGGTCGTGATCGTCCATGGCCATAACTCCTGCAAGCGAGAGGACCGGATTCTGTTGGCGGCGGGCATGCTCCGCCGTCACGGCATCTCGGTCCTGTTGATCGACCTGCGCAACCATGGCGATTCGACCGTGCATACCGGCCGTTTCGCCGGCGGCATCAGGGAGTACCGGGACGTCCTCGGTGCCTGGGACTGGCTGGTCACGGCCAAGGGCTTCGACCCTGCGCATGTCGGGCTCATGGGCTTCTCCCTGGGCGCTGCGACGGCATTGATCGCCGCCGGCGTCGAGTCACGCGTCGCCGCGACGTGGGCGGACAGCGGCTACGCGGATCTCGGTGCGGCCCTGCGTGCCGAAATCGAACGCGCTGGCTATCCGACCTGGTTCGCCTCTGTCGCGTACCTCATGATCCGCCTCGAGCGTGGCGACGACATGACATCGCTCAGCCCGGCGGCCGCCGTTGCGAAGCTCCACGGTCGGCCGTTGTACATCGTCCACGGAACGGCCGATACGCGGCTCAGCGTCCAATACGCCGATGACCTGGCAGCGGAATACCGCGCGGCCGGGGGGACGATCGAGCCCTGGATCGTCGCGGGCTCCCGCCACACCGAGGCGATTGTCAACCACGCTGCCGAGTACGAACGGCGCCTTGTGTGGTTTTTCGACTCCACGATTGGCACGGTTGCCAGCATGGACCAGCTCCGCCGGAGCGGGAGCTGACGCACCGCGACCCGGGCGTCCTCGCCCAGCACGCGAGCCGCATGTTGTAGCTGGTTCATTCCCGCTTCCCGCACAGGGGCTACGATCATCGGTCCATGGAACCCATCGTCGAGCTGATCCTGATCCTCGCCTTGGCGGTCGGCGCGATCGGGCTGGTCGTGGTTTGGCGGCGACGGGCCAGGACGGCGCGTCGACGCAGCGAGGACATACGGGCCCTCGACGAGCGCATCGCGGCGCGCCTTGCCGACCTCAATCGTGGATTGAGCGGCAGCGGAGGGGGGCCGATCACTGGACCCTACATCTATGACGACATGCCGCGGACCCCTGAATCGACGGAGAGCACCGAACCGCCGCCGAGCCTCGAACCCGCGCCGGTCTTCGAGCCGCCGGCGCTCGAGTCGTCGGCGGTCGCCACCGAGGCGCTCGCACCTGTCCCGCATCTAGATGTCGGGCCGGGGCCCAGCAAGACGCGCGAGGGGCGGCGGCGCCGTGCGATCGTCGAGGGTGTGGCGGCGCTCGTTGCGATCGCGATCGTCGTGGTCGTGGTGGCCAGCCGGCTGCCGCTGAACCAGCCGTCCCAACTGTCGTCGACCGCGAGCCAGCCGGCCGTCGCTGTCGTCCCCACCGGGACGCCAAGCCTTCCGAGCTCAGCCCCTGCGGCCACCGCGACTCCCGCGGCCAGCCCCTCGCCAGCGGCGACGCCCACACCCTCAGCCTCGACGGCCCCGACCGCGCCCCCCAATGCGACGCCGCTTCCCACCCCACTCATCTACATCGTGCGACTCGGGGACACGATGATCGGCATCGCAGCAACCTACGGGGTGCCACTTGAGGACCTGATCGCGGCAAACCCCCAGATCAGGGACCCCAGCCTGATCTACGCAGGCAATGAGATCACTATCCCGACGCCCCGTCCCTCGCCGGGACTCTCTCCGACCCCGTCGGCGGTGCCATAGGGCCAGCTCATGGTCGTGGCCCGCTTCACGCGCTGTGCAGGAGGGCGATTGATCGGCTCGGAGCCTCGGAGCCTCGGAGCCGCGGATCCCCTCCGGGATGGCCGCCAGACCGTAACGTTGCCCGGACGTCCGTGATCGACGATTTCCCCATGGACTCTCCGCAGGAAGGCGAATGACAAGACCCAACCACCGCGACGCCAGATCTGCTTTCGTTCGATCAGGCCAACCCGCATCCGCAGCGGTGGCCGCGGTGATCTGGGCAGCCTCACTGCTCTCGCTCGCCATCGCCGTGCTCACGAACGCGACTGGTGGGACCGATGCAGCGAGCATCCTGGCAGCCACGCTTGCCGTGATCTCATCCGTAACCGTCGGCGCCGTTCTCGTGACTCGTTTGCCCAACAACCTCATCGGGTGGGTCCTCTTGCTGAGCGGCTTCCTGCTCGCACTCTCGCTCGGTTTGGGCGGCCTCGCGACCTATGGGCTGGACCTCCACCCGGGCAGCGTGCCCGGAGCGATCTGGATCGCCTGGCTGTCCGGTCTGACGTGGATGCCATTCAGCGTCGGCCTGGCGTTCTACCTGCCACTGCTGTTTCCCTCTGGCCACTTGCCGTCGGCCCGCTGGCGCCCGGTCGCGTTCCTTGGGATCATCGCTGTTGCCTGCTCGACGGTGCGGAACGCGCTGAGCCCGTTCGCGCCGGGTACGTTCCCACCGGTTGATCGGAATCCCCTTGCGATCGGCGGGGCGCTTGGAGGGGTCATCTCGCTGCTGGGCGCCGCCAGCAACCTCATCGGCGTCGTCGCGCTTCCGCTCGTCGCAGCGTCACTCGTCATCCGCTCCCGGCGGGCCTCGGGCGTCGAGCGCCAGCAACTCAAGTGGCTCGCGAGCGTGGTCGCCATCGTGGGCCCTGCGCTCGTCCTCGCGATCGTCTTCGGTCAGGACGCCAATGGCGTCGGCACGCTGATCGGCAATGTTGCGTGGTTGATCGTCCTTGCCGGGTTCGGCTTGGCACCGATCGCGATCGGGCTGGCGGTCCTGCGCTATCGCCTCTATGAGATCGACCGGGTCATCCGGCGGACGATCGTCTACGGCATTCTTGCCTCGTTTCTCGCGGCCGCATACGGCGGCTCGGTTGTGGCCCTGTCGGAGGCGCTCAACGGCCTCACCTCGAGCAACAGCCTGGCGATCGCGGGAAGCACGTTGCTGGTGGCCGGGCTGTTCAACCCGATTCGAACTCGAATCAGCGCCTCGGTGGACCGGCAGTTCTACCGTTCGCGATACGATGCCGAACGCGAACTCGACGCGTTCGGTGCCCGGCTCAGAGGCGCGGCCGAGCTCGACGGTCTCAGCGACGAGATCGCGGCGACCGTCCTCCGGACCCTCCAGCCCACCTCCGCCAGGATCTGGCTGCGCGACGAACCAGACGGCAAGATCGATTGACGCCGGACGACCCTGCTAACGAAGCTGGGTATCCTCGTCGTCGCGGTCTGAGGCCAGAGGCTCGGAGTCCGGATCCCAGGCGGTCGGCGGCCCGGCGGGCGGACCAACCTCGTCCGCGGGAAGGGAGCTGACCGGCACCCAGCCCGGCGGCGTCGAGTTCGAGCGCGAGGGCGCCGAATTCGGCGGCTCGGCGTCCCATCGCGGAGAGTTCGGGTGCGCCTGGCCGATCGATCTCGACGCGATGCTGCTGGCGGCCGTGGATCGGCGATAAGCGTAAACGCCGACCAGGGCGGCGATGATCATGAGGACGATCGGCACGACCAACCCGGTCAGGCCACCGGATGCCGCCGGCGCGGATGGTCCCGCGGCCGACGCCGGACTGACGCTTCCTGCCAGGATCGGGGCCTCGAACGAGCCTGACTCGGATGGTTCCGGGGATGCCGAGAAGTCGCTGGCCGACGGCGGCGCGGTCAGCTCGACAATGATCCCGGTGTCGTTGGGTTCGGACGGGATCGTTGTCCTCGCTGTCGCCGTCGGCGATGGTCGGACGGAAGGCGATGGCGAGCGGGTCGGCGTGGGGCCCGGCCCGATCTCGATCGTCCCGTGGAGCGCCGTCTTTGGCGGTACCTGGCGGCGAACCGTGTACGGATAGGTGCCGGTCGCCGTCGGCTTCCATAGGATCGACATCGCACCCGGCTGGATCGCCGGCAGGATGGTGCTTCCGATCGTGACAACCTGGGCGACGCTGGTCGCGTTCTGCCAGTCGATCGAGTTGCCGAGACTCGTCGTCACTGACGCCGGCGCGAGGCTTGTGTCGTTGATCGTGACGATGACCGTCGAGGCGGCGCTTGTCAGGCCGGAGATCAGGGCGAGGGACAGGACCGAACCGAACGCACAGGCGACCAGCGGCCAGCGGCGTAAGTGGCCCGCGCGGACCCTGCCACTGACAGGCGACAAGGTCGGACCCTCCTCTTCACACTTGTGGCAACTTCCGAAGGGTCCACGCGACGCCCCGCCACGTCAAGTTCCGGGCCGTGAAGCCTCGCGACTGCCCGGACCGCCACCGTGTCAGCGAGTGATTGCCTCGCCGAACCAGGTCGTCGAGCGGTCGCTGGCGAGGATGCCGCCGGGCAGGACGTTCGCCTGCACCAGCGGCTCGATCGGGAGCTCGCCAGTCACGGCAAGCGCCCGCCACGAGCCACCATCGGTCGACAGCCATGTCGCCGCAGCCGGCCCGCCAGCGACTGCCACCAGCACGTGGCCGTCGCTGGCGAGTGTGCCGTTCGGCTGCAGCCCACAGCCGTCGCCCGGGCAGGTCCTCGGCCGGAGGGGCGAGAACGTCGGTAGCGCCTGCCAGGCGCGCCCATCGGTCGACTGCCACCAGTGGACGCTGCCCGAAGGGGCCCCGTCGCGACCGACCGCGATGAACCCGTCCCTGCCCGCGACGAGCGCGGTTACCGCCGACCCGACGTCTCGGCCAGGAACGGGCGGGCTGGGCAGCACGGTCGGCGTCGCCGCCCAGTGGCGTCCGTCTGCCGACCACAGCGAGGCCGGGACCGAGGGCCTGTCATTCGTGATCCATGCGCCAGCCGCGACGTAGCCGGCGGACGTAGCCCGAACGTCGTTGAGCGCAAACTGCCCCGGAAACGCGCTTTCGGGCAGCAACTGCCAGTGCGTCCCATCGGTCGAAGTTGCGATGCGGGCATTCTCACCCCTCGTGGCGACGACCAGCCCGCCCGGTCCGAAGGCCACCAACGGGGACATCCCGGGCGGCTCGACCAGCCAGGATTGGGGGAGCATGGAGGGCTCCCAGCGCCGGCCATCCGTCGAGGTCCACGAGACCACTGGAAGGATGTAGGTCGGCTCGCACGGCTCACCGCAGAATTGGGCGACCTCCGTGATGGCAACGAGACCCTTTCCCATTTGGGCGACACCGAGGACGGTTTGGCCCAGCCAGAACGTCGTCGGGGCATTGAAGGGGAGCGGATCCCAGGAGGTCCCATCGACCGATGTCCAGACCGGCGTCGCTGGTGGCACGGCCTTCCAGCCGAGCGCCACGAATCCCGCCCGCCACGGGGCGACGGAGGTCACCAGGTTCAATGGGTCGCCCGGTTCGAGCTGGCGCCAGCGGAGTCCGGTCCAGGTTGCCCACGCCGCGGGCGGGGCGGGGGTCGTGAAGGCGACGGGGAGAGGACCTTCGGTGACGATGACCGCGGGGCTCGAGAGCGGCATGACGCCCGTGTCCGGGGCCGAAGGTGTTGCGGTCGATGCCAGACCGGGTGGACTGCCACCCCACGGCTTGGCGACGGCGACGCCGAGGAAGGCAACGAGCAGCACGCCCGCAAACGCGCCGATGCGCCGGTTCCTGGCGCCACCGCTCCCCGTCGACCCGTAGAAGGAAGGGCTGTCACTCACGGCGTCGCATCCGGCCAAGCCTGTTCCTTGGCGATGAACGCTGAAGCTGCAGCGTTCACTGCATCGAGGTATTGCTGCGCAGCAAGAGCCTGCGAGGGCAGGAACGCCTACATCTTGCCGACCGCGATCGTCGCCAGCGTTACGGCGAGTGCCTGACCGTCCGCGCCCACTGGATCCAGCGACAGGACGAGCGTTCGCCCGTTGACATCGACCCACAGCGATTGGAGGCCCTGGGCTGGGTTCCAGTATGCGGAATGCCCGCTCACGGAAACGTCAACGCCGCCCGGAAATGTGCTCTTGAACGTCGCGAGCGGCTGATCCTGGATGGCGAGGATCAGCTGTCCCTTGCCGTTGTTGCTGGTGGCCCCGCCAACCCGCCAGGTGCACATGCCGAATTCGTCGGGCACTCCCGTTCCGTAGTCGGCACCCGTGGCTGTCTTGAGGTCAGCCGAGCTGAACAGGGCACACAGCGCAGCCGCCGCGGCGGCCGGGTCCTGGCTCGCCCCTCCGGCCGGCGCCTGGCTCGCGC
>DATCPH010000049.1:0-1677 GCA_036570185.1 Candidatus Limnocylindrales bacterium | reverse complement strand
GCTCGTGCAGATCGACACTGACCCAGGCTAAACCGCTGCCGGACCACTTGGCAATCCGGCTCTTCTCCCAGTATGGCGCGGAGACGCGGGCGTTCCAAAGCTCGTTCCAAACGGGCGGCGCGTCCGGAGGATCACAACGGAGACGACATGACGGAAAGGTCCGCATATCAGGCACGGCGCGAATCGCATCGCCGGTCGCGTTCAAACTCAGTTGGCCGCGCGCTCCCACGGATCGTCTTGTTGATCGGCCTCTAGTCGAACCGGTAGCTGAGGTGGATCTTCGCAAATGGACGGAACGTGTCGCAGTTCCGCCAAACAGCGACAGCCATGCGCTTCGAGACGAGCAGCGCGACCTACTGGTTGCCGCGGCCGGCGCTCTGCGGAGAGCACGTTGCGTCGGATCGCGTCGGACGGGTCGCGCTACTTCTTGGCCGCCTCGAAGTACGGGTTGGTGCCGCTCGCGTGCTCGGTGACGTCGACGACCCGGGTGATCTCGGGGACCGCCCCCGTGATGGCGACCTCGATCCCCTGCGTTAGGGTGACAGGCGCCATGGCGCAGCCCTGACAGCCGCCGCTCAGGCGCAGGTAGGCGGTCGAGTCCTCGACGGCGACGAGCTCGGCGTAGCCGCCGTGGGCGGCGATGCTCGGGTTGATCTGCTCGGCGAGGATCTGCAGGACCCGCTGGGCGACGTCGCCGCTGAGATCGGGGGGCGGTCGGCCCGCCGCCGCGACGGCCGGGCTCGGGCTGTTGGGGTTGATGATGACGAGGGAGCCGAGGATCAGGTTTCCCTCGAGATCGATGGTGGCGCCGCGCAGCTTCTCGACGCTATCCGCGGGGATGACGATCGCCAGGCCGTCGTGGTGCTGGACGACGTCGTCGGGTCCGGCGTCCTCGAGGAGCGGGAAGGACGCGGTGCTCTCGTACTCGCCGCCCGAGATCCCGATCACCTCGATCCTGAGCGCGAGGCGCTCGGGGTTGGGCTGCCCGGTGCGGACCCGGAGCATCTTTTCCCGGGCCGGGTCGGTGATCCGAACGACCGGCTCCCGGCCGGCGATGTCATCGGCGGTCATGGATCGCTCCCCGCTCGAACGCCCGTCCGTCGGGTGACGGCTCCCAGCTAGGATACCGGGTGTCCTGCCTGCTTCTTCTGCTGCCCACGGCGACGTACCGGGCAAGGGACTTCCTCGACGCGGCGGCGGCGCTGGGCGCCGAAGTGGTGGTCGCCTCCGAGCGGCGGCAGGCGCTCGCCGGGGTGATGGGAGACCGGGCGTTGCGTGTGAACCTGCGCCGCCCGGAGGCCGCTGCCCAGGCCATCGTCGCCCTCGCCGAGCGGACGCCCCTCGACGCCGTCGTGGCAATCGACGATCAAGGTGTCATCGTCGCCGCGCTCGCCGCCGAGCGCCTTGGCCTCGCGCACAACCCGTCCGAGGCGGTGGCGGCAGCGCGGGACAAGGCGGCGATGCGCCGGGCGTTCGCGGCCGCCGGCCTTCCCCAGCCCGAGTACCGGGTCGCGGGCCCGCGAGCGGACGTCGCCCTCCTCGCCGCCGAGGTCGGCTCTCCCTGCGTCGTTAAGCCCGTCTCGCTCTCGGCGAGTCGTGGCGTCATCCGCGCTGACGACCCGGCCGCCGCCGCCGCGGCCGCCGCGCGAACCCGGGAGATCCTGCGCGAGGCTGGGG
>DATCPH010000048.1:0-1588 GCA_036570185.1 Candidatus Limnocylindrales bacterium | reverse complement strand
CCACTCCCCTGCCCCGTCGAAGCCGCCACGAAGCCGGCAGGTCGATCTCCGCGAGCCAGCGCGCCAGAACCGGGGCCTCTGCTGGCTCGACCACGAATTCCAGGTGGGTCCGGCTGTTCGCGAGGCTGAGCGAGCCCCGCGACAGGAACCGGCCGCGGAGGTAGGCAAGCCGGCAGTGCTCCGCTGAGCCAGCCCAGTCGAACGGAGGGGCGCTCCCTCCTGCGTCGTCGCCGCCTGGGTGGCTGGACCTCGATCCCGCCGCACCGGGTACGACGGCATCGCTGGCGCGGAGGCGTTTCGGTCGTGCCCGCGTGTTCCGGATCGCGAGCAGATGGCGGGCGTCGGTGCCCCGCCCCAGCCGGACGGCAAGGCGAGCCACGGCCGCTTCGCGGGTCGACAGCGCGGTTCCCAGCCCCCGCGATTCCGCGGCGCGATCGCACGGCCGCCCTGGATCGATTGCCGAGAGTTCAGCACGCAGGGCGGCCACCAGGTCGCGACCGGCGCGGGTCATGGGCGGGGTCAGGCGCTGCGGGCGACGCCGGTTCGACGCCGCGCGCCGCTCTCGCGCTCGATCACGCGAATCACCGCCCCGGCCAGGCGCGCCGGATCGTGGTGGCGGGCATTGTCCGGATCGACCAGGTCATCGAGAACCAGCCGCATCGGGCTCGGCCCGGACGGCGGCCACCGCAACTGCACGGACTCGGCCCGCCAATCGACGGGAGCGCGGGCCCCGAACTGGTTGTTGGCAAGCACGACGTCGACGACGTCCCGGCGGGTGTGCGCGATCAGGCTTTCGACGTGCCGGGCAAGGTCGTAGCCGGCCGTCTCGCCTGCCTGCGTGGCCACGTTGCAGACGTAGATGCGGGTCGCTCCCGAGGCGGCCAGGGCATCGCGGATGCCCGGCACGAGCAGGCTCGGCAGGAGGCTGGTGAACAGACTCCCCGGCCCGATCACGATTGCGTCGGCCTCGGCGATCGCCGTCAGTGCGTCCTGCGCAGCTGCTACGTCATCGGGCGAGATCCAGACCCGATCGATTTCGCGCGAAAGCCCGATCCGAGACTGGCCTTGGACGATCGACCCGTCGAGCAGTTGTGCATGAAGCGTGATCGGCACCGGCGAGACCGGCAGCACCTGGCCTCGAACGGCGAGGACGCGATTCATCTGCCGCACGCCCTCCTCGAAATCGCCGCCCTCGACCGCCGTCAGGGCTGCGATCAGGAGATTTCCGACGGCGTGACCGCCCAGACCGCCTTGTTCGGTGATGACCGGATTGCCCGGTCCGCCGTCGCGGCCGCCTGGGAAGCGGTACTGCAGAAGCTGGCTCATGAGCGGCTCCGCATCGGCGAGGGCGGCGATGCAGTTCCGGATGTCACCGACCGGCGGGATGCCCAGCTCATCGCGCAGGGCGCCCGAGGAACCGCCGTCGTCGGCGACGGTCACCACCGCCGTGAGGTTGCTGGTGTGTTCCTTGAGGCCGCGAAGGAGCGTCGCCAGCCCGGTGCCACCGCCGATCGCGACGATTCGCGGCCCCCGGGAAAGGAAGCGCTTCTGGTAGATCATCTCGACCAGCGGCTGGTCGGAGTCCGCC
>DATCPH010000047.1:0-2106 GCA_036570185.1 Candidatus Limnocylindrales bacterium | reverse complement strand
CCCGTCCTCCGCTGTGTCCACTTCTTCCTGACGAGTTCCCGATGCCAGCGCAGCAGGGTCTCCGGCCTCACCACGAACGAGGACCAGCGGCTCCTCGTCATCGCCCGGCTCGCCGCCGCCAACAGGACCCGGTCGAGACGGTTGAGTCGAGGGCGCTTCACCTGCCGTTGCAGCACCTTCACCTGGTGCCGGAGCACCAGGAGCTCGATGTCCCCGGCCGGCAGGACCTTCGCTCCAGCTGGAGTTGCCTGTCGACTACCCCTTGGCCTGCAGCCGGGCGAGGAGCTCCATCATTGCCGGCGAAAGGTCGGTGTGGTGATGGACCACCTTCCACGCGCCATCTTCCCGGCGATAGATGTTCGTGACGCGCTGCTCGATGGCGACCTGCTCTCCGGCCAGGGTGCCTTGGCCGCGCTCCACTCCTACCTCGTACGCCATGTCACCGTCAACGAATAGCATCTGGTCGGCCAGCACGACCTGACCGCCGGAGGCGATCGAGGCGACCTGGTCCCACACGGGGCGGATGTTGTCCCAGCCGACCTCCGTTCCGCCGATCGGGTGCATCGTGGTCGCGGATGCGCCATGCGACCAGATGGCATCCATCGAGCCTTGCTGGCCTGTGAGCATCTGGTTCAACGCTGCCTAGAACTGCGCCGATGCTGCCTTGACCTCGTCGTGTGCGGACATGTACCGCCTCCTCTGCTGCGACCACGCGGCGGCAGGGTTCAGAGGGTTTCACGCCCGCCTGCCAGGGCGAGGACAACCTGATCAGCGAGCGCGTCCCTCCTCTCAGCCGGAGCGCATTATGCGCGCCGGCACTGCGGCTGGCTCCGGCGGATTGAAGAATCGAGCCTCGCCGGACTAGAATCGGCGCGCCTCCCGAGCGAGAGTAACTCAGCTGGCAGAGTGTCTGCTTCCCAAGCAGGTCCTTGTCGCTCCTCCCCATCCCAGATCCGCCCCCGGTTTCCGGTCCCCTGCTCGGGTTTGTCCCTCCGCCTCGTGCGGAACAGGGGTCTATTTCGTGTCCCGAAATTCGGGATCCCTGCTCGTAATCAATGCGTATTCTCCGCACTCTTGACTCCTGTCGACCACGGCCGTTGTCCCTTGACGTGTACGCTGTCAGCCACCGAACCAATCGCCGGATCGAGCGGACCCGGACCAGCGCTGAAGCAAGAGCACATGCATCGACCCACACAAGCCGGCACCAGAACAGGGCCCGCGAAGCGGCGGCGCGGCCGTCCGAACACGCTGGCCCGTGCCAACCTACGGGCGTTCCGAGCTGCCCTGCGCGGCGGGTTCTCGATCAGGGACTCGGCCACATACGCTGGGATTCCGCGGTCGACGCTGTATCGATGGCTTTCACGGGGTCGCGGCGAGGACGCTTCGCGGCCGGTGGCTGGCTACGCCGCCCTTGTCCAATTCGTCGCCGAGGCGCAGGCCATGGCCGAGGCCAGGGCGGCAGCGGCTGGCGAGACGCCCAGCAGTCGGCTCTACCGACGGGCACTGACCAGCCGTGGGGCGGCCAAACGCTGGCTGCGGGCCCAGCAGGCAGAGGCGGAGGAGATACCCGAGGAGCCCATCGACGACTCGGTTGACGACTCGATCGTGGGGCACCAGTTGTCGGTCGCGATGGCTGGCATCCCCGTGCCGGGCGCACCCACGCCTCCTCCGATCGGCAAAGGGATCGACCCCGTCGATCTGGCGATGATGAGCGCGGACGACAACGGGCGATCCTTCCGTGCGGCTTTGCGGAAGGAGCACAAACGACACCTCCTGTGGCTCCGTCTCGACGGCCTCCGATGGGATCCGAGGCTCTGGCGTTAGCCGGCGACCCGCTCGATCAGTCCGTCCGCATCCCGTCGTCGCAGATGACAGAGGGGCTTACGGGGAGTCAGATCTGTCCGATCCCCAACCGCGGTTCCGGACCCGGGGGGACGAGCGCCGCCCAAGCCGGGGCTCGTCGCCCGCGCTGACGGCTGCCACCGGTCCGCGGCGCGACCCTGGGCGCGACGCGAGGTAGTCGATGTAGTCGGCCACGCTCGGATCGCTCGGCCGCGGTGAGGGCCGCCAACCGCTCGTCGAACGAGCCGCCGACACGGAGGCGGG
>DATCPH010000046.1:0-2426 GCA_036570185.1 Candidatus Limnocylindrales bacterium | reverse complement strand
CGCTTCTTGCATAGCGTGTCTCGGGGGGCATGCCCAGAGTTTGGTCCTCGGGCCCAAGCCCGACAACCCGGCCAAGGCCAACGTTGCAGACTCCGACTTAAGGTGATCGAGCGCCGCGCACGATCCGGCCATCGTGTGGGTCAACTGCGAATCATTTGACGGCCACAGGGGTCACGCGCGTCAGGACTGTCGCTGATCGGGGCCGGGCCGGGGTGCCCTCCGAGGCCTATCGTGCTCCCCATTTCCGATCGGGGCTCGTCCCTCAGCGCCAACGGGTGAGGATCGACTCGCGGCCAAACAAGGCACTGGCGAATCGGAGTCCCGCGACCCCGATTCCGGTCACCACGACAGCGCCGAGGACGTACTCGCCGGCGGTGATCAGCCGGCCCGTTGAGGTCTGGAGAACGATCACGGCGATCACCGGGAGGATGACCAGGGCGCCGATCTGCTGGGCAGCCCGGGGATCATTGACGCGCGAGCTGACGATCAGGCCGGCGACGACAGAGACAAGTCCAATCGCGGGACCCAGCACGAACACCGCCGCGACCCAGGACGGGTCCGCAAAGACGATGGCTACCCGGGGGCTGATCGTGACGCTCGCCAGGGCGACTAGGACCCCGAATGCGAGCCAGCTCGCGAGGATTCCCGGCACGACGGCCGCAATCGCCTTGCCGCCGAGCAGCTCGATCGTCCGGACCGGCGTCGACAGGACAGCCTCGAGGCTGCGCGCCTGCTTCTCGCCGACGATCGAAAACGTCGCGATCGCCAGGGGGATGTAGGCGGGCAGGATGAGGAATGTCGCCAGGAACTGCTGGAGGGAGAACGCCGCGACGAGTTCGCTCGGGCTCATGTCAGCCCAACCTGGGCGACTGGCAATGACGGCGTCGGTGATTGATCGTGGCAACGGCGTCGGGTTCGAGAAATGGACGGCCAGGACCGGCAGAGCGATGAGGAGGATCGGCGGCAGGACGATCGTGACGATGAGCACCCGATTTCGAATGAGCTCCCGCCATTCGCGGCGGACGATTGCCCCGACGATCGACCTCCGCATCACGGCACCGCTCCGTTCGGCTCGGCGTGATTGCCCATGATCTCGAAGTAGATTGACTCAAGGCTCGCTGTGCGCTCGACGACAGAGACGACGTTTCCGCCGGCCTCGACGACCTGGCGGACAACGGCCGGGATGTCGCGGTGCGTGTCGCCGACGGTTACCGTGAGCGTCGTGCCCTCCAGGATCGCGGCGGTGATTCCGGGGCGCGCGCCGATCGTCTCCGCGAGGTCGTTCGGAACTGCGTCGGTGAGGACCACCTCCACGGTGTGGCCCCCGGCGAGCGCGCGCAAGCGCGCGGGACTGTCGACCCGGAGGAGCCGCTCGCGGATGAAGCCGACCCGGTCGGCGAGTCGATCGGCCTCGTCGAGATTGTGGGTCGCGAGCACGATCGTCCGCCCAGAGGTTCTGAGCGACGCGATCGTCTCGCGAACGACGAACGCAGCTTCGGGATCGAGGCCCGACGTCGGTTCATCGAGGAACAGGATCGACGGCTCATGAAGGAGGGCTCGCGCGATCGCAAGCTTCTGCTTCATGCCCTTGCTGAAGGTCCCGGCCAAACCGTCTCGCCGATCCCATAGGTCGAACATTCGAAGCATTCGCTCGATTGCCTCCGCGCGGCGAGTGCGCGACATTCCGTGGAGCTCACCGAAGAAGTCGAGGTTCTGCCAAGCCGTGAGGCGGTCGTAGAGGCCCGGAGTCTCGGTCAGGATGCCGATTCGTCGGCGTACTGATTCCGGGTCACCGACAACGTCGATACCGTCGACCCACGCTCGACCGGCGGACGGGGCGATCAACCCGCCGAGCACCCGGACCGTCGTTGTCTTTCCGGCGCCGTTGGGACCGAGGAGCCCGAAGATCTCGCCGGGTCGCAGCTCGAGACTCACGTCCCGGACGGCCCATCGATCGCCGAACCGTCGCCCGAGGCCCTCAGTACGGACAGCCGGACCCTCGGCGGCGATGGCGGATACCATCTGGCTCGCGTCGGGCGCGATGCGCGGCGTCAGCAACGGTCGCTGGTGGCTCTATTGGCCGTGAGCCGGCCGGCGCCCCGTGACCGCATCACTTCCATACGCCCGCGATCGACCCGCCGGTTTCCGCGGGACTCGAGTCCGCCAATACCGGCACCACGGCGAAGGGGCGATGCGGAGCCCAGGTTTGGCGATTCGAACTTGCGCCTGAATCCGCGAAGCATGCGGAACTGCACTATTTCGCCATCGTGTCGGGCTCTGGGTCGTTCACGCAGTTCACGGGCGGCGGGCGCGTACACTCAGCGCGCCTCCGGCTCCGCAGCCATACCGCGCTCCCGCCGTGACCCCCTCGCGGCGGCCAGTCGAGGGGGCGCGAGCCGGAGGCAAACACACGCCGAGCTGCTGCC
>DATCPH010000045.1:0-2985 GCA_036570185.1 Candidatus Limnocylindrales bacterium | reverse complement strand
CCGGCGCTGGCGCCCGAAGGGGGCGCCGTCCGGTTTGACATGGTCGATGTAATCGAGTTCCGCGATGGGCTGCTCTGGACCAAGAACACCTACATCGACGCCGCGCCGATTGCCGCACAGGTCCAGCCGAGGGGCGACCCGGTTAAAGCGGGCTGAACCGCCACCCGCATTACCTGCAGCGGAGCCCAGAACCCCTCCGGCTGATCGTCCCCGCATTCCCAGGCCACCCTGAAACGGCCGTCGACCAGCTCGGCCGTCAATCCCCGCCGCACCCAACACTATCTGGGGCGGTCTCAAGCGGTCATCGCAACGGCCTCGGCGAACGGGCTAAGCCCGGATCCACCGATGACCTCGCCAACACGAGGTGCGCAGGGACCGAATCAGGTGCCCATCTGAACTGGGAAGATGGCGTTGAGAACCAGCCCATCGAGCCCAGGAGAGGAGCACCTGATAGATGCGATCTTCGCACACCGTTGACCGCCTCAGCGTGGCCTTCGACGACGACCGCCTGGTGGCCGACGTGGGGCTCCTGCTGCCGGCCACTCTGGCCCGTCACCTCGGCATCAAAGGGCTCGTCGAGGAGCACCTCGATCTCGGCACCAGGCCCGGCCGGGCGAACGTCGGCGACAAGCTTCTGACCCTGGTCATGTCGGCCCTCGCGGGTGGCGACTGCATCGACGACGCCGGAGCCCTCCAGGCCGGCGGCACCGGCCGGATCCTCGGCTTCAGCGTGAAGGCCGCCTCGACCCTCGGAACGTTTCTGCGCAGCTTCCGCTGGGGCCACGTCCGCCAACTCGACCGGGTGAGCCGGGAGCTGCTCGGCAGGGCCTGGGCGGCCGGCGCGGGTCCAGCGCCGATCCCCTGACGATCGATCTCGACTCGACAATCTGCGAGACGTACGGCCTGGCCAAGGAAGGTGCCCGCCATCACGGATACACCCACGTCCGCGGCTATCACCCGCTCCTCGCGATCGCGGCCGGGACCGGCGATGTCCTGATGGCGAGGCTTCGCGAGGGCCGGGCGAACACCGCCCGCGGCGCCGGCCATTTCCTGCGCGAAACGATCGGCCGGGTCCGCTCTGCGGGCGCCAGCGGCCAGCTGACCGTCCGGGCCGACAGCGGCTTCTATGGCTATCCCGTCGTTGCGGTCTGCCGCAGCATGGGCGTCCGTTTCTCGATCACGATCCGAGAGCCCGGCCACCCGCCGCCTGATCGAGGCGATCCCCGACGAGGCCTGGAGCCCGATCCCGTACTGGCTCGACGGCGGGGCCGACGTGGCCGAGACGACGTACACCCCGTTCGCCGACCAGCCCCACGCGGTCCCGGTCCGGCTCATCGTCCGGCGGGTCCGCCCGACGCCTGGTTCCCAGCTCGCCCTGCTGATCCTCTATGACTTCCACGCCTTCGTCACCGACCGCGAGGGCGAGACGTTGCTCCTCGAAGCCGATCATCGCCGCCACGCCGAGATCGAGAACGCGATCCGC
Organism: Candidatus Limnocylindrales bacterium; assembly: GCA_036570185.1. Classification (GTDB taxonomy): domain Bacteria; phylum Chloroflexota; class Limnocylindria; order Limnocylindrales; family CSP1-4; genus DATCPH01. The sequence goes on along the minus strand of DATCPH010000045.1, from coordinate 1,502 downwards.
GACCTCAAGTACGGCGTGGCGCTCAACCATCTGCCGTCGGGCAAGTTCGCCGCCAACGGCGCCTGGCTGGCTGTCCAGGTCATCGCCCACAACCTCGCCCGCTGGACGGCCCGGATCGGGCTCGGCGAGCGGATCGTCACCACGAAGACCCTCCGCCGACGGCTGTTCGGCCTTGTCGGCCGGCTGACCCGCTCGGCTCGCCGAGTCCACCTCCATCTGCCGGCGCGCTGGCCGTGGACGATCGGCTGGACTGCCGCGCTCGCGAGGCTCCGGGCGATCCCGCTCTTGGCCTGACCGTCGTCGATCCTCCTCGCCAGCTCCGGGGTTGGCGGCAGCCCGCCCGCGAGCGGCGATCTTGCCCTGGCCGGGCCATCCCAACTGGCTACACCTGCCCGGGCTGCGGCCACCGCACCCCTCGAATGTCGCGTTCGCGCCATCAATCGTCCGGACGCTCGCTTCGACCATCATCCGATCCGCTCAGATGGAGCTTCGGTGGATCCGGGCTAAGACTGCTCGTGAAGGACGGGGGTGGTGGCGATGGTCCGGTCAGCGTTGACGGTGCCGGAGAAAGCGGCGATCTGGCGGGGATACCAGACAGGTGCGTCGCTGCGGTCGATCAGTCGGACGCTGGGACGCCCGATCGATGCGTTGCGGATGCTCGTGGCGTCGACCGGAGGGCGCATCCCGCTGGTCCCGCGTCGGTCCGCTCTGCGGTTGGCGCTGGCGGAGCGGGAGGAGATCTCCCGGGGGGTCGTGGCGGGGGATTCATGCCGGGTGATCGCGCGGCGCATCGGGCGCGCCGGATCGACCGTGTCTTCCAGAGATCACCGCTAACGGGGGCCGCGACCGCTACCGCGCTTGCCAGGCGGAGGAGGCAGCATGGAGCAGGGCCCGCCGTCCCAAAGCTGCCAAACTCGTGACCTGCCCGCGGTTGCGGCAGGCGGTTGAAGCCAAGCTCGCGGCCCGCTGGTCTCCGCAGCAGATCGCCGGCTGGCTTCCGCGAGCCTATCCCGACGATCGGGAGTTCCGGGTGTCGCACGAAACGATCTACATGTCGTTGTTCGTGCAGCCGCGTGGCGCGCTGCGGAAGGAGTTGACCCGCTACCTGCGCACGCGCCGCATGGTCCGTCGGCCGCGCGCGGCGCGAGCGCCCAATGGCCAGGGCCAACTGCGGAACGCGGTCAACATCAGCGCCCGTCCCGCCGAGGCTGCCGACCGCGCGGTGCCCGGGCACTGGGAAGGCGACCTCCTGCTCGGGCGCGGCAACAGCGCCATGGCGACGCTCGTTGAACGCAGCAGTCGCCTGACCGTCCTCGTCGGGCTCCCCAACGGCCGGAGCTCTGAGCCCGTGCTCGCGGCGCTGGCCGAACGCATCGTGACGCTGCCCGAGCAGTTGGTGCGGTCGTTGACGTGGGATCAGGGCAAAGAGATGGCGTTGCACGCGCAATTCACGATCGATACCGGCCTACAGATCTACATCTGCGATCCACGCAGCCCGTGGC
>DATCPH010000044.1:0-2128 GCA_036570185.1 Candidatus Limnocylindrales bacterium | reverse complement strand
CGCTTCTTGCATAGCGTGTCTCGGGGGGCATGCCCAGAGTTTGGTCCTCGGGCCCAAGCCCGACAACCCGGCCAAGGCCAACGTTGCAGACTCCGACTTAAGGTGATCGAGCGCCGCGCACGATCCGGCCATCGTGTGGGTGTGGGGGCCACTGATCGCGTGGTCTTATCGGGGCGCCGACGCCGATGCCGCCAGCTTCGGGCGCAGCCAGCGATCGACCACCCGCTGCGCTGCCTGCTCCTCGCTCAAGCGCACCCAGGGCTGCCGCGCCGGCTGCCAAGGCTCTAGACGCGCAACCGTCGCTGTACGCTTGTCCTCCGGGGTATCTAGGGGCGACCGTGAGCCCTCCGAGACCCGATCAGCGGGCAGCAGGGAGTGGGCATGAGATCCGGGTTCTCGTCCATCGTTGGCATCGTCTACCTCGTCATCGGCCTGGTCGTGGCGTCGGATCACGCGTTCTTCACGCATCTCAACGCAGTGCTGCCGATCGTCTCGGCAGTCCTCGCCGTGCTGCTGTGGCCGCTCGTCCTCTTGGGCGTCAACCTACACCTCAGCTAGCGGCCCGATTCATAACGTTCGGTAGCCAGAGACGCAGCCGAACCGCGGTTCGCCAGACCAAGCTGGCCCCGGCCAGACACCATTTCGCCATCGTGTTGCGGGGTATCGGGGCGATGGGCCGCGACCTTACGTGCCGTCCCGCCGCGTGTCGTCAGCCGACGATCGGCATGGCGGGCGCCGTCAGGGTGACCCGTGCGAACAGGCGCAACAGGCCACCCCGGAGCGTCACGCGGGTGATGGCGGCGCGCTCGACGACCCGCCGCCGGAGGGTCGTGTACGAGCCCGTATAGCCGTATCCCTCCCGGAGCTCGCGGTGGAGGACCGTTGCCCGCAGGTCGGGGCAGGCGGCCAGGTGGCGCTCGACGTGGACGAGCCCCGCCGCCGACAGCTCGGCCGGTCTGGCCCTCGATCGATACCGCGGCGGCCCGCTGGCGGTGGCGTACCGCCTGGCCGTCCGCCAGTTGAGTCCGAACTCCCGGGCGAGGGCGGTGATCGACCAGCCGTGGCGGTGGAGCACGTGCAGTTCCATCCAGGTGTCCTCAGACTGCAATCTGTCCCTCCTGTCCGTGGTTCGAAGCTGAGCAGCCCGAGCCTGACAGGGGGGACCTCGCGTTTGTCGACCCAAACGAAGAGCCCTCGGGTCACCCCGAGGGCCTCTGCACTTTTCGTGCTCAACTCTCTGCAGTTTTCATGCCCGCTCACAAATCGGGCTCCATCGTCCCTCGCGGCCATCATCAAGCCGTCAAACACGGAAGTTCGGTGGATCCCGGCTTAAGGCGACCTGCTTTGCATCGAGCTGACTGGAGGGGGAGGAAGATGTGGCCATCGAACCTCGTTATCGTCGCCCACAGTCGTGCCACCTATGTGGCACGACGCGATCGCGGCATTTTCGCTACGCGCGCGGGAACCGATCGATGACCCGATCAAGCTTTCCTCTCGCTCGAGCAGACGATCGAGCTCGCGCCGCGACCACGTCCTCTGGCGCCTGCGACGTAAGCCAGGCGCAGGCGTGCGCGGAGTTCCTCGAGCCGACGGGGTCCGTCGCTCGTTCGCCACGAAGGCGGGCGTCGAGGTCGCGAACTGCGGCGATCTCGTCGTTGCCGAGCCCGGTCGCGTAAACGGGGATCTTGCCGCGCCCGGGATGCGTGTGAACTCGTCTAGAAGTGTCCGCGAAAGGGCGCTACTCCCGCCCGGAGCGGGGTCATTCTAGCGAAGAGTCGGCGTCGCGCAAAACGCTCCCAGGGCGTGAACCCAGCCATCGCCGAGGTGCTGTGTGGCCATGCGGACACCCCGCCGTGGAACGCCGCGACGGTCGTCGCGCGTGAGTCGGCCCACGCGCACGCCTCATCTAGGCTGCCATTTCAATCGAACGACCCATACCCTTTGGCTTGGAGTGTCCGCAACCGAAATCGGCATCAGGCAAGGTTCAAGTCTGCGACGGCCTGTCACACAGCTGGCCCACCGAGAGGAGTCGCGCGAGATGGCGAATGCCGACGTCAGCGTCACGATCGAACGTCCCGTGGAGGATGTGTTCGCGGTCCTGACCGATCCGACGCTGGCTCCGAGGTGG
>DATCPH010000043.1:0-7725 GCA_036570185.1 Candidatus Limnocylindrales bacterium | reverse complement strand
GGGCTATGCTGGCCTCGGGTCGTGGGTTCGAGTCGCCGGGCGCCCCAAACCTGAAACCGTGACGGCGCGGCAACACCTCGCGTCAAGCGTTCGCTGAGGGCGATCATGGAGCGCGTCGGTTTTATCGGGCTCGGCACGATGGGTTGGGCGATGGCCGCGAACGTCGCCCGGGCCGGGTTTCCATTGAGCGCCTGGAACCGTTCTCGACGACCGTTCCCCGACCTCACCGATCTTGGCGTTTCGATCCGTGCGACTCCAGCCGAGGTCGCAGCCGCCTGCGAGATCGTGGTGGTCTGCGTATCCGACACGCCTGACGTGGAACAGGTGCTCTTCGGTCTGGACGGAGTTCTCACCGGTGCCGCCGCGGGGACACTGGTCATCGACTGCTCGACGATCGATCCTTCCGCGACCCGCGACTTCGCTGCGCGCGCCACTCAGAGCGGGGTCGCTCTCGTTGATGCGCCGGTCTCGGGCGGCAGCGAGGGCGCCCGGAACGGGACACTCACGATCTTCGTCGGGGGTTCAGCGCCTGACGTGGAGCGGGCAAGGCCGGTCCTCGAGGCTATGGGCAAGACGATCACTCACGTGGGCCCGATCGGTTCAGGCCAGGCCGTCAAGGCCGTGAACCAGGTGATCCTTGCCGGCACGTACCTGGGCGTGGCCGAGGGAATCGTGCTGGCGATCAAGGCGGGCCTCGACGTCGAGCAGGTCGTCGGCGCGCTGTCGGGCGGGGCGGCCCAGAGCTGGGTTCTGGCCAATCGCAGTGGCCGCATGATCGCGAATGACTACCCGCTCGGCTTCAAAATCAGCCTCCATCGAAAGGATCTGGCGATCGCCCTCAAGATGGCTCGCGAGCTCGGCGCCGCGCTGCCGGTCAGCGCGCTGGCCGCCGAGTTCGAATCAGGGTTGGTCGGCCGAGGGCACGGCGACGATGACAACTCCGCCCTCGCCCGCCCGATCCGGGGCCTCTCGGGGCTCGACGACTGACGCCGAGGGCAGCGACTCTCAGTCGAGCCCGACCAGCAGGAGCGGGTCGCCCAGCTTACCCTCGTAGCGCGGCCGGAATCGCTCGGCGTTGTACATTGTTGGCACATCGACCTTGCGCGGCCCGAGCCCGGGTGCAGGCAGCTCGGCATGTGCGTATTTCCCGTCCCGGATCGCGACCATCCGCCCCGAAGCGCCGTCGGCGATGAGGTCCATCGCGACGTTGGCGAACGTCATCGCCACGACCTGATCGAGCGAATCCGCCTCGCCGCTGCGAAGGTCGTAGGTCAACTCAGAGGCGACCGTGTCAATGCCGGTTCGCTCCTTCAGTTCGGTGGCGAGCGCCTCTCCGACGTTGGCCTTGTGGCGATGGCCAAATGCGTCGGCATCTCCGACGTCGACCATGTGGGCACCGTGCCAGATCGCCCCTTCCGCCGTGATCACGAACGCGTAATGGCTCGGATTCAACCGATGGTCCTCGGCGAGCACCGAAGCAAGGCGGTCGAGGTCGTACGGGGCCTCGGGAATGAGGCATCGACCCGACGTCACGTAGGCGGTGTACAGGGCGGAGAATCCGGCGTCCCGGCCGAAGATGCGGAACACCCCGATCCGCTCGTGGCTGCCGAGCGTGGTGCGCTGGCGATTGATGAGCTCTTTCGCCCGGGTGATCGCCGACGAGAAGCCGATGCAGTACTCCGTGCCCTGGACGTCGTTGTCCATCGTCTTGGGAATGGCCACGAGCGAGACGCCCGCGTCGCACAGGACGCGCGAGAAGCTGAGGGTATCGTCGCCCCCGATCGTCACGAGGACGTCGACGCCCAGCGCTGCGATGTTGTCGAGAACCAGCGGCGTCAGGTCGTAGGTGTCCTCGCCGACCTCGTAGCGCGCTCGCCCCTCCGGATCGAGATAGGGCGGGAGGCTCGAGCCGCGCATCCGGCGCGGGTTCGTCCGAGAGGTGTGGAGGACCGTCCCTCCGGTCCGGTCGATCGTCCGGGTATTGATCCGATCGAGCGGTCGGATGAAGTCGCGATCGAGCTCGGGTCCAGGCCGCATGTCCGTCAGTCCCTGCCAGCCACGCCGAATCCCGATGACGTCGTAGCCGAGCGCGGTCGAGCGGTAGACCACGCTCTTGATGACGGGGTTGAGGCCGGGGACATCGCCGCCGCCGGTGAGCACCCCGATTCGTCGCGTTCCAGCCATGTCCGGGGCAATGCTAGCGTGCATGGACGGGCGTTCGCCGGATTTCGACTCGGGATCGTTCGGCACGCTCGAGGTGCGAGGTCGCGCAGGTATGATCGGCCCGTGAACGACGAGGTCGAGGCGTGAACTACGAGCTCTTCATGGGTGAGGCCCTGGCGGAGGCACGGGCAGCCCTGTCGCGGGGTGAGCGGCCGCACGCGGCGGTTGCCGTGGTCGACGAGGCAATGGTGGCCCGGGCCCACGATCGGGTCCTCGAGACCGGCGACCCGACCGCTCACGCCGTTGTCGTCGCACTCCGCGAGGCGGCTCGCAAGCTCGGTCCTGAGCGCCTGGCGGACGCGACGATCTTCGCCACGATGGAGCCATGTGCAATGTGCGTTGGGGCGCTGCTCGAGACGAACGTGAATGCCCTCGTCTTCGCCGCCCCGAACCACAGTGACGGCGCGGCCGGAACGGTGATCCAACTCGCCGATCATGCCGGCCTTTCGCGTCGGCTCAAGATCGTCAGCGGCATCCGCCGCGATGAGGCCGAGGAACTCTACGCGGCCGCTCCCGCGGTGCGTGGCGTCTGACTCCCAGTCGCCGGTCTGCCTCGCACGGTCCAAAGCCCGTCGGCGCCTTTAGCTCCGCGACAGGGCACTGCATCGTCAGATCGTCGCCAGGCGACGCTTATGCGACCATCGTCAGGCCGGTCACGCCCGGTCCTGGCGTCGCGAGCAGGCGGTCTCTGTCATCTCGTCGCCACGCGATGATTTGGCGACCGAAAACGCGCGGACGTCGCATAGTCGTCGCCACGAGACGATTTGGCGACCGAAACTCGGCGAGCCTCGGATAGTCGTCGTCACGCGACAAGCCGGTGACCGATTACCCCGCGCGGCCGCGCGATCGGCGTCGTCGGGGCCGCGTCGCTCGGTCCGTCGGCACCCCGCCCAGCTCGCCGGCGACCCTTTGGTATCCTCTCGCGCGGAGAGGTGTCCGAGTGGTTGAAGGTGCCGCTCTCGAAAAGCGGTGTGCGCAAGCACCGTGGGTTCGAATCCCACCCTCTCCGCCATCGTCGGATCGTTGTTGCGGCCGACGCCTACGTTGGCGCCTGCGAGCACTCGCTCTCTACCTCTAAGTACGCTCGATCGCCCCCATTGTCGCCGCCGGCTCGCCTGAACGGCCGGATAACCGCGGGACATGCGGTCAGGGCCATTTCGCCTGAACGCGGCCCGGCGGGCGTTTCCGGCTACGCTTTCGACCGCGGGAGAGGTCGCCTAGTGGACTATGGCGCCGCACTGGAAATGCGGTTCGGGGCAACCCGTCGCGGGTTCGAATCCCGCCCTCTCCGCCACTGCATCAAGAGGGCGGCGCGACAGGCACATCCCGGGCTTGGTGATCCGCCTCAGCCCTCGAAGGTCCGTGACGAGCTGCGTTCGATCTTCGACCACGAGCCGCGTGCTCTCGTGCGACCCGGCGCGCGTCGCGAGGCATTGCCCGATCCGAGGGCTTTAGCCCGCCGCGGAGAATCCGGTCCTCTCCAGTACCCCTGCTAGACTTTCGATGCCGTGCTAGGCGGGGAACTAGCGGTGCCCTGTACCTGCAATCCGCTCCAGCAGGGCTGAATTCCCTCCCGAGGTCTCCGCTCTCGAACGCTGCCATCTCGAGCGACGTTGAGGGCCGGGTCCCGCGCAGCGGCGAACCGCGAACCGTGTCAGGTCCGGAAGGAAGCAGCACTAAGCGATCCTCGTCGGGTGCCGCGGAACGGCCTGGTCCGAGCTGCTCCCGGTGGTGGGCACGGGAGTGTTCAGGTCGACGGGGGGTGCACGGCAAAGCAGCATCCGGATCAGGAGCGCAATGAGCTCGACGAGCGCGATCGGCTCGACCACGCCCCACCAGGCCATCTACCGACGCTGGCGGGCACAGACCTTCGCCCAGATCGTCGGCCAGGAGGCCGTCGTCGAGACGCTCCGGAACGCAGTCCGGACCGGACGCGTCTCGCACGCGATCTTGTTCGTCGGGCCGCGCGGCACGGGCAAAACGTCCCTTGCCCGGATCCTCGCGAAAGCCATCAATTGCACCAACCTGCAGGACGGCGATCCGTGCGACACGTGCCCGTCGTGCGTTTCGATCCGCGAGGGAATGACGCTCGATGTGATCGAGATCGACGCCGCTTCGAACCGCGGCATCAACGAGGTTCGCGAGCTGCGGGACCGCCTCCAGTACGCCCCGACGAGCCTCCGACGCAAGGTGTACATCCTCGACGAGGCCCACCAGATCACGCGCGACGCCTGGAACGCGCTCCTCAAGTCGCTCGAGGAGCCGCCCGACTTCGTCGTGTTCATGTTCGCCTCGACCCATCCAGGCGACTTCCCGCCGGCGATCCTGTCGAGACTGCAGCGCTACGACGTCAGGCGACTGACCGTGCCCGAGATCGAGGGCAAGCTCGGCCGCATTCTCGAAGGCGATGGCCGGGGCGCCGATCCGGAGGCGCTCCACCTGATCGCTCGCCTCGCCGCCGGCGGGATGCGCGACGCCGAATCGATGCTCGACCAACTCCTGTCCTCCGGGTCCGACCGACTCACGGAGGCCCGCGTCCGCGACCTCCTGGGCCTCGCCGACGCCGAGACGGTCGACCTATTCCTGGCGGCGCTCGTCGACCATGACCCGGCGGCGGGCATCGCCGTCCTGGACGAGATCGAGGATCGCGGCCGCGATCTGCGGGCCTTCCTCGACCAGGTCGTCGAAGCCGTGAGAGCAGGCCTCGTTGCGGGTTCAACGCGATCGCCAGGACCGACGCCGACCTCCGGCAGCCATTCGACGATCGACCTGGCGAGGGTCGGGCGAAGACTGGCGTCGATCGACCCGACTCGAGCCGGAATCGGTGGACTGCGGCTCCAACTCGAGCTCTCGCTCTTCGACGCGGACGGATCGCCGCCGACTTCCGCGCGGCTTGTCGACGCCTCGGAGGCCCCATCTCGAAGGACCAGCAAGTCCGGTCCTCCAGCGGCCCAGGGCGCCGACGCGACTTCACCGGCTGCTTCGACGAATGGGGCTGCCGATGCTGCTACGCGGCGACAACCGGCCGCGCGGGCGGATGCCGCGACCGCCGAACCGGCCGTGGCCCCGGAACCCGCCGCGGATCCTGAACGCTCCGCGAGCGCTGAACCTGTCGCTCGTGCTGCGCCGATGACCAGCAAGCCGGTCCTCGCGGCGGCTTCAACCGGAACCGACCCTGAGTCGGTGGCCGCAGCCCCGGTGACCGACGAGTTGGCGAGGTTGCGCGAGCTGTGGCCCGCGATCGTGGCCCATATCAGCGCCCACCCTCCGACCAAGCCACTGATCATCGCGTGCCGCCCGATCGGCGTCGAGGGCAACGTCGTGACGCTCGGGTTTCCGGAGAACCAGGAGTTCTTGAAGGACGCCGCAGTCCGACGCCGGCCCAATCTCGAGGAGGGGATCGCTCGGTTCCTCGGTCATCCGGTCAGCGTCCGCTGTATCGCCACGAACATCGAACTGGTCCCAGACGTTCCTGACGAGGCCGAGGCCGCGTTCGTCCTCGCCGAGGCCAGGCGGATCTTTGCGGACGACCTTCTCGATGTCGGCGAGGTTCAGTAAGGACGGCTGCAGGCCAGCGCAGGGGACCGGAGTCGCGCAGACTGCGCGTGGCATACATCGAGGAGGATCGAATCCGATGGGCATGGGAAACCTGCAGCGGATGGCCGCGCAGATGCAGCAACAGATGGCGCGGGTGCAGGCCGAGCTCGACGCGGCCACCGTCGACGGCTCCTCCGGAGGCGGCGTCGTTCGAGCGACCGTGACCGGGAAGCAGGAGCTCGTCACTGTCACGATCGACCCCGCGGCGGTCGATCCGGCCGATGTCGAGATGCTCCAGGACCTTGTCATCGCGGCGGTGAACGACGCGCTCAGCGCGTCGCGTCGGCTGGCCGAGGAAAAGATGGCCGCTGTGACCGGCGGCCTGCGAATCCCGGGTCTCTAGGAACCCTTCTGACCCGTGACTGCCGTCCTCATCGAGCCTGTGGCACGCCTGATCGAGGCGTTCAGTCGGCTGCCCGGTGTCGGCCCCAAGACCGCTCAGCGACTGACGTACCACCTCCTTCGGGCTCCGGACGCGGAGGCGCGAACGCTGGCCGCCGCGCTGGTCGCGGTCCGCGACCAGGTCGTCTTCTGTGAACGCTGCTTCAACATCAGCGACGCGCCACTGTGCCCAATCTGTCGTGACCCGACCCGCGACCAGACGCGGATCTGTGTCGTGGAAGAGCCGCTCGACGTCCTCGCCCTCGAGAGAACCGGCGAATTCCGGGGGCTGTACCACGTCCTGCAGGGAGCGGTATCGCCGATCGACGGGGTCGGCCCGGAACGACTGCGGATCCGGGAGCTCCTTGCGCGCGTCGACGATGCCAAGGAAGAGGGCCGGCCGTTCGACGAGATCGTGCTCGCGACCAATCCAACCCTCGAGGGGGAGGCGACCGCGATGTACATCGCCGAGAGGCTCGACGGTGAGGTCGGCGTCGTCACGCGTATCGCCCGCGGCTTGCCGGTCGGTGGCGACCTGGAATACGCGGATGAAGTCACGCTGATCCGGGCGCTCCAGGGCCGCCGGGCGATGGAAGCTGGCCGCTGATGAGCCAGCTCGCGGCTGAAGTCCTCTTACGCTTGGCGAAGGCTGCGGCTGCGGCGGGCCTGGGAGCGGTCGTCTATGCCGTGCTGGTCGGGCCGTTCGGCCAGGTAGGTTCGGCCGAGCTCGCATTGCTGTCGTTCCTGGCCGGTGCCGCGTTCGTACTGCTCGTCGAGAGCAGCCCGATCTGATCGACTCGACGCACTGAACCGGTCGGGCGGGCCCGTTCGCAGCGCCCCGACAAGGCGGCTGAGAGGCCCTTGAGGAGGCATTTGACAGCCTGCCGGGGCTCTCCTATCGTTCGCCGTCGCGTCGTCCCGGGAGGGCTCCGACGGGGGTCGGCGAAGCCCGGCTCCGACGGTCGCCAGGTTTGACACCCCGATCGTGAAGCCCCATCATTAGGGCTCTGCGCCGGTGCTGCCATGCCCCGAACGCTGCACCTTAACAACTGAAGAGTGGCAGGAAATCCGGTAAGGATGTGCGAGCGGTCAAACCCTCGGACAAAGTCGCAGCCGCAAGGCTGCGCGTTTTTTCGGAGAGTTTGATCCTGGCTCAGGATAAACGCTGGCGGCGTGCATGAGACATGCAAGTCGAACGGACGATCGAAGCTTGCTTCGATCGTTAGTGGCGGACGGCTGAGTAACGCGTAGGTGACCTGCCCCGAAGTGGGGAATAACTGCCCGAAAGGGTGGCTAATACCGCATGTGGTGGTGTGTTCAATCGCACCAGTAAAGCCGCAAGGCGCTTCGGGAGGGGCCTGCGTCCGATTAGCTCGTTGGTGTGGTAACGGCTCACCAAGGCGACGATCGGTAGGTGGTCTGAGAGGACGATCACCCAGACTGGGACTGAGACACGGCCCAGACTCCTACGGGAGGCAGCAGTCGGGAATTTTGCGCAATGGGCGAAAGCCTGACGCAGCAACG
>DATCPH010000042.1:0-6210 GCA_036570185.1 Candidatus Limnocylindrales bacterium | reverse complement strand
CCACGCCACGCGCGGAGGCGCACTGCAGCCTCGAGCATCAGGATCCGATCCACCTGCTCGAGGTCGCCCGCGAGCGGCTCATCGAGCTCCGCGAGGGCCCAGTCCCAATCGCCCGTCCACGTCGCACCCTCCGCGGAGTTCGTGAGGAAGGTCAGGTGACTGCGCCGGCCCAGGCGCCGCGCCTCGGCGAGGCCGACCCGATCGCTCTCGAGCGCCGCGCGCGGATCGCCCCGGGACAAGACGATGCCGAGGTTGTTCCGGGCGCGCAGCGCCGTGACCGCGAGACCATGCCGTTCGGCCAGGTGCAGGCCGCCCTCGATCTCGGCGAGGCCCTCGTAACCCCCGGCCAACGGTCGCGAGCGCGGTGCCCTTCGTCACGAGCGTGTCGGCGACGAGCGCCGCGAGATCGGCCTCCTCGGCGGCGGCGAGCACGCGGTCGGCGACCCCGATCGCCCGCGCGGGCTCCTCGTGGAGCATGTAGGCGCGCGCGAGCTGGCCGAGGAGTGCGACGAAGCCCGGATCGGCGCCCAGGTCGGCGAATTCGTCGGCGGCGGGCTCGAGGGCAGCGAGGGCAGGCTCGGTTCGATAAGACGCCAGGAGCGCTCCGCCGAGCGCCGCTGTGGCCCGGGCTGCGGCGGTTCGATCGCCCCGTTCGCGATGGCGCGCGACCGCGGCGCGCAGGAGCGTCTCCGCGTTGTCGTGATGCGCGGCCGCCGAGGCGCACTCGCCGGCTCGCTCGAGGAGCTCGGCTTCCTCGGCCGCATCGGTCGTGACCGTGAGGGCCTGGCGCAGGAAGGTGACGGCCTGTTCCTGCGAGCCGAGGGCGGCGGCGCGCGCGGCGGCGGCCTTCAACGCGATCCGGGCCTGGGCGGCCAGCGCTTCGGCTTCCGGCCCCTCTGTGGCGTTCTCGTGCGCTGCGAGGTAGTGGCCGGCGAGGGCGCCGGCGAGCTCGTCGGTGCCGAGGCCCTCGAAGAACCGGGCGGCAGCGAGGTGGCGGCTCTTGCGATCTCGCTTGGCGAGCGTGTTGTAGGCGACCTCGCGGATGAGGGCTTGGACGAACGCGTACTGGCCGCGTTCGGGGCTGCGCGGGTCCGCCTGCAGCATCAGGAGCTCGCGGCGCACGAGCCCGTGCAGGCGCGGCTCCAGGTCGGCCTCGGTGACACCCGACACGGCCGAGAGGCCGGCGAGGGTGAACGACTGGCCGAGCACGGCCGCGTCGGCCACTAGGGCACGCTCGTCGGGTGGCAGGCCATCGAGGCGGCTCGCGATGAGTGCCGTCAGCGTCTCGGGCACGGCGAGCGTGGTCAGGTCGCCGGTCGGGTGATACGCGCCGTCCTCGAGGGCCAGGCGACCATCAGCGAGCAGCATGCGCACCGTCTCGACCGCGTAGAGGGGGATGCCGTCGGCGCGGTCGACGATGGCCTTCACGGCCGCGGCGGGCAGGCCCGGCACGAGGCCGGCAAGCAGCTCGCGCATGGCGGGCTCCGCGAACGGTTCGAGGTACAGCGAGGTGAAGTTGCGCTTGCCGGCGCCCCAATTCGGCCGCTTCTCGAGGAGTTCGGGTCGGGCCAGCGTGACCACAAAGATGGGGACGTTCCGGCTCCACGCGAGGAGGTGGTCTACGAAGTCGAGGAGCCCTGCGTCGGCGTAGTGAAAGTCCTCGAAGACCATCACGACCGGAGCAGTCGCCGCCAGCTGCTCGAAGAACGTGCGCCACGCCGCGAAGAGCTGCTCCGGGCCGCTCGTCGATGACTCCACGCCGAGGAGCGCAAGGAGGGCCGGCTCGATTTGGCGCCGCTCATCCGGGTCCGGCACGTGCTCGGCCAGCGTGGCCGCGATCTTCGCACGGGTCGTCGCCTCATCGTCGGTTTCGAGCAGCCCGGCGCGGCGGCGGACCATCTCGCCGAGCGCCCAGAAGCTGATGCCGTCGCCATACGCTGGGCTACGCCCGTCGTGGTACCAGACCAGCTCGACCTCCCCGTCGAGGTATTTGAGGAACTCCCAGGCGAGACGGGTCTTGCCGATGCCGGCCGGACCGATGAGCGACACGAGACGCGCGCGCTTCTCTCGACTCGTCGTATGGAACAGGTCCTTCAGCAGGCGCAGCTCGTCGTCACGACCGACGAAGGGCGCTTCCAGCGTGTCCGATCGGTTCCGCCCGCCGACTTCGGCCACCACGCGCTGCGCCCGCCACGCGGGCACCGGGCTCGACTTCCCTTTGAGCAGCTGCTCGCCCGCTTCCTCGAAGGCGATGGCCTGAGACGCCGCCCGATGGGTCGCCTCACCGACCAGGACCGCCCCCGGCGGGGCCACCGATTGGAGCCGGCTGGCGGTATTGACCAGGTCTCCGGCGACCATGCCCTGGTTGGTGGCACCGAGCGTCACGGCCGCTTCGCCCGTCAGCACCCCGGCACGGGCCTGGATGGCGGGGCCGAGCGCCTTGACCGCGTCGACCAGGTCGAGGGCTGCCCGCACCGCTCGCTCGGCGTCGTCCTCGTGGGCCGTCGGCGCCCCCCAGACGGCCATGACCGCGTCGCCGATGAACTTCTCGACCGTGCCGCCGTAGCGAGTGACGACCTCGGAGGCGAGGTCGAAGTAGCGGGTGAGCAGCTCCCGGGTCTCCTCGGCGTCGCGGCCCTCAGCGAGGCTGGTGAAGCCGACGAGATCGGCGAAGAGGACCGAGACAAGGCGCCTCTCGGCGACGGGTCCCTCGCTGGCTGTCGGGAGGCCCAGCCGCGAGGCCGTCGGCGCGGGCGCTATACCTCCGGCGACGAGTGGCGTGGCGCATAAGCCGCAGAACTTGGCACTCGGCGGGTTGGCGTGCCCGCAGGCAGGACAGGCGACGGAGAGGCGAGTGGCGCACTCGATACAGAACGTCATCCCCGTGGGGTTCTCGGTGCCGCAGTTCGAGCAGATCACGAAGCCCTCACCCGGATGATGTAAGGCCCTGAGCGTAGCGGATGAGCAGCCGGCAGGACACCATCAGTTGGAGTGGCCAGCCCCCAACGCCATGGCATGATCGTCACGAGACAAGACAATCGTGGCGCCCATAGGTCTGCTTGGTCGTGCCGACCGTTCGGGCGAGGATGTCGCCCACGTCGTCAGCGGGTCAGCTTCCTCGCGCTTTCAAGCGGATAATCGCGACCCCAGACTCCATCGCGATGCGCGACGACTGTCCGCGATGACCAGCAGAAGGATCCCGGCTCATGCCAGCCATCGTCCCGATCGCGATTATCGGACTCGTCGGCGGGGTGCTCTCAGGGCTGTTCGGGATCGGCGGCGGCCTCGTCATCGTCCCGGCGCTCATCCTCGTCGCGGGATTCCCCATCGCGACAGCCGCGGGCACCTCGCTGGCGGCGCTCCTCCTGCCGGTCGGCCTGTTCGGCGCACTGGAGTACTACCGAGCCGGCCAGGTCGACGTCCGAGCGGCTGCGGTCATCGCGGTCGGACTCCTGGTTGGGGCCTACTTCGGCGCCCGGATCGGAACGTCGCTCCCGCCGCAGGTTGCACAACGTGCGTTCGGCATCTTCCTCTTGCTGATCGGCGCTCGCCTCACGCTGTTTCCATGACCATCAGCCCGGCCCTCGGGGCTGGGACGTCACCGCCAGGGGCCAGCAGCACCCGGACGGATCGGAGATCGATGCCAGCCTTGCGGACATGATCGACCTGACGCCATCCCCGATCGCTTTCTCGATCGGTCCGCTCGACGTTCACTGGTACGGCATCGCCTACGCGGTCGGGCTCGCGGCGGCGTACTTCGTGATCAGTCGCGAGGCCCGTTGGCGAAAGTTCGACGTCTGGCTGCTCCCGAACGCGATGATCGTCGTCGGAATCGCCGCTCTCATTGGCGGCCGGTTGTACCACGTGATCGACCAATGGCAGCTCTACAAGGACGACCTGCTCAGAATCGTCCTGCCGCCGTACTCGGGCCTGGGCGTGTACGGCGGGATCATCGCCGGGGTCGTGATCGCGTACGCCTACGCGCGCTGGAAGCAGCAGCCGTTCCTCGCCTGGGCCGATGCGGTCGCGCCGGGTCTGTTCGTCATGCAGGCCATCGCGCGCTGGGGGAACTTCTTCAACCAGGAGCTCTATGGCGCACCGACGAACCTGCCGTGGGGGATCGCCATCCAGTGCCAGTACCGGACCCAGGGCTACCCCTGTCCGCCCGGGTCCGACCCGCTGGCAACCCTCGGGCAGCACTTCCACCCGATGTTCCTGTACGAGTCGCTTTCCGGCCTCCTCGGGGCACTGGTTCTCATCTGGATTGCCCGGCGCTTCGCCCACCGACTGCGAACCGGCGACCTGCTCCTCGTGTTCTTCATCTGGTACGGCACCGTCCGCTTCGCCGTCGAATCGCTGAAAGCCGACAACTGGCGCCTTTTCGGGGTCCCGACCGCGCAGATCGTGGCCGCTATCACGATTAGCGCTGCGGCGGCCATCCTCGTCGGTCGCCATCTTCGATCGTCGCGTGTCGCGCCACCCGATCCCGGCGGCCGCGGCGGAATGGTGGAAGCCGATTCCGAACTGCGGCTCTGACCCGCGCGCTCGGTTACGTATCCGAGCCGTCACGTTGTCAGGAGGCGCGCATGCGGGGCGGTTAGGGGCGAACACTACGCCGATGGGTGCCCAAAACGCTTTCGCTGGCCCCGACGGCGTGCCTGTCGGGTAGCCCCTTCTCCCTCGGGTCTTGCTCGAGGCCAGGTCTGAGGTTGGAGACCAGGCCCTGTCGGCGCACGTCAGCACTCCCTCCACGAACCCCGCCCCCTGGCCGTTTCTCCCTGTGGTCCAGCGTCAAGCCGTGAGATCGATCGTGACGAGCGGATAGTCGTGCTCGCTTCCGACCACCAGGTGCGAGCGCATCGCCCGATGGACCTTCATGAACTTGTCGTTCTTGTGCACGGCGTCGAACGCAGCGACATGGGCATCGAGACTGTCGTACTCAGCCTCGAGCCACACCTCGCCGATGTCGCCGAACACCGCCGACCAAGCGCGATAGGCGGGCAGCCCGGCTGCCGGTGCGGCCTCGTTCCACGCTTTCAGCGATGAGACGTAGGCGTCCCACTCACCAGACTTGACGACAGCCCGTACCAGATGTCGCTCATCTCGCGGCGCTGAGCGGCTTGCAAAAGTCTGTTGTCAACCTCCAGAAGCGGCCGGCCGCCACCCATTACGGAGTGCAGGGCGTGGTCCCTCCCGAGCATGCCGTATCGAGGCGTAGTACGCCGCCACCCGCGGTTCCCAGGTAGTTTTCGTTCAGTGTTGAACCACCTGAATATGTGATCGTCCACGAGGTCAACTGGCCGAGATAGCCCTTGGGGTCGCTATTACCGGACACCTTGCTGTTGTCGGAAGGTCCATAGACGACTCCGGCGACAGACGTAACGGTCGCATTGCCGGAGCCGGTCCAGACGATCGTAGAGGCCGAACAGTTTGGAGCCGGCACAATCACGACGCAGGGCGGATCCCGCGGGACGATGACCGACATGGTGATCGGCGGTGTGGTGTTCGTCTGGACGGGAATAAGGCCCGCGAGAGCCGCCGTGGCTTCCTGCCCCCCGACTCGAAGGTCGTAGGCCGTACCTCGGTTGAGCGCCAGTATGTTGGCACTCCGTCCGCCGCCGCCGTCCGACTTGAAGACCTGAGACTGCGGAATAACGAGCGCCACGCCTGCTGCATTGGGGGTGTAGCCACCGATGAGGATTCCCTGATTAAGGATGCCACCGTCGAAAAAATAGAGCCCCGGCTCAAGCAGAACTGCGCTTCCGTTACTGATGGTCGGAAAGGAGCTTGAGGTGTAGTTCCCGGGCGTGTAACAGGTGTAAGGAACCTTTGGCGTTGGATAGCCGTTGGCCTCCGCCATTGAAATCTGGGTAGTGCAGTAGGGGCTTGTGTCTATGGCGCCTGCCACCACTCCCCTTGCCGGGAGCGGGTAGTTCGGGTCGGGGATGAGCGCGCGCAGCTGCTTGTACGCGGCAGGTCCGGGCGGTGTCGAGGTGTCGGTCGTGGCGCCGTAGTATCGGATGTAGTAGCCGTCGACGACGCTGACCGATGCCGAATGCCCGTTGAGCGTGGCGCCGGTATTCATCCCGATGTCGCCATTGATGGCGACGACGGCGGAGTTCGTGCCGTTGATGAGGATGTCGCCCTGGTTGCCGGTTCGGCCCGAGACCGGCGGGCGAAGGGTGATGAGGGCATACTGCCCTCCAAAGG
>DATCPH010000041.1:0-25352 GCA_036570185.1 Candidatus Limnocylindrales bacterium | reverse complement strand
GCTAACGCCAACGCCAGACCAAGGCCGCCGATGCGTCGGATCTCCTGTCCGGCTCCGAGCCCGGCGCTCAGCCCAAGCCGACCCACGAGCATGCCGCCGATGAACAGCGTGCCGATCGCCGTGGCCTCCGGGAGGAGAACCTGCGTTCGATGCTGCACCAGGGTGGCTCCCCAGAAGACGACCGTGAACTCGACCGCGATCGCCGCCACCAGGAAGACCCAGGCCAGCCAGAAGCCCCGTGGGAGCCGGCCATCCTCGGGATCGTGCCGCGGGGGAGGCTCGATGCCTGGCCCGGATCGAAGGTCGAACGCGATCAGCGCGAGGAGCCCGATGGAAGCCACCGGGCCCAGCCACCAGCCGGGACCGAGGCTCGCACCCGTTGCCACGACCCCCGGGCCGACAAAGCCGGCGAGGATCCCCCAGACCCCCGATCTGGCGAGGTGGACGCGCGCCAGGCGCCCGCCGGGTCCACCGAGGGCTGCGTTGGAGTAGCCCAGAACCGTCCCGGCGCCGAAACCGATGATGGCCGCCGCCGCCATGGTCGCACCGATGGCGGGGGCCCAGGCCAGGGTAAGAATCGCGACCACGAGGGCTCCGAGGGCCGCGCCGCGCACCCGGAGCTCCCCGAAATGGCGCGCCAGATCGGCGGCGAAGGCGCCCGCGACGATGAGTCCCACGGCAACCGCGGTGGAGTGGAGGCCTACCTCCGCTCCCGATAGGCCCAACTGCGACCGGAGGTACGGCCCAACGGCGCCCAGCGTGTAGAGCAGGTAGCCGGCCGTGGCGACGCCGACATACGCCGGCCACGTCCTGCTCGCCACAGGTGGAGAGTACGAGATCGTCGATGCGGGCTCACCCGACGAGCACCTTGCCCCGTAAGGTAGCGTGCGCGAAACAGGCAACCTGCCGCGCAGCTCACTCGACCGGAGGTACCTGCGGACCGATGATCGATTCCGGACGGACGCGGGTCGGGTTCATTGGCGTGGGCCTCATGGCCCGCGCCCACCTCGGGGAGATCCTTCGACGCGCTGACACCGAGGTGGTCGCTGTCTGCGAGCCGTCCGCAGCCGCGTACGCGGCCGCCGCAGAACTGTTCGAGCGGCACGGACTGGCCGCTCCGCCCAACGAGCCGGACTGGTCACGGTTCATCGCGAGGTACGCGGAGCAGCTCGATGCCGTCTTCATCATCACCCCCCACGTGCTGCATTTCACCCAGGCAGCCGCCTGTCTCGAGGCCGGCATCGACGTTCTCCTCGAGAAGCCGATGGTCATGACCGCCGACGAGGCGAGCGCCCTCATCGAGACGCGCGACCGGACGGGACGGCTGCTCGTCGTGGCGTTCCAGGGCAGTCTGTCGCCGCATGTCCGGGAAGCGTCCCGCATGCTCCGCTCCGGTCAGCTGGG
This sequence comes from Candidatus Limnocylindrales bacterium, assembly GCA_036570185.1. Taxonomy (GTDB): domain Bacteria; phylum Chloroflexota; class Limnocylindria; order Limnocylindrales; family CSP1-4; genus DATCPH01. The sequence goes on along the minus strand of DATCPH010000041.1, from coordinate 23,948 downwards.
GCCGATCCTCAACATCAGTGCGGTCGTCTGGCAGAACTGGGCAGCAGTCACGGAGGGGACGTGGCGCCAGGAACCCGAGCGGTCTGGCGGCGGCTTTCTGTTCGACACCGGCGCGCACATGCTCAACACCGTGTCGGACCTGGCCGGAGAGGACTTCGCCCAGGTCGCGGCATGGATGGAGGACGACGGGCGGCCGGTCGACATCCGCTCGGTCGTCATCGGTCGGCTGAGCTCCGGCGCCCTCGTGACGATGAGTGCGTGCGGCGGCGCAATTCCGTCATGCGATTCGGACATTCGTATCTTCACGACGCAGGCAATCCTGCGGACTGGGATCTACGGCGAGCGCTGGAGGTGCAGCGGGCCGGCAAAGGACACCTGCGCAAGGTCCGATCGATCGCACCGACGCACGTCTGGGAGCAATTCCTGAACGTCCGTGCCGGGAGAACCGCCAACCCGAGTCCACCCGAGGTCGGTCTACGGATGGCCCGCCTCTGGGACGCGATCCGCGCGTCGACGGCTCGCGGCGGTGCAGTGGTCGATGTTGCAACTGCCCGTGACGCTGCGGGCGATCCACTGCCGGACGATCAACTGCCGAGCACGCTCGCGGCGGCCGGGCCGAGTCTCGCCCCTTCGCTCGGCTGATGACGCGGGTCACCGTCTGGAACGAACACCGTCAGGAACGAAGCGACCCACCGATCGGGGCGATCTATCCGGCTGGCATCCACGGAGCGATCGCGGACGGCCTGGGCGACGCGGGCTTCGAGGTGCGGACAGCGACTCTCGACGAACCCGACCATGGCCTCGACGAGGCAACGCTGGCAGACACGGACGTATTGACCTGGTGGGGCCACGTGGCTCACTCCGAGGTCGACGACCCGGTCGTTGAGCGGGTGCACCGGCGGGTCCTCGACGGGATGGGCCTGATCGTTCTTCATTCCGGGCACATGTCGAAGATCTTCCGGCGCCTGATGGGCACGAGTGGCGAGCTCAAGTGGCGCGAAGCCGCGGAGCGCGAGCGGATCTGGGTCGTGGATCCGTCGCATCCGATCGCCGAAGGCCTCGGCGAATCGTTCCTCATCGAGCACGAGGAGATGTACGGGGAACCATTCGACGTCCCGGCACCGGACCGGCTCGTCTTCGTCAGCTGGTTCCAGGGCGGCGAGATCTTCCGGAGCGGCTGCTGCTACCAGCGCGGCCAAGGCCGGATCTTCTACTTCCGGCCGGGACACGAAAGCTACCCGACCTACTTCCACCCGGAGGTCCGCAGGGTCATCGCGAACGCGGTCCGCTGGGCCGCTCAGCCGCGCGGCCCTACCCCGTCGTTCGGCAACCGCGAGCCGCTCGAGTCGCTCGAGGCGCTCTCCCAGGGCTGACGGCTACGTGGCGAACTGTCCCTCCGGTACGCCAACCTCGATCGGGTTGTTGATCGGGTCCTGGCTCCATTCGAACCAGCCGCCGTCGTACACCGCGATCCGCGGCCAACCCATGAGGTAGGCATAGAACCAGGTTTCGCTCGCCCGCCAGCCGGTGCCGCAGTAGAACGCCACCCACTTGTCGCGGGTGATCCCGGCCTCCGCCCAGTTGGCGGCGATCTCCGGATAGGCGCGCATCGTGTTGTCGACGTTGCGGTAATGCTGCATGTGGTAGGCGTCCGTTCCGCAGTTGCCCCACACGTCGCCGGCGATCCGACCCGCCGGCCCGATGTAGTTGTATCCGCTGACCTTGCCGATGTGCTCGTTCCAGGTGCGTACGCTGACCAGCGCGGCACCGTCCGGGTCGGCCACGATCGCCTTGGCTTCCTCGATGTCGATGATCAGGTCGGGGCGCTGCGGGATTGAAAGCCCGAAGGCCGGCACCGGCGATGGCTCGCGGATCACGGTCTCGAGGGGATAGCCGGCCCGAACCCACCAGTCATAGCCGCCGTCAAGCAGCCGGACATCGGCCACGCCTGCGTAGCGCAGCATCGCGGCGGCGCGCGTGGCGGCGATCTGACCGGCGCGACGGCCCGGCCATTTCTCGTTCGCATGGCCCTCGGTATCGCGCCCATACAGGACGACCGTCGTGTCGTGGGTGATGCCGAGCGCACGGAGCGCCGACTCGAGGGCTTCCGGCGGCCGACGGTTCCAGTCGGCCGGATCCTCAAGCCGGTTGGTGTCCAGGTGAAGCGCCCCGGGAATGTGGCCGTCGGCGTACTCCTCGGGCACGCCGAAGTTGACATGGAACAGCAGCGAACGTCCGCCGGGAGCAGCCTCGGGGCGCTCGCCGTTGAGGAGCTCGCGCAGCCATTCGGTGTGGACGAGGGCGTGGTAGTTGGGCAGGCGCTCGACGGGCAGGCGATCGTCGGCGGCCCAGGCCGCCCAGCCCAGGTCGTAGACCCAGACACGCTCGTGCCCCAGGAGCCTCAGCCTCGTCGCGAATTCAGTGACGTCGTCGCGGCCATAGCCATACACGACGACCGTCCGCGCGGGTTCGATGCGCTTGCTGCTCAGCAGCCAGTCGACTTCAGCGCCGTCCACGGTGCGCAACCATGGGGCCGGAAACGAAACGGAGCCCGGGATGTGGCCCCCGCGAGCCTCGCTGCGGAGGCGCCAGCCGTTGTAGGCGGCGATCGGTCGCACGTCGACGACCGTGAGCTCGGGGTCGTTGAGCCTCTGCAGCAGATCCGACGTGGAGATGGTTCTGAACGTTTCCTCGTCGACGAGGGGAGGGCTGGTCATCTGGGCGATCCCTTCGGTATTTCGCAGGGTGGATGGTGGCGGACAAAGAGAAGCCCCTGTCGGGCAGGGGGTCCGGTGAGCGGCGGCGCCTCGACGTTGGATCCGGCGCTCAGATACACCACCTGCCCTGCTCGGGAGCCGAGCGACAGGTACACCGAAGGGCGGATCGGCCGGAGGCGGCCCAACTGGCGGCGACCATGAAGGCGGCATTCTGACATCGATAAGCGCCCGCGGCAAGACTCTCGGGCGGACGCGCTGACCCCTTCGCCGGGCCGGCCGTCAGTGAACGCGCGAGGTCATTCCGGCCCAGAAGGGCTCGCGTAACTCAGCTTTGAGGATCTTGCCTGTACCGCCTTTCGGCAGCGCGTCGCGGAACTGGATCTGCCGAGGCACCTTGAACACGGCGAGGCGCTGGCGGCAGAAGGCGCGCAACTCTTTCGGGGAGGCCGTCGCGTCGGGCTTGAGGACGACAATCGCGACCGGAACCTCGCCGCGCCTCTCATCCGGGGCCGCGACGACCGCGCACTCGAGGACGGCCGGATGGGCGGCGAGCGCAACCTCGATTTCGACCGAGGAGATGTTCTCGCCGCCGCTGATGATGATGTCCTTGGACCGATCCTTGATGAGGACGTAACCAGCCTCGTCGATAGTCGCCATATCACCGGTGTGCAGCCAGCCGTTGCGAATCGCGGACGCGGTCGCATCCGGATCGCGGTAATAGCCATCCATCACCGAATTCGACCGGATGACGACCTCGCCGATCTGGTCGCCATCGGAACGCACGTCGGCCCCGTCGGCATCGATAACGCGGAGCCCAACGCCTGGGATCGCCCAGCCGGTCATGGCCTGTCGTTCCTGCCGTCGCTCGGTGGGTTCGTTGTCGGTGAGCATTCGCCGCGGTTGGGCTAGGGTCACGATCGGCGACGTCTCGGTCAGCCCGTAGCCGACGATCGCCTCTGCGCCGAGCTCCGCCTCGAGGGATTGGACCAGGGCCGGTGATGCCGGCGAGCCGCCGATGATGACCTGGCGAAGGCTCGAGAGATCGTAGCGCGACCGCTCCCGATGGTTGAGGACCGCCGCGAAGATTGTCGGGACGGCGAGCAGTCGGGTCACGCGATGGCGCTGGACGAGATCCATCAACGCGGCCGGCTCGAAGCGGCGGAGCATGACATGCCGCCCGCCGACCATGGTCAGGAAGTGCGGCACTCCCCAGCCGTTGACATGGAAGAGCGGCACGACGTGGAGGACCACATCGTCCTCCGCGAACCGGAGGCCGAGCTCGGCCATGAGGCTATGCAGATAGAGCTCCCGATGGGTCATGGCGACGCCCTTCGGCAGGCCTGTCGTCCCGCTCGTGTAAAAGAGCTCGGCCAGGCCGTTCTCGTCAACCTCGGGATGGAGCGGCTCCGGCGAGGCCGCGGCCAAGAGAGCTTCGTACTCGTGGTCGGCCGATCCCCGTGCCTCGCCATCGAGAACGACGAAGTGTGGCCGGCTCTCAAGGCCCGGTCGGATCTGCTCGACCAGGGGCAGAAAGTCGTGATGGAACGCCACGACGCTGGCCGCCGCGTGGTCGAGGATGTACGCGATCTCGTGCGGCGCCAGGCGGATGTTGATCGGATTGAGGACGGCACCCGCTTCGAGGACACCGTAGTAGGCCTCGAGCAGGTGATGGGTGTTGTACGTGATGAACGAGACGCGGTCGCCGGCGCCGACCCCGATGCCTCGGAGCGCGTTGGCCAGTCGGTGTGTCCGTTCGGCAAACGCGCGATACGTGAACTGCCGTTCGCCGTCGATGACACCGACCTTGTCGCCAAAGAAGGCCGCAGCGCGGTCGCGGAACTCGAGTACCGACAGCGGAACGAACACGGCGGCCTCCCTTTCAGGCGCAGCAAGCTAGGCCGGCGCGTCCCCTTCAGCGCCGATTGACACCAATCCGTGGGCCGACCGGGACGTGCCGATGGCGATGGTTTTGGGCGGGGCAAATGGCTCGCGGAGGGTAAATGCTTGCGGGCTTGGTCCGATTCGGCGCAGCAAGCCAATCCTCTGTTCCGCCTCCGCGGTGGTCGGCAGCTCGCCAACCGGAACCCACCACAATGCAAGGTGCGCTTCTGCCATCCGCTCGAACCACTCTCGGCGGCGGCGGAACACTGTCATGTGCGGAGAGTGGTAGGCGAACGCGCGAAGCGCCTCGACCGATTCCCAGACTGTAAGGTTGACGATGATCTCGTCATCGTCGAACGCCCGTACTCCGGTTGCGTCACCGCTCTCGGTTTGAAGACGCCAGACGAACCCGGGCGCCGCATCGCCGAGCCGGTTGATCGCCGCCAGCTGGGCAACGAAATCGGCCAGCTGCGGCGAGTCGAGCGGCGCCAGGAGACGAGCGATATTCACCTGCGCGAGGTGAAAACCCGTCGGCCGGTCCGTCGGCATCGCCTACCTCCAAAGCGTTGGGGAGGCAATGCTACCCGCCCGCGGCGGGGAACCGGGGCGGAATCGGCTCGGGGCTCGTTTACCCTCTCCCGGCGAAGAACTCCTTCAGCACCGGAGCAAGCACCCTCGGATCGACATCGTGGCGCTGTCCTTCGAGCGTCCGCGACTGTCCCTCGGGTAGCGCCGCCGCGAGCGTCTGAGCCGTCTCGTGCATGAAGGGGAAGCTCGCCGACCCGTCGATCACGATCGTGGGCTGGGCCACCTGGGCCGCCGCCTCCGTCGGCACGGAGTAGTCGCCCATGATGGTCGCGTCGTAGGCCAGGGTGTGGGCGAGGGCCTCCTGGCCCGCGCGCGATGGTGACGTGCGCGCCTGGGCAACGAACTCGGCGGGAAGGCCAACGACCTTCTCCATGAAGTAGTCCGCCGCGTCTCCGCGCCGACCCTCGGCGATCATCCTGTTGTACTGCTCGACCTGGTCGGCGGGCGGTCGGGCCGCCGGGTCGCCGATGTAGGGCGGTTCGAAGAGGGCGAGCTTGGTGACCTTGGCCCCCAGCTGGCGCGCCGCCTCGAGCGCAAGTGCCGCCCCCGACGAGATTCCGTACAGACCCGCCGAACCGCCGGCGGCGTCGATCACAGCATCGATGTCCTCGATCTCACGATCGACCGCATACGGCGGCGTGTCGCCGCTCTCCCCACGGCCCCGCCGGTCGAAATTGAAGACGGTGAAATCCGATGCGAGGAGGGCCGCCAGGCCCGCTTTCGCCATCCGATCGACCGATCCGCCGCAGACCAGGACGACCGGGGGTCCAGCCCCGAGGCGCTCGAACGTGATGGTCGTGCCGTCCTTCGAAGTCACCGTCTCGAGCGTGGTCATGCGTGTTCCCTTTCCAGACTTCGCGACGGCATCAACTGCCGCCGCCCGCGAAGGCCCCGTCCAACCAGGCCTGCCAGGCGCGTTCGGTTTCTTCACGATCGACGTCGGCGAAGATGTGGTGCCCAAGGACGATCGTGCCGCCCAGGCCGTAGATGAACCGGTAGATCGCATCATCGGTGCGGACGCCGAGGAATGCAGGCGAGCGGTAATCGACTACGCCTTCGATCGGTGGGAGGCCGTCGAGGGTTGCCCGAACAGCGTGGCCCGCCGCGACGTCGTTCGGGAGCCCCAGGGCTGTCCCGAAGACCGACCACGCCCGATCGCGGTCAACCTGCGGCCCGGTGGCGCCGATCGGGGTCGCAGTCCGGCCGCGGAAGAACTTGAGGTACTCGGCAAGCTTGAAGATGTAAGCGGGGTCGCCTTCCTTGAGGCCGTCGTACTCGGTTTCCCAGTCGGCGTCCGGGAGAAACCCGCTGTGGACCCACCGCAGGAGCGTCGTGCCGCCCCGCCCTTCGATGAGGTATTCGAAAGCCATCAGCCGGCCATCTTCGCCCTCCGGAGACTCGTTCACGAAGCGGTGCGGGGGATCCCAGGCGGTGATGCGCGACTCCATCGTGAATCTGGGAAAGCTCGTTCGGACCGCCCCGCCCAGACCTTCATGGACCTCATTGGTACCCATCCACCAGGCGTCCAGCCCGGAACCGGTGGTGATCGCTTCCCAGACCTCTTCCGAGGACGCGTCGATCTCGATTTCCTTCTCGACCTTGAACGGGTGGGGCCGACGGGCGTTCGACTCAGTCGACCGACGTCTGGCTCATTCGATAGGCCTCGGCGCCGCATTGGCGAGGCCCTCGACAATCTCGACGCCCGGCAACGTTCGCAGGATCGAAGGCGGGGCCAGCACCTTCCATCGCCGGCTGCCTCCACCCAGGACGATCCGCGGCCGATCCATCACGGCCGCGTCGACCCACAGCGGAACTCCATCCGGCAATCCGAACGCGGTCACGCCCCCGATTTCCTGTCCGGTCAGTTGGCGCGTCTCGTCCAGCGAGGCGAAGGACGCCTTCCTCCGCTCGAGCCGCGCGCGCACCGTCCGATTGACGTCCAGCCGGTGGGTGGCCAGCACGACGCAAGCCGCGTATCGAGGTGGGTCGCCCTTTCCGACAACGATGATCGTGTTGGCGGAATCGTCGAGCGCAAATCCGTAGGCGGCGCAGAATGCTGCCGTGTCCGCCAGCCCGGGATCGCACGGGAACAGCTCGTACTCGCCGCGTCCTGCCAGCGCGTTTTCGAGCGCTGTCCGATCGGGGTCGCGATCCTGCGTCACGTTCGGCAGGTTATCCGACGTCTTGACATCTCACTGGAACCGACCATACTGCCCATCGATCAGGCACCAACGGCACTGGTTGGCACATTTGTGACAAACCCGACGATTGGCCAGTCGCGGAGCGGCGTCCGCACTCCAGGAGCGATGAATGCGCCTGCCTGACATCGCGGTCTTCATCGGCGTGATCGTCCTGCTCTGGGTCCTTCAACTCGCGCTGTCCTATCGTCAGGCGATCGGGTTCAGCAAGCGCATCGCAGAGATGCGGCGTAGCGGAACCGTCGCCGTCGGGTTGGGCCAGGGACGCTATCGAAGCCGCACCTACGCCGTCGTCGCTGTCGGGCGCGACGACCGGGTCCTCGCCGCCGAAGTCCTCAAGGGTTGGACCACGCTCTCGAGACCCAAGCCGATTCCTGACCTGCCCGGGCTGCCCTACGAGCGCCTGTGCGACACGCCTGCCGTCGCCACTTTCGACTCCGCGCTGCGCGCGGCGCTGTGCCAGGTCGTGACGACCCTCCGCAAGGACCGGGCAGCGAAACAGACAGCGGAAGGAGGTGCCGCCATCGCCCAGCGCGCCTGACAGTCACCCGCGTCACCTGTCGTTGGGTAGCCCCATACCGGGAGATAGGGATGGATCAACTCGTCTGGCTAGCCACAGGCTTCATCGGGATCTTCCAGAAGGGCGGCACGGTCCTCGCCGGTCTCATCACCGGCATCATTCCGCTGCTGCTGGTCCTGATGACGGCCATCTACGCGTTCACCGCCCTCGTCGGAGAGGAGCGGATCGACCGGGCCATCTCGGTGTCCGCCCGTGACGGGATCCAGTACACACCGCTGCGCTACATCGTGGCGCCGGTCCTGGCCGTCTTCTTCCTCACGAACCCGATGGCCTACACGCAGGGCCGCTGGTTCCCCGAGAAGTACAAGCCCGCCTTCTACGACTCCGCGGTCTCCTACGTCCACCCGCCCTTGGGCATCTTCCCGCATATCAACCCCGGCGAGATCTTCGTCTGGCTCGGCATCGCGTCCGGCGTCAAGGCCCTTGGCCTCGATCTGACCCCGCTTGCCGTTCGATACCTGCTCGTCGGGCTCGTCGTGATCTTCATCCGCGGTCTTGTCACGGAGTGGATCACCGCGTGGTTGACCGCGCGTGAAGCTGCCAAGCAGCCGTCTACCGAACCGGCCGCCGAACCGACGCAGGCATAGGGGAGGAGACAAGACGTGGAAGGTTTGACGGGCATTCTCGTCAGCGTCGGCAAGGGCGCCGGCGTTGTTGTCGGAACTCTTTACCAGTCGGGTCGGCAGAGCGTCGACCAGGTCCTGCGGAACATCCTGCCCTTCATGTGCTTCATCAGCTTCGTGATCGGCCTGATCCTGTATACGGGCATCGGGACGTGGATCGCCGACAACGTCTCCGGCCTCGCGAACTCGCTGCCGGGTCTTGTCGTGCTCGGCGTCATCGGTGGCATCCCGATCCTCTCGCCGCTGCTCGGCCCGGGCGCCGTCATGGCCCAGGTCATCGGTACGGTCATCGGGGCAACGCTCATCGCCAAGGGCGGGATGGCCCCATCCCTGGCGTTGCCGGCGCTTTTCGCCATCAACTCGCAGGTCGGCTGCGACTTCATCCCGGTCGGTCTCGCCCTCGGCGAGGCGGAGCCGGAGACGGTGGAGATCGGGGTCCCTGCCGTCCTCTTCTCGCGGCAGATCACGGGCCCGCTCGCCGTCGTGATCGCTTACGTGGCAAGCTTCGGCCTCTACGCCTAAGGGAGGCGTGACTCGGCGCCGGGGAGCGGCCCGGCGCATCGCTCGCTGGGGAGAAGCCGAATGACTGAGACCAAGACCTACAGGGCAGTTCGAGTCGAAAAGGGAGGCCGTGGCTGGGGCGGGCCGCTCACCATCCACCCCAAGCCCGGCCGTGAATACGTGGTGTCAATCACGGGAGGAGGAATCCATCCCGTCGCCCAGAAGATCGCAGAGATGACCGGAGGCATCCCGTTCGACGGCTTCAAGTCGAAGGTTGGCTTCGATCAGATGGCGTGCGTCGTCATCGACTGCGGCGGAACCGCTCGGGTGGGTGTCTATCCGATGAAGAAGGTGCCCACGATCGACGTCCACCCGACTTCGCCGGCGGGCCCCTTGATGATGTTCATCACCGAGGATCTCTTCGTGTCCGGCGTCAAGGAAGACAACATCAAAGCCGTGGATTGACGTGGATGACGGCCAGCTGAAGCTGCGCTCCTGGGTCACCTCGATCGGCGACAGCGTGGAGGAATTCCGGGCCGCGCAGATCCTCGTGTTCTTCCAGGAGGGCGCCCCCGAGGAGCTGGCCGAGTTCTCCGTTCTCCACGCTGCCGACGTCAACCTGGCGACCATCGCCCCCGGAGACACGCTTCGGTTGGGTGCCGAAACCTTCCGCGTCCTTGCGGTCGGGGACGTGGCCAACGAGAACCTCGCGAATCTTGGACACCTCGTGGTCAAGGCCAACGGACTGACCGAGCCGGAGATGCTGGGCGACGTCTGCATCGAGGCGAAGCCCCTCCCGCGACTGACGGTCGGCGATGAGATCGAAATCTGGGGACCTTCACAGAAAGCTGAGTAACCCATGTCCCTGTACGAGAAGCTCCTTGACCGCGCCGAGGCGGGCCGGCCGGTAACCCTCGGCGTCGTTGGCGCGGGCCAGATGGGCACCGGCCTGGTTTCGCAGATGGCGCCCCTGCCATGGTTCGACGTCACCGGGGTCGCCGACATCGACCTCGATCGAGCTCGCGCTGCCTACCGATCGGCCGGCATCCCCGACGACATGGTCGACGTCGCAGAGGACCTCGCGGCGGCGGAGCGCTCCCGGGCGGCCGGCCACAAGATCGTGACCCGCTCGGCCGAGCTCCTGGCCCATCTGCCCGGCAATGAGGCGATCGTGGACGCCACCGGCGTGCCGGAGGTGGGCGCGGTCGTGGCCGACGCCGCGATCCGCGGCGGCCAGCACGTCGTGATGCTGAACGTCGAAGCCGACGTGACCGTGGGTCGTGCTCTCAAGCGCATGGCGGACGAGGCCGGGGTCATCTACTCAACGTCAGCCGGCGATGAATATGCGCCGGCAAAGGAACTCGTCGAATTCGCCCGGACGCTCGGGTTCGGCGTCGTTGCCGCGGGCAAGGGCAAGAACAATCCCCTCGATCGGTCGGCCACGCCCGATACCCAGGCGGAGCGGGCCAAGGCCATCGGCGCCAACCCGTGGATGCTCGCCGGGTTCGTCGACGGGACGAAGACGGCCGTCGAGATGTCGTGCCTGGCCAATGCCACCGGGCTGGTGCCGGACATTCGGGGGATGCACGGGCCGAACGCGACGGTCGCCGAGCTCCCGAAGCTCTTCTGTCCGCGAGACGAGGGCGGCATCCTCCTCAGGAAGGGCGTCGTCGACTACGCGATCGGTGTGGCGCCGGGCGTCTTCTGCGTGATCGAGACCGACAGTCCGATCGTGGCCGACGAGATGCGATACCTGTCCATGGGCAGTGGCCCTTATTGGGTCCTGTTTCGCCCCTATCACCTCACCAGTCTCGAGACGGCGATCACCGTCGCGACCGCCGCGATCTACCACGAGGCCACCATCGCGCCGGGTCCCAAGCCGATTGCCGAAGCGATCACGATCGCCAAGCGCGATCTCAAGGCCGGCGAGAAGCTCGACAAGATGGGCGGCTGGATGCACTACGCGCTGGCCGAGAGCGCCGAAATCGCGGCCGCCGAGGACCTCCTGCCGGCCGGCATCGCCGAGGGCGCAGTCGTGACGAAGGACGTCCAGATGGGAGAGGCGATCCGCCGTTCCGAAGTCGAACCGAACGAGTCGACGCTGCTCTACCGGTTGCGCATCAGGCAGGAGGAGCAGGACGCCCGACAGGGGACGAAGCCCGGCGCGCTCCAGCAGGACCTCGTCCATGCCTGAGGCATCGCTTTCCGAGCGGACCTCGACTGTCAACGGAGAAAATGCGGCGGCACCCGGAGCGCCGGAGGACGAGGGCAGCGGCGCAATCCCGGCCGCCGCGTCGGCGGAGGCGACCGCGGCGCTCGTGGCCCTGCCGAGGGAGCGGCTGCTCGAGACCCTGGAGCTGATGTGGCGAATCCGGGCCTTCGAGGAGAAGGTCGAGGAGCTGTACAGCCTCGGCCGCGTCCACGGCACGATGCATCTCTCGATCGGCCAGGAGGCCGTTCCCGCGGGCTGGTCTCTGGTGCTTCGTGACGACGACTATCTGCTCAGCCACCACCGCGGCCACGGTCACGCCATGGCAAAGGGCGCCAAGGCGGATCGCATGATGGCCGAGCTCCTCGGCCGCCAGACGGGCTACGGCCGCGGCCGCGGCGGCTCGATGCACATCGCCGACGTCAGCCGAGGCAATCTCGGTGCCAACGGAATCGTCGGCGGCGGCATTCCGATTGCGTCGGGTCTCGGCCTGGCCGTCCGCCTCGAGAAGTCGTCGAAGGTGGTCCTGTCGGTGTTCGGCGACGGCGCGGTGAACCAGGGCGGCTTCCACGAGGCGCTGAATCTCGCCTCGATCTGGGATCTGCCGGTCCTGTTCCTGTGTGAGAACAACCAGTACGCGATGTCGCTGCCCGTTTCGCGGGGCATGAAGGTGACTGCGGCGGGCCACGCCGCGGCCTACGACATGCCGTCCCGGCGCGTCGACGGCAACGACGTCGCCGCGGTACGGGAGGCCGTCGCCGAAGCAGCGGACGCGATCCGCGGCGGCAGCGGTCCGTGGCTCGTCGAGGCGGTCACCTACCGCTACCGCGGCCACTCCAAGAGCGATCGCAACCTGTATCGGACGCGCGAGGAGATCGCCGACTGGCGGGCGCATCACGACGCGATCGCGCGGTTCGCGGCGACTCTCGAGCAGGGCGGCGTGATCGATGCCGACGGCGCAGGCGGTGCAGAACGCCGCGCCCGCGAGGAGATCGAGGCCGCCGTCGCATGGGCCGAGACCCAGCCCGAGCCGAGCTGCGAGGACGTCCTGGAAGGGGTCTACGCCGAATGACCGAGATGACCTACGGCCAGGCGGTCCGTTCCGCCCTTCGCGAGGAGATGCTGCGCGACGAGCGCGTTTTCCTGCTGGGCGAGGACATCGGCGTCTACGGGGGCGCATTCGGTGTGACCGACGGGCTCCTCGCGGAGTTCGGCCCAGATCGGATCCGCGACACGCCGATCTCCGAAGCGGCAATCGCGGGGGCGGCCATCGGCGCCGCCCTGGGAGGTTTCCGGCCCGTCGCCGAGTTCCAGTTCTTCGACTTCATCCTGCTGGCGATGGACCAGCTCGTGAACCAGGCCGCCAAGATCCGCTACATGTTCGGCGGCACCGTATCGGTGCCGCTCGTGGTGCGCGGTCCGGCAGGCTCGGGTACAGGCGCGGCGGCACAGCATTCCCAGAGCCTCGAGGCCCTCTTCGCCCACATTCCGGGGCTGAAGGTCGTCGCGCCGTCGACGCCGCGCGACGCCAAGGGCCTTCTCCTCGCCTCGATCCGCGACCCGAACCCGGTGGTCTTCGTCGAGCACAAGCTCCTGTACAAGATGAAGGGGGAGGTTCCCGACGGCAACGTCGTGATCCCGCTGGGATCGGCAGAAGTCAAGCGGCCCGGGCGGGACGTGACCGTGATCGCCACGCAGATCATGGTGCCGCGAGCACTCGCCGCCGCCGAGCGCCTCGCCGCCGAGGGGATCGAGATCGAGGTCGTCGACCCTCGAACCCTGGCGCCGCTCGACATGGCCACGATCGAGGCCTCCGTCGCAAAGACCGGCCGGGTGATCGTCGCCCACGAAGCCGTGAAGACCGGCGGCATCGGGGCGGAGATCGCAGCCGGGATCGCCCAGGGTCCAGCGTTCGATTACCTGGAAGCCCCGATCGTACGGCTGGCCGGCCAGCCGGTCCCGATCCCATACAACAAGGACCTCGAGCGATGCGCCGTACCCCAGGAGGACGACGTCGTCGCGGCGGTTCACGCGATCCTCGACGACGCTGCGGCCTGACGGCGCGGTCGGCACGACGTGACGACGGAGCTGATTCTCCCCAAGTTCAACATGGACATGGAGAGCGCCGTCCTCCTGAAGTGGCTGCGCGCCGAGGGCGACCGCGTCCAGGAGGGCGACCCCGTCGCTGAAGTCGAGACCGACAAGGTCAACATGGAAGTCGAGGCGACCGCCGACGGCATCCTGTTCGACCTTCGGTACGCCGAGGGCGACACAGTCCCGGTCACGGCGGCGATTGCCCGGATCGCGCCCGACGAGGCGGCTGTGGCTGCAGCGCGCGGGTCCGGCAGCGCGTCGGGCGCGGAGGCAGCGCCGATCGCGGAGGCGGCGCCGGTTGCGGCTCGGGCGGGCGCCCCGACCGATGCCCTGGCCGGCGGCGCGGAATCCGCGCAACCCGGCCCCGGAGACGCCCCCGGAGACGCCCCCGGAGCATCGGACGCGGGAGACAACGGCGGGGTCGTCACCGCCCTCGAGGCCGCTGCCGGCGGCAAGGTCCGAGCGACTCCGGCCGTTCGCAGGCTGGCCCGTGAACATGGCATCGACCTGGCGCGCCTCGTGAGGAACGGGGAGCGCGTGACCACAGCCGCGGTCCAGGCCGCCGTCGAGGGGCGGGAGCAGGCTCCCGAGGTCAGGCCTCCGGCTGTCGCGTCGGCCCCGGCCCCAGCCCAGCTCGCGCCGCCCCCGGCGGCGGCTTCGCCCACGGCCCGTGTGGGGGCTCCGTCCTTGGCCACGGCGACATCACCGGTCGCGCCCACCGGCATTCCGCTCGACGCAACGCGTCGCGCCATTGCCGAGCGAATGACCAAGGCGAACGAGGCACCCCAGATCACGCTCAACGTCGAAGTCCGCATCGGAGCGCTGAGCCGCCTCCGTCAGGAGGCCACGCCGCGGCCCTCATTCAGCGCGATCTTCGCCATCGCCGTGGCCCGCGCGCTGAGGGATCATCCAAACCTCAACAGCACCTTCGAGGACGGGATGATCGTGACGCACGCTGCGGTGGACCTCGGCATCGCGGTCGCGCGACCGGCAGGCCTCATCGTGCCGGTCCTCCACGATGCCGACCGGCTGACGGTCGCCGAGGCGGACCGGAAGATCCGGGACCTGGCCGCTCGCGCGCGCGACGCCCGGCTCCGCTTGGGCGACGTGAGCGGAGGTTCATTCACGATCACGAGTCTCGGCGAGGCCGGCGTGGATCATTTCAGCCCGCTCCTCAATCCTCCGCAGGTCGGCATCCTCGGGATCGGGCGCATCGCTCCCCGCGTCATCGCGGTCGATGGCGGGATTCGCGTCGAGCCGACGGTCGTGCTCAGCCTGACCTGCGACCACCGCGTGATCGACGGTGAGCCCGGTGCCGCGTTCCTGGCAACGTTGCGAGGCCTGCTCGAATCGCCCGGCTGGCTGGCCGGCAGCATGGCCGCCGGCGAGACCGCCGGGTCCTGAATTCGAGCCGCTTCGATGCCCGAGGAGAGCGTCGTCCTACGCAACGCAAGTGGACTGCACGCGCGACCGGCCGCACTCTTCGTCCCGACGGCGAAGCGCTTCACGAACACCAAGATCGAGGTCTCGAAGGGCGACAAGACCCGTGACGCCAAGAGCATCCTCGGCGTCCTGACCCTGGCCGTCGGCAAGGGCACGACCATCACCATCCGGACGGAGGGCGACCAGGCCGATGCCGCACTCGTCGCACTCGTGGAGGCGATCGAATCCGGGCTCGGCGAGTGACATAACTGGCTAGATCGCGCGGACACGTTTCGAGGAGTTTCCTGCTAGCATGACCGTCGATCTGCACCAACAACGCAGCAGCTCCACCGGTGCTGGAGGACCTCCCAACCGTGTCTCAGGATCAGGTCATCGCGGTCGTCCCCATCCGATCCGAGGATTCCGCCGCGACGCTGACGATCGCCGGCCGATCCGTCCTGGATGGCACGGTGCGAGCCCTTCGAGCCGTGCCCCAGATCGGCGCGATCGTGCTGGCGTTGGAGGGAATCGAGAAGACCGAATGCCTCGCGGCGATCGAGAAGCCCGAAGAGCTCGGGATCTCGGTGGCCGCTTCCGCAGGGAACCGCTGGCAGACGATCGACGCAGCGCTGGCGATCGGTGGCGAGGCACAGGTCGTGCTGCTCCACGACCCGGATCGCCCGCTCGTGTCTGCGCCGGCGGTGACAGAGCTCCTGGCGTGGTCGCGCGAACTCGCCGCCGCGGTGACGGCCATGCCGGTTCACAGCAGCATCAAGCGCGTGGTCGATGGTCAGATCGTGGCGACGGTGCCCCGGGAGCTGCTCCACGAGGCTCAGAGCCCGTGGGTATTCCGGCGCGAGACGCTGGCCGCCGCACTGCGCCTGGCGATCGAACGAGGCTGGCCGTCCGGCGACGAACTGGACCTGGTCCGTGCGGCTCGGATCCCGGTTCACATCGCCGAGGGCCATCGGTTCAACGTGCCGATCGTGTCGCCCGCGGACGCGCGATTCGCCGAGATGGCGGCTGGGCATCGCTTCGTCTCGATCCCCGGCAGGGTCATCAGTCCCGCCTGACATCGGCGCCTCCCGTCGCTCACGCGCCTGGGCCGTCCCGGATGGCGATATGGCGCAAGATGGCGGCATGATGCCCACAAATCCTGGGGCGGCCGGGCCCGCCTCCACCACCCATTCCGTCCAGGTCGTGAACGGGATTGGCGCCGCGCCGGGAATCGCGGTCGGGCCGATCTGGATCTACTCGCCCACGCCGCCGGCCGCCGGCAATCCGGTCGCTGCGGGCGACGATCCGTCGATCGCGATCGGACGGGCGGCGACGGAGGCAGCCCGCCAGCTGGAGTCCCTCGCAGACCGCCTGCGGGCGGCCGGCCAGGAAGAGGAATCCGGCATCTTCGACGCCCAGGCGATGATGGCGACGGATCCGAGCCTCCTCGAGGATGCGGTCGAGCGCAGTCGAGCCGGGCTGACCCTGGTCGACGCGGTCCAGGAAGCGGCCTCGGCTGCGGCGGAAATCATCGGTTCCGCCGAGGACGAGCTCCTTGCTGCTCGGGCTGCCGACGTCCGGGACGTCGGGGCCCGAATCTGCCGGATCCTGACAGGGACGGTCATCGAGATGCCGGATGTCCCATCGATCATCGTCGGTGATGACATTCCGCCCTCGTTCGGTGCGGAGATCCCTCCCGGCCTCGCGCTCGGCTTCGGCCTTGCCGGCGGATCCCGCACGGCCCATGCCGTCATCCTCTCCAAAAGCCTCGGGCTGCCGGCCGTGGTCGGAGCCACAGGCCTGACCCAGATCGCGCGCGAGGTCCTCGATCGTGATGGATCGGGGACTCGCGGCGCGCTCGACGGCGAGACCGGGGAGGTCTTCCTCTCGGTGGACGATGCCCTTGAGGCGTCGCTCCGCGAGCGCGAGGCGGTCCTTTCCAGCCGCCGCAGGAAGGCCGCCGAGCTGCGAGAGCGGCCCGGATCGACTACGGATGGCCGCCGGGTCCTGATCGTCGCCAACATCGGAACACCCGACGACGCGCCCCGGGCGCTTGAGGCCGGGGCCGAGGGCGTCGGGCTTTTCCGGACGGAGTTCCTGTTCCTGAGCCGGGCGTCCGCGCCGACGGAATCGGAGCAGGTCGCCGCGTACCGTCGGGTCATGACCGCCTTCGGTCCGGACCGGCCGGTGGTGATCCGTCTGGCCGACATCGGCGGCGACAAGCCGATCCCCTACCTCAAGCTTCTGCCCGAGGCCAATCCCTTCCTCGGTGTCCGTGCGATCCGCCTCGCATACGAGTCTCGAGACCTCCTCCAGACCCAGCTGCGGGCAATCTGGCGGGCCGGTGCGCTCGCCGGCGTCACGCCGCACGTCATGGCGCCGATGATCGCGACGCTTGAGGACGTCGACCTGCTCGTCTCGCTTCGCGACGCTGCCCGCGACGAGCTCCTTGCCGCGGGCCAGCCGTGCGCGGCCGAGATGGTGACCGGGATCATGGTCGAGATCCCGTCGGCGGCACTGCTCGCTCAGGAGCTGGCACCGCGGGTCGATTTCATGAGCATCGGCACGAACGACCTCACCCAGTACATCTTCGCCGCCGACCGTGGCAATGCGACCCTCGCCGCGATGCAGGACGCGCTCCACCCGGCAGTCCTGCGCGCCATCGCAATGATCACGGCCGCCGCTCGATTGGCGAACATCCCGGTCGCCGTCTGCGGTGAGCTCGCCGGCGACCCATCGGGCGCCTGCGTACTCGTCGGCCTCGGCGTCAGCGAGCTGTCCGCCGACGCCGCCTCACTCGACGAGCTTCGGGTCACCCTGGCCGGCCTGTCGAGCATGGATCTCGAACGCCTCGCGCAGGCAGCCCTCGCGGCCACCGATGCGACGGCCGTACGTGCCCTGGCGGCGACGCTGTTGGCGCGCTCGGCGGCAGCCCTCACCGAGGGCGCGTCGGGATGAGTGCCCGGAGAACGGCGGCGAACGACCGATCGCCGCGCCTGGGCCAACGGGACCGTGGTGTATCGTCCCGAACATGAACGAAGGTGCACGGCGGTGACAATGGGAACCGCGCTCGAGGCCCGAACCGGGGTCGCCGTCGTGATCCTCGCGGCTGGCGGTGGGCAGCGAATGACCGCGCCCATGAACAAGGTCTTCCTCCTTGTCGGGGGGACGGCAATCCTCGCCAGGACGCTCGATCTCTTCGAACGCATGCCGATCGTGGAGACGATCGTCCTCGTCGCCGCCGAATCCGACCGCGCAGCGTGTGAATCGCTCGTCCTGGATCATGGCTTTCGCAAGGTCCGCAAGACCGTGATCGGAGGGCCTTCCCGCCACGAGTCCGAGTACCGCGGCATCCAGGCCATCGAGGATGAGATCGCCTCCGGTCGGATCGACACGGTCCTGGTTCACGACGCAGTCCGGCCCTTTGTCACGCCCGAGCGGGTCGAGGCGGTCATCGACGAGGCGCGCCGCAGCGGCGCGGCGATCCTGGCGATTCCCGCCGGGGACCGGCTGGTGATGGCGGCGCCCGACGGAACCATCCAGCCCAGCGGCAACAACCTCTGGATCGCCCAGACGCCGCAGGCGTTCCGGGCAACGCTCGTCCTGGACGCCCACCGGCGTGCCGCCGACGATGGCTTCATCGGGACCGACACCTCGGCGGTCGTCGAGCGGACCGGGCGGCCCGTTTCGGTCGTCCAGGGCCGGCCCGAGAACATCAAGATCACGACGTCCGACGACCTCCTCCGGGCGGAGCTCATCGCCGAGCAGATGGGCGACGGCCGGCAGGGGGCACTTCTCGGAACCCTCACCCCTCGTGTCTGAGCAGGCCATGGGCGTCACGGTCATCCAGGCAGAGCTGGAATGCCCGAACTGCCTGCGGGCGACCCACCACGAGGTTCACTACGTGGCCGGTCTCCTGCATCGGCTTGACTGCCATGTATGCGGGCAGCGCTGGGAGATCAGCCACCGTCGCCTCAGGGATCGCTATTTCCACGATGTCCCGGGCCGGATCCGGTCGAAGCCGGCGCGATTGGCGCGGGAGGCTCGCCGCCGTCCCCTGGCGTTCGCCCTCGGCATGCCCATCCGGCTCTTCAGCAAGCCGGCGCGGGTCGCCGGTGAAGTCGGAGCCGTCGCCGGGATGCTCGACGAATGACCGAGATCCCCGACCGGTGACGGGCGTCGTCCGGAGTCGGGTCACCTCGGCCGACGACGCCGACGTCCTGGCCAGCATCGCCGAGGACTACTACGTCAACGGCCACAACCAGGACGCCATCGCGTCCCGGTACAGCATCTCGCGCTCCTACGTCTCGCGGTTATTGCGACGCGCCCGAGAGATCGGTGTGGTCGAGATCCTCGTGCACCGTGACATCCGGCGGGATGCGGTCCTCGAGGCCGCCCTGCAGGAGCGCTTCCATCTGACCCGATGCATCGTGGTGGCCGATGTCGCGGTGAGCCCCGACGGGGTCCTGCGGCAGGCGGGCCAGCTCGCCGCACGGCTGCTCGCCGAGGTCATCACTCCCGAGAGCACCCTCGGCCTCGCCTGGGGCAACGGCGTTCGCGCCGGCGTCATGGCCCTGACACCCGGCCGAGCCCGCGCCCGACGCGTCGTGCAGATGTTCGGGGGGCTGAGCACTGCCCCGGCCGAGATCATGAGCGGCGAGCTCGTGACCGAGGCCGCGCGGGCTCTCGATGCGACTCCGGATCGACTGCATGCACCCTGGATCGTGGAATCGGCCGAGTTGGCCCGGTCGCTCCTCGATCAGCAGGACATCGCGGCCGTTCTCCGCCGGGCGGCCGGCGCCGACGTCGCCCTCGTCGGGATCGGAGCGACGGGCCGGAGCTCGTCGGCGCTACTCTTCAACGAGCGCTACCTCAGCGAGCCGGAGCTGCGCGAGATCGCCGATCAGGGTGCCGTCGGTGACATCTGCGGGCGGCTCTTCGACGTCGAAGGGCTGCCCTGCCGGGCCAGCGTGATGAGTCGGGTGATCGGGCTCGAGCTCGACACGATCCGGCAGCTGCCGCTCGTCGTCGGCGTCGCGACCGGCCGGGTCAAGGCGCGCGCCATCCGTGCCGCCCTTCGCGGGAGCCTGATCCGGGCGCTCGTGACTGACGGTGAGGCCGCCCGAGAGGTACTGAGCGACGAAAGGAACTGACGAGCGCCTCGCGGGAGACGCGCAGGAAGCCGGCCCGATCGCGGAGGCGCGGACCCCAGGTCCTCCGGACGTCTGCGACCGATGCGGCGGCCAGTTGATCGATGGAACCCTCGCGCTGCCGATCCTGGGTCGAGCGAGGTTCGCCTA
Organism: Candidatus Limnocylindrales bacterium; assembly: GCA_036570185.1. Taxonomy (GTDB): domain Bacteria; phylum Chloroflexota; class Limnocylindria; order Limnocylindrales; family CSP1-4; genus DATCPH01. The sequence continues at coordinate 3,838 of DATCPH010000041.1, read as the reverse complement.
CAACCTCCGGGGCCGATCGGTGGAGACCGACGTCGACTCGCGGATGTGCGCCGACTGCGGGGCCCTCACCTTCACGGCCACGGACCCGGCGCGGATCCGCCGCGCACATGCCGCCATCGAGCGCCTGACCGCCACGCGGCGACCGGGCCGAGCGCTCAGCGGCGTCGGCGACGAACCCCGATCAGGTTGACCCTTCGGGTTGGGATCGGCCGTGATCGGCACGGCTTCGGACCGGGATCGCCGTTGATACTGGGCGGCATCGAATTCCCCGGCGCCCCGCGCCTGGTGGGTCACTCGGATGGTGACGTGGTGCTCCACGCGGTCGCCGACGCGCTGCTGGGCGCGGCCGGCCTGGGTGACCTCGGGCGGCTCTTCCCGCAAGATGCGCGGACCCCGGCCGGGATCGCCAGCGGCCGTCTACTGGAGGCAGTCGTCGAGCGCGTGGCCGAGGCGGGCTACCGGATCGGTTCGGTCGACGTGACGATCGAGGGCGCCCGGCCTCGACTCGGCGATCGGTTGATGGCGATTCGCGATGCGATCGCGGCGCTGCTCACCGTCGACGTGGACGCCGTGAGCGTGAAGGCCTCGACCGGCAACCTCATCGGCGCCGAAGGCGGCGGCCGGGCGATCTCGGCGGAGGCCGTGGCGATCCTGCAGACCGAGCGCTGATCGCCCGCACGAAGGGCTCAGCGGATCAGCAGCGCGCTGGCCAGCAGGATCGCGAGGACGGCAGCGGTGATCGCGACGTAGAGGCGATCGCCTTCGAGGACGAACCCGACGAGCGAGGTCAGGACCCGCGCGATCGGCGTCGCGACCAGAGTCAGAAGACCCAGCTGGGCGATCGCCTGTGGTCGCAGGGCAGCGAGGCCCGCTGCCAGCGAGCCGAAGTCGCCGAGGGGCCCGGTGATGGGTGTCCCACCGGACAGGGAGCCCTGCCATCCCACGGCGAACGATCCGATGAAGCCGACGGCGATGAGTCCGGCGCTGAGCGTGACCCCGATGGTAAGGACCGCGCTGACGACCACGCGGAGCCGTTCCGGGCTCACCGCCCGACCCCAAGGCCGCGCAGAATCGTCTCGATGCCGATTGCAGCCAGAATTGGAGCGAAGATCCGGCGCACGGTCTGGTTCGAGAGCCGTCCGAGCAACCGTGCGCCGATGAACGCTCCGGCGAGGATGCCCAGCGCGACCGGTGAGGCGATCCGGACGTCGACGTCGCCACGGCCGATGTAGATGCCAGCCGAGGCCGCGGCGGTCACCCCGATCATGAAGTTGCTCGTCGCCGACGAGACCTTCATCGGCAGGCGCATGGCGACGTCCATGGCGATCACCTTCAACGCTCCCGAGCCGATCCCGAGGAGGCCTGACACGAGGCCGGCGACGGCCATCAGCGCGAATCCGAGCGGGATCCGCTGCGGCCGATACGGGACGTTCCCGAGCCGTCGGTCGGGGTAGCTGTCGCCGAGCGCCAGGCGATCGGCCAACGGCGACGAGGATCGATCCGGTGGCAGTTCCTCCCCGAATCTGGCCACCTGCATCGCGGCCGACAGCAACAGGACGAGCCCCAGCAGCAGGTACAGGAGCATGGGGGCGACCACCGCGGTGAGGAGGGCCCCCGCGACGGCGCCGGTCGTCGTCGCCACCTCCAGGAACATCCCGATTCGAAGGTTGGTGAGCCGGTCGCGAACGTAGGCCGCGGCGGCGCCCGAGCTCGTGGCGATGACCGACACGATGCTGGCCCCGATCGCCAGCCGGATATCCACGCCGAACAGCACCGTCAGCGCGGGGATCACGAGAATGCCCCCGCCCACACCGGCGACCGCACCGATGCTTCCCGCCGCGAGACTCACCAGGAAGATCTCGACGTCGGTCGCGAGTGTCATCGGTCAGGCCGAGTCCGGAATGGCGGCGGGAGTCGCGGCCTTCAGCTGGGCAAGCTCTGCCGCCGTCCAATCCGGGGCGCCGCCGGCCCTGGAAGCGACCAGCGAACCAAGGGCGATGGCGCCTCTCAAGGCAGCGTCCGCGGGCTGTCCGGTCAGCACGCCGTGGATCAGACCGGCGGTAAAGGCATCTCCGGCCCCGACGGCATCGACCACCTCGATGGTCGGAGCCCGGCCTCGGACGGCCACACCGTCGATCAGCAGCTCGGCGCCGTCCGGGCCCTTGGTGACGCACACGCCGCGACAGCCGGTCCTGCCCAACATCGCCGACATGAAAGCCGCGAGGGGCCGGCCGCGCAGGCCGAAGATTTCGCCCAGGATCGTCGCCTCCGCGTCGTTGACTTTCACGATCGAGGCGAGCCTGAGCATCGCCTCCACGGTCTCCACGTCCCAGGACCCTTCGCGCAGGTTGACGTCGTAGACACGGAGCGCCGCCGGGCAAGCCGCGGCGAGCGCCTCGGTCGCCGCCCTGACGGAGCGCGATTGCTGGGCCAGCGTCCCGAAGACGAATGCGGCCGGCGCTGCCGCCGCGATGGCCGCGACGCCCTGGTCATCCAGGCTCAGGCGGTCGAAGGCGGCCGGTCGCACCAGCTCGAACGTGGGATTACCGCCGGCGTCGAGCGCCACCCGCGCCGTTCCGGTGGGCACGTCGGGGGTTTCCTGGATCCAGTCGTCATCGACGCCCACGTCCTTGACGATGGCTCGCGCCTGGGAGCCCAGGTCGTCCCTTCCGACCGCCGTGACGATGGATGCCCGATACCCGAGCCGGTGTGCGTTGGCCGCGACATTGAACGGGGCCCCACCCAGGCGCGGGCCGTCCGGCAGCAGATCCCACAGGAGCTCGCCGATTCCGATGATCGCGCCGCGGCCGGGGCTCATCGCCCCAATGATGGCCGCGCGGCCCGTCCTCCGAGCGACCGATCTGCGGGGTGATCCGGGGGAGATCCGCGGGAGATCTGTCGCTCCGCCATCCCGTGCCGGCGCAAGCGAGGCGTCAGGCTCTGGTGAAGAAGAGCTGCAGCTCCATCGTGCCGTGGTCGTCGATCGTCAGGACCATGAACGACTGCGGACGCTGGATGTTGTAGTCGGCAAAGACGATATTGAGTGACCCGGTGACCTCGATCGTCGAGCCCGAACGCTGCGCTTTCAGGGGAATCTGGACGTCCTTCGTCATCCCGTGGAGGGTGAGCTTGCCGTTGGCTGTGACGCTGATCGTCGTTCCCTCGGCGGGCACCGTACCCAGGTCGATCGGTGAGGACAGGGTGAACGTCGCCGTCGGGTAGGTCGACGTTTCGATGCCCTGATGGTCGAGCTGGCCGTCACGGCGCTGGTCGTCGCTGGCCAGGGCGGTCAGGTCGGCCGAGATGCTGACGGCGGTGACCTTCGTTCCCGAGATCGTCAGGGATCCTGAGACCTTGGGAGTTCGGCCGACGGCGGTGTTCGCTCCGATGCTGGAAAGCTGTTCCTGGACGCGGTAGCCAACGAACGAATCGGTGAAGTCCGAAAACGACCCGATCGACGTGTCGACGTTCCACGCGCCGTCGATCCCTCCGGACGAGCCCGACGAGGCGGAGGAGCTCGAGCTGCCTGCAGGAGCGGAATTTCCTGCCGACGTGGCGCTCGAGCTCGAGGTCGTCGGGATGGGAGCGAGGGTGGCCTGGCCGACGGCAGCCGGCCCGGCCGGTTGCAGGAACAGGTACCAGATCCCGTAGCCGCCGGCGGCGAGCCCCGCGACCAGGATCGCCAGGACGACGTAGATGAGCGGATTTCGCGATGATCGGGCCCGGGACGAAGGGCGCTCGACGGACGGCTGTGGCGGGGGCTGTGGGCTCATCGTGATCTCCTGGTCGTCGGTTTGGGCGCAGTGCCGGATCGTGACTGACGGGGTGGGGGCGGCGG
>DATCPH010000040.1:0-3870 GCA_036570185.1 Candidatus Limnocylindrales bacterium | reverse complement strand
CGCGAGCGTCGCCTGGTGGCCCGCAATCAGGATCCACAATCCCCCGAACACGAGCACGCCAGCGAGGAGGCCTGAGGCCAGGACCGACAGACCGTTCACTGCTCCACGGTACCGCGGTTTACCCGCGCGGGTCACGCTCGCTGGACGTTACGTTTCTTGGGGACCCTCGCCCGCGGCGACCCTCTAGTTGCGGAGGTGTGCCAACCGAAGTCTCACGCCGGCGGTCCGGCGAGCAGCAGGCCGCCCTGACACTACGCTTCCAGCGTGTCACGGGATTCGGCACGCTGCGAGGAGCCAACTGCGCGATCGGTCTAGCTCCGCGCCCGACCTACTCGCCCCCCAGCTTCTTGAGCGCGCTCCATGACCCCCGAGCGGTCTCGACGTCGGCCTCCGACACGAGGAGATAACGCCAAGGCACGTCGACCTTCTCGTCGGCGTTGACGTAGTTCGCCCAGCGGCGGGCGGCGTCAGGCTTCCCGATGACGTCCTCCGAGCTCATCTCCTTGTCCATCTTCACCTCGAGGACCGAGTGGGTCGCGTCGGCGTCGATGACGATGAAGTCGGGGTTGTACTGCTGGCCGCCCGAATTCCAGAGGATCGGCAGCTCACCGATATGGAGCCGGACCCAGCAGGCGACACCGGAATCGTCGTCGACCGCGTCCGCGGCGGACCGCTCGGTCCGCGAGTCGAACCATTCGACCGGGAACAGCGAGCGCTGCCAGCCGTCGTAGGCAACGGCCTTGCTGAATGGCCCGAACCGGTCGCCCGACACGGGCCGATCGTTGGCCCTGACAGGGTTCAACTCTTTGAGCTCGACGACCTCTTGGTAGGACGGCGCCGCCATGTAGTGGCGCTGCTCCTCCGCAACGAGCCGCACGAGCCGCGCTCCAGCGCGCTCGAGGTTCGCCGAGAGGAGCTCGGTCGCCGACGCCCCGAGACCGGTCCAGAACGCGTCGATGAGCGGAGCCACCGCGGCTCGCTGCTGCTTCCGGGCCGGAACCGCCGGCGAGCCGAGGACCATCTCGACGAGCTGGGTCTGGAGGTCCTCGGCCGCGAAGAGCGTCGGGATCGACCGGACGCGATCGGCCGCCCCGGACGTCACCAGCTCGGTCCGTTTCATGCCGTCGAGTCCGACGACCACGCGGGCGCTGACCAGTGTGCGGGCGAGCTCGCCATCTGGGTTCGCGGCCAGCGACGCGCCCAACTTCCGAAACCGGTCCGTGTCGGTGATGTCCGCGAGGCTGAAGGCGCTCTCAACGGCCGACATTCGGAGGACCGGGATCATGATCGTCGGCGCATCCGGGCGGCGGGCAATCGGCTGGCGCACGGAGATTGGCCGGGTCGACGACGCGACGATTAGCGCGGTCGTCCGTCTACACGGCGAATACCGGCCACGGGCGAATCGAGCGGGCACGCGAAGATGCCGCCCGACGCCTTGCGAAGGACCGCGATGTTGTCGGCTTCCAGGCGGCCATGACGCGGCTCGACACAGAGGAGCGGATCGCCCGCGTGCCGGTGGAGTTGCGACGCCTGACCCCGCCCGAGATCGTCGCCTACCTGCGATCGCTGCCAGCGTTGTGGGCGGACTCGGGACCCGACGGGCGCCAGGCGCTCGCGACAGCAATCTTTGCCCGGACGGACGTGATGGGCTTCCAGCGCCTCGAATACGAGCTCACGACCGACGCCATCGAGCTCGGCCTGGACGCGGCGCTGCCGCGTGATGGAGCTCGAAAGCCAGATCGGTGAGTTTGGTCGGGGCGAGAGGAATTACGCCTTCATCTCTGACCTACCCCAAACTGTCCGCTTCGTGCGCACCCGGACTGCCGAGGCCGCGGCGCAGAGCGCATGATCCAGTGGCCGGTGCGGGGTCGCGTCCCCGGGAGGTCGCACGGTGTCCGGGGATTGCCGGAATTCAGCTAACCCGTTTGGAACAGACGCAGGATCACGACCAAAGCGATCAGCCCTGCGATGAACCCGGCCAAGCCGCGACGGCGGGGATCGGTTCCCCTGGCGACGTAGCTGGCGGTGGGCAAGATGCTCAGGGCGACGACGGCGTACACCATGTGGAGTGTCTCGGCTGGGCGGGCCCCACCGATCAGAATGCCCAGGCCTCCCGCGATGGTCACGCCCAATGCCAGGACGAGGGCGTTCTCGACCGTTCGGGCCGGACCTCCCGGCGGCACATTGCGCAGGGCTCGCCAGCCAGACTCAAGCGTGGCGGCCAACGCGACGAGCCCGCTGCCGAGCGCGAGCCACCAGTGAAGCTGGGCGGCGATGTGTCGCTCCCTCCGTGGATGGCGGCGACGGATCCCCGGGTCAGCCAGCCTCGGCTACGGCGTTCTGGACGACTCCGACGATCAGCACGAGCCAGAAGAGGCCCATCGCCAGAAACGCCCAGCCGCGCTTGCGCCAATTGAACGCCGCCGCGGAGCTGTCCGGCTCTGATTCGCCCCGGTCGACGAAAGGAATGATCAATAGGGCGCCGAGCAAGAGGACCATGCCGATGATCGTGCCCCAGATGTCGGGGTTGATGCCGAGCTTCTCGTCGACGAAGACGTTCATGCCGTGCGTCCAGCTGATCGGGAAGGTGGGCTTGTAGCCGAGCCCGCCCGGGCCGTGGGTGGCCCCGAAAAGCGGCGAGGACGGCAGCAGTTGCGGCACCGTGCCAGCATCGCGTGGGAAGAAGATCGCGATGAGGAGCACGACCCCGAGGATGATCCCGCCCCACAGGAGCCAGCCCCGGATGTGCTCGCTGAACCCGGCCGTCCGTCCGCTCACCCTGAGCCAGAACGGTGCCGAGATCCCCTTGAACCGGATGAGCAGGTAATGCCAGCCGATGAAGAGGCCCAGGCCGATGGGGATGATCGAGACATGGAGGGCGAAGAGCTGCGACAGCTTTTCGGTCGCGATCGGGATATCCTTGAGATTCGCGAACGTGTCATTGCAGACGCGACACCGAACGCCTGGAAGACCTCGGAGACATGCCAGGGGACGGCGAATCCCACTTCGTCCCAATGGAGCGCCTCGCCCGTGATGGAGATGACGAAGGTCAGCCCGGCAAGCCCGACCCCGACCAGCCACAGTCCTTCCTTGCCACGTCGGTAGCCGCCGGTGATGAAGACCCGGACCATGTGGATCATGACCAGCCCGAAGATGAGGTACGAGTTGTAATAGTGGAAGCTGACGATCGTCGCCCATCCGACAGTCTGCAGGAGGTGCGCGACGTTCTGGTAGGCAAGACCTGCGTCGGGGACGTAGACGAGTGACAGCAAGAATCCCGTCAGAATCTCGAGGGCAAGCGCAATTGCGAGCACACCCCCGAGCAAGTACCAGATGCTGTTCGTCTCGACGGGGATGAGGTAGTCGCTGACCATCTGGCGGAAGCCGAATTGGTCGCTCAGCTTCGCCCACCAACCCGTCGGTGCCTCTTGGAGTGTGCCAACGCCGCCCGCTTCTGCCGCGGTGCTCATAGCCCATCCCTCCTTCGCTCCGGACGGTCGATCTCTGAGCTCGCTGCGCAGAGGATATGGGACACAAGATGTGTTGGGGACATGTCAAACGGCAGGTTTTGCGTGGGCCGGAACGCCTCCGCTGTTCGCCGTGGCGCCAACTCGGACGGCGCAGCGAGGCTTCGAGCAAGGGGGGAATCGACCCGTTGGGCGCGTGGCGGCGAAATCCGGCCGAGCAGGCCCGGCCCGGGATCTGCCCGCGTCAAATACCGTCGCTGAAGGTTGAGTCCCTAGAGTTGGTGTAACAGCGGGCCGGCCGAGAAATGGATCGGCCACCGCGTCATCCTCGCGTCGTTGGAAGTGAGAAACCGACGACACGGAGGACCACCACGATGGCCGACGACAATATGGCCCTGCTCGA
>DATCPH010000039.1:0-9086 GCA_036570185.1 Candidatus Limnocylindrales bacterium | reverse complement strand
CAGAATCGGGATTGTATCCCTCTCCGAACGCTATACCTCGCCGCGCCGATGTATCGATACCGTTTCGCCGATGGAAGCCAAGGCGAACGGCCGCGCTCTCGAGGAGTTCATCAAGCGCCGCATTGAAACCGGGGCGCAGGTTCATTCGCTCCTCGAGTTGAGTCGCGAGACGGGCATTCGTCCGAACACGATGTATGACTGGTTCACCGGTCGACGCTCGCCGCGGACGGACTCTCTTGCCCGAATCGCCGCCGTCCTGCGCGTCTCGACCTCGAACCTGCTCGATGCGTACGAGGGGCAAGAGGCCGCCGAGCTCAACGCTGCGGCGGTCGTGCTCATCGAAACCGCTGTGACTCGAGCCGTTGAAACCGGGGTTGCCCGCGGCGTGGCTGAGGCGATCCGCGACCTCGTGGCAGAGGGACTGATCCTAGGGGCCAGGGGCCGCGGCTAACCCTCCTCAGTCTCCCGTCGGTGCGATGTCACGATCCGCGCATGGTGTCTCGTCGGGGACCACGACGAGCGCCGCACCCTTGGAGGAGCGACTTCGTGCGTGCGGAGCCCGATGGCGAGCCGCGGCTGACGATGTGTCGCGTCGGTCAGGGCGTGGGGTTCAGCAGGTAGACAGCGAGGATCAGGGCGCACGAGCTGCGGCCGATGATCTCGTGGAGGCTGGCCCACGATTCCTTCGGTCGACTCGGCTCCCACCGAGCGTCCCGACGCACGCGAAGCGACCGGCTAGCTCTTCTCGCGTCGCGGACTTGCGGACGGAGCGGCGGCCGTCTCAGCTGCGCTCGGGGCGTCCTGCGCGGATTTGGCCTTCTTGGCCTTCTTGTCTTTCTTCTTGCCCATCACCCGCTCCTCCGATTCGTGTTCGGTTCGGTGCACTGGAGCCGCCCGACCGGCCCTGAGTGTAGGCGTGCCGCGGCTCGATTTCAGCGGGGCCGCGTCGCCCCCTGGTGGCGTCGCAGCGGTGCCCGCGGACGTCCGCGTCCCCGGGGCGTCGGGGTGCCAGGATCGTCTGCCTGTCGAGCTCCTATCGCTCCCTGATCCGGATGGGGATCATCCACACGGTCAACCCGTGCGACGCCCTCGAGGTAGTAGCTGCGACCTGTCCCCTTGGGAATCTTGTCGGCCGAACGTGCGTAGGCTGTGCGTGCAAACCGTGGCCAAGAACAGGGTGTTGGGGCCGGCCCGGGTCGTCAACTTCGCGGCTATTTGCGCTCAGCAAAAATGGGGTCGGACCGGTCGGAGGCGTGCGACGGCCGTACCATGGCCGACGTGATCGAGCAGGCCAGTCAGCAGGCGCCCGCTAGACGGCGCCTGCCGCCCTTCCTGCACCGGCTGCTGGCCATTGCCGACGAACCCTCGGACGACGACGACCTGCGACTGCGCAAGCGGTTCGGGGTGGTGGCTAGCTACATCAGCGTGTTGGCGTCGCTGTCGATCATCGGCGCCCCGCGGGAGCGGGTCGTCGCGCTCCCGCTTGGGCTCAGCCTGACGCTGATCTGCGTTGCAAATCTCGTGGTCCTGGCGCGGACCCACCAATTTGATCGCTACGTCATCGTCCTGCTCTCCGCAGGGACCATCGTGACGGTGCTTGCCACCGTGATGGCGGGCGGCGTGGCGGCAGCGGGCTCGACATTGATGTGGGTCTTCCTGGGTCCGGTCTACTCCATGCTGGCCCTTGGCCCCCGCCGGGCGACCGTATGGTTCGCGATCTTCCTGGCGGCTCTGCTGCTGATCGTCCTGCTGGATCCACTGGTCAGCCAGGCGATCACCCCTTTCGCCTATCCGATCCGCCTGCTCTCCTACACATTCAACATCGCCGGCCCGGCGACGATCATCTTCCTGCTCTTTCGCTTTTCGGATCTCCGCCGGCGCGAGGCGCAGACGCGCTCCGACGAGCTGCTCTTTAATGCCATCCCGATCTCGATCGCCGCGCGGCTCAAGCACGGCGAGGCGCGGATCGCCGAGGCCTACCCCGACACCACCGTCCTCTTTGCCGACATCGTCGGCTTCACGCCTTGGGCGCAGCAGACCGATCCTGACCACGTGGTCGACCTGCTCGAGGCGCTGTTCACCCGCTTCGACGAGCTGGCGGCCGAGTGTGGCGTGGAGAAAATCAAGACGATCGGCGATTCGTACATGGCGGTTGCCGGCGCCCCGACTGCACGAGCGGACCACGCGGAGGCCGCGCTCGCGCTGGGGCGAGGCATGCTCACCGCTTCGGCTGCGTGGCGGAGCGCCAACGGACTCTCCCTCGAGATTCGGATCGGCCTGGCGAGCGGGCGGGTAGTCGGCGGCGTCATCGGCCAGCGCCGAATCCTGTTCGACCTGTGGGGCGACACCGTGAACATGGCGTCCCGGATGGAAGCCGCTGGCGTCGCTGGGCGGATCCAGGTGGCGCCATCAACCTGGGAACTGCTGCGCGAGCGATACGCCTTCGAGCGGCGGGACGGCGTGGAGGTCAAGGGTCTCGGACCGAGGACCACCTACCTCCTCGAGGAGCAATGATCGGCTCCTGCCGGGGGGGCTGCCGACCGGATCGAGCCTGCTGACCTGTCAGGCGCCTTCGTGCTGCACGAATGCCTCTGAGTGCGGCCATGCCGCTTGTTTCAGCGAGCTGGCTCCGGGGCCTCGAACGCACGACACCTAGCTCCCCGCAAACTCGATAGGACGGAACCGTCCCGCACCGGGACTCAGTCGCGGCATGAGACTCCACGAGGTCCCGATCTCGGCATCGTGTGGAGTAACACCGTGCTGTCTTCGCTCAGCGTTCGCAAATGTGTTGGCGGGTTCAGTCGACGCTGCGCCCCGTGCCGGAGCCTTATCGGAGGCCGCGCCAGCCGGCTATGACCACGAGCGCCCGAAGCGGCGCCACGGCGAGGAGGATGGGCAGGACAAAGGCCGCCCCGAGAGCGAGCGTGAGTGGCGTCGTGGCCAACGCGAGCCGGGCTCCACGGCGGCGACCCTCCCGGAGCCAGATCGCCGCGACCACGTCGAGGGCCGACACCCCGACCAGAGCCGCCGCGAGCGCCCAGCCCAGAGGAGTCAATCGGTCTGTGCCGATCTGCTCGAATGGACCACCCAACAGACGCCATCCGAAGGGGGTCATCGGTAGCTCACCCCGGCGCGCCGCGTATGCGAGTACCAGTGGTACGGAAATTCCGAAACCGAGGCCCGGAACAGCGTAGAGAATCGAAGCGGCCCGGACGCTCGTCGCGACTCGCGTGGGATTGGTCATCAGCGGCAGTCTAAGACCGGCTTGTCGCTCGGCGTGACGTCAGATGAACTCGGGATCGGCACGACGCGCTCATCGTGTTGCAATCCCGGGCGATCCGAGTGAGTGATGTCGGCGTCAACTCCACTCACTGAGGTACCGCCGATGAACCCCCAGCTCCTGCCCGCCAACCCCCGCGACGACGCCGCGCCTTGGGAGCGCACGCTCTACGCGTTCCTGGCCGAGAAGGAGCGCCGCTCTGGGTCGCGCCGGACGGTCGAGAGCTACGGCCGGATGCTGTGGCCCTTCTTCGGCCGCGTCGGCTCGCCCGAGACCGTCACCCCGGCGCACGTCCTGGCCTGGGCCCACGGCATCGGCGCCTCCGGCCGGAAACCCTCGTCGACGACGGTCGGCGCCCGGATCGCCTGCCTCTCCTCCTTCTACCGGTTCCTCATTCGGATGGGCATCCACGCCGTGAACCCTTGCGATGCCCTCGAACGACCGAAGACGGTCCAGGCGGTCGCCCGGGGACTCAGTGCCGACGAAGTCCGGCGGCTTCTCGCCGTCGTCCCCGACACGGTCGCCGGGCGACGGGATCGGGCGCTCCTTCTCACGTTCGTCCTGACCGGGCGACGGAGGTCCGAGGTCATCGGACTCACCGCGGGCGACATCAGTCTCGAGGGCGACACCGCCTACTACTCGTATCGGGGCAAAGGCGGGAAGCGAGGCCGGCGCGAGCTCCCCCAACCCGCCCACGCAGCGCTCTGCGCCACACTGCGGGACGCCGGACTGGCCTTAGCCCAAATGGTCCCCTCTGCCTCGCTGTGGCAGGCGGGCGCCGGCCCTGGCGGTGTCACGGGCTCAACGTTCGACGCAAGGTTCCGCCGATACCTCCGGGCGGCGGGCCTCGCTCCGTCGGGAGTCCACATCCTTCGCCACAGCGCGGCGAAGCTGCGGCGCGATGCCGGAGCGTCGATCGAGCAGGTCTCGTCCTTCCTCGACCACAGCTCGCTGGCGGTCACCTCCGTCTACCTTCGACGGCTCGAGGGCGAGGCCGACCGGACCTGGCCGGACGTGGCAGTCGCGATCGGCCTGTGACAATTCGCGACGCCGGCCTTCCGGGGCCGCAGGTCAGCCATCCGACCCTATGTAGGGCCGATACGCCGGGAACAGCAGCGAACGCCGCGCGCGTTCGTAGGCGTATCGGAAGCGGCGATAGTCGGGGTATCGAGTAGCCGGATGGGTCCCGTTCCAGCGCGCGAGGAGCTGTGGCCAGGTCCCGGGACGGTTCTGAAGCACGAAGTTGACGAGGTCGATCGATCGCCGGCTGACGGGTCGGTTATGGCCCGGCAGGACCTGCCGTTGCATGTCGCGGTAGGCGCGGAGCACTGCTGATGCCGGCATCCAGAGCTCGACTTCCATGACCAGTTTGGCACGCCGCGGCCGACCTTCCTGCCACACCTGGGGCAGGTGGAGCACGAACGGCGTCGCGAGTGGCGTGAGCCCCTCGAGCACGAATGCCGCCGCCTGGGCCGGCATCCAGGGATAGGACTTGGCCAAGCCGTCGGCCAGTAATCGAAGCCCGTCGAGCGGCGACCCGACCCAGACGTGGAGATCGTGGTTCACGTGCCTGTTCTGGTATTTCAGTAGTTCGGGCGGCCCACCCATCAAAGGACTCGTATCGCGGGAACCACGCGCTTCAGGCAGATCTAGGTACTCCTCAGCCTCCTGAGCGCTCATGGGCGTGTCGCGGCCAAGCACGCGCTGTCGAAAACGAAGGATCTCTTCGTCTCCGGCGGCAAGCTCACCGGCGAGGCGGCTAACGGCCTCGATCCGCGCCCGGAGGTTGGCGGTATCCAAGGCCGTTATAGGCGGGGCCGACCGTAATCGCACCGGAACTGCCCGAATCTGGTCATCCACAACACGGAGGAGGGCGGCCAGGAACGCGACGAGGTTATCTTCCCCACTCCTGCCGTAGGCCGGATCCAGCGCCTCGGCGACGAACCGCTGCTGCTTTGCCATCGCCCAGGCCGCAGGCGGGACTGACCGTCCGAGGCGGCGCTCCATCTGACGACGCAATGCAATGTGCTCGTTATTTGATCTCATGGAGAGCACTCTACCCTAGAGGACCGGCGGTGGATTGATGCCGCCGCGGCGGATGAGGACACGGCATTGGCGACCGGTGGCGGGTCCGGGCGGAGGCGAGGCGGCAGCAGGCGACGCAGCTCATCGCCCTCATCGACGATGTCGAGCTCTTCTCCACGGACGTTCTTGCTCGACGATCCGGCGGCTCGTAGCTACGCGTGCGCGTAGCACTAGCAGACGTAGCAGATTCCTTGGAAGAGATGCTAGTGCTACGGGATAGCGCCAGACGTATCTCGAGAGCCGAGTTCAATGCCCGCATCTCTGGGGCGCCACGCTTCATCGAGGAAGCGGTCTCGGAAGTCGAACTGGACCGGATCTGCGCCGAGTACACGGCGATCACCGGCGTTCGCTTCACCAGCACAAGGAAGCGGAACCTCGTCGCCGCGGCGTATCGCAGCTTGGGTCCCGAGTTCCTGCCATCGGTCAAGGACCGCTTCGCTGAGACCGGCACCGAGACGAACCTCCTCGCCGATCTGCGGACCGGCTTGTCCGCCAGCGTGGCCGCACGGGATCCAAACCAACCGACCACCTCGTCAGCTCACGGCCATCCCGGGCTCAGCGCCCTCCGACGCACGCCGGAAATCGCATCCCGGCAAGTCGGCGCCGGTGTCACGGGCGCCGAACCACGATCGCAGTGCCGCTGCGCGGAGATGGACCTCCTACCGGGCCTGATCTACTGCGCCGCCCACCGTCCGCCGTTCGACGGAAGGTCTCGGCGTCGTTACGACCGCCGCCGATCTAATCCAGACGCCGCTCGCTTCTTTACCGACGAGGAGCTTGCGGGTCGTGCCCCGGAGCCGCCCAGGGCTGAGGCGCTCGGTCAATGAAAGGAGCGACGGTCCCGCTCTCGGGCGTGTCGGTCAAACTGGCAGTGAACCGAGATGACCGGGTTGGCACCGATGTGACCAACCACCAGACGCTATCTCAGCTCGCGCTCTGGCTGGCGGATGTGACCGCGGAGGCCGTGTTCGCCGCCACGATCGACGTGGTCAACATCGCGCCGCGGCCGGCTGCCTACCTCGCGGTGGACGTGCCGCCCGGCCGCCGCGCACGGGAGTCGACGTGATCATCGGCGCGGCCTCCGTGGTTGCGAGCGATCCGATGGCCCTTGCGTGTCGGCCACGCAGAGCGTTCATGGCCGGGTGGCCCAGCATTTGATCTACGTCCGCCGCTCCTACAAGGAGGCGACGGCGGCCGACGTGAGCGACGAGATGCAGGAGGCGGCCTGCCGGGCACTCCTGCCGGCGGGCGCGCCGGTCCGCGTGATCTCCGACTCGGGCGGCCACCGGTCTGGTCACACCGAGGCCCGGGACGGCTACCAGGCCCTCCTCGCGGCGGTGGCGGCTGGGGAGGCGGCCGCGATCGTCGTGTATGACCTGTCGCGCCTGGCCCGCAATGCGCGGTTGATGCTCAATCTCCACCACGAGCTCGAGCGCCGTCAGGTGCCACTCCTGGTGGCCAACATGCCCGGTGCCCACTTCGACGGGGCGACCGGGCGCTACCTCTTTGGCCAGCTCTGCCTGGCCGCGCAACTCCAGCGCGACCTCGACTCGGAGCGGATGACGGGGCTCCAGCGGCGGCTCTTCGAGGACGGCCGTCACCGGGGCCACGACCCACTCGGCTACCACAGCCTCCGCGACGATACGGGCCGCCTCGTCCACCCTCGGCAGCTCGTTGTGGTACCCGAGGAGGCGGCGATCGTCCGCCGGGTGTGGCACGAGCTCGCCCAGCGCTCGCTCGCCGAGGTCGCCGAGCTCCTGAACATCGAGGGGGTCCCCCACGAGGGAGCCTGGACCCGCGAGGCGGTCAAGGACATCGTTCGCCGGGGCCGCGTCTACCTCGGCTTCGTCGTCGAGAAGCGGGGCCGGGACGAACGGCCCGGGCGCCACGAGCCGATCCTGACCGAGGCGCAGTACGGCCGGACGAGGGCCGCCATCGCCGCCCGCCGGCGGATCGGCAACAAGCCGCGGCCCTTCCGCTATTACACGCTTCGCGGCCTCATCTTCTGCTCCTGCGGGACCCGGATGCGGGGCGAGGCCCACCTCCAGCGCGGCACCGAGCGCCGCTACTACCGCTGCCCGATGCTGGGCTGCCGGGCCCGCCGTTGTCCAGCCGACCTCGTGGAGGAGGCCGTCCTGGGGACAATTTCGGGCGCCGTCCTGCCGGACGCGGTCATCGACGGCGCCCGGACCGAGCTGCGGCGGCGCCTCCAGACCCCGGAGTCCGCAGTGAGCGGCCGCCAGCGACAGCGACTCTTGACCCGTCTCGAACAGCTCCGAAAGCAGCACGGCTGGGGCGACCTCAGCGATGCCGACTACCTGAAGGAGCGCGACGCGGTCCGGGCCACCCTCGCGGCGTTGCCCGACGACGACCGGATCAGGGTGTTCGATGCCTACCGGGCACGCCTCCTGGCGCTACCCGACGCGATCGCCGCAGCCTCACCGGCCCGCCGGGAGGAACTCTGCCGGATCGTCGTCGAGCGGATCGTCGTGCGAGACCGAGTGGTCGACGCGATCGAGTGGACACCGCCCGCTCGCCCGTTCTTCGAAAAAAGACAGCGGGTGTGCCCCCAAGGGGATTCGAACCCCTGATCTCCACCTTGAAAGGGTGGCGTCCTAGGCCTCTAGACGATGAGGGCGAGCGCCGGCCGAGTGTAGCAAAGGCGCTCCGCGGATCGGCCGGGACGCCTCGGGATCGGGGGGCGCGGCTGAGACTCCGAACCGCTACGACGTGGGCGTCTGGCTCAGCGTGGCGAGGATGAACGCGCCGGCGAAACAAGCCGCGGCAACGAGCGAAGCGATACCCCCGACGAGGGCGTGGGCGAAGGCGCGTCCGTCGCGGCCCCGGATGCTGGACCGCCACGCAGCTCGAGCGCCGACAACGGCGACCGCGACGAAGACGAGTCCGAGGACCACGGCGCCGGACGCAAGGAGCGGGATCTGTGAGGCGTCGCGCACGGTGACCGCGTAGCCCAGGTACGCCAGCGATCCGAGCAGAGCAACGACGACCAGGATGCCCGTGACCGTCACCGGGACCGGGCCGATTCGGCGGGTCTCCGGTTCAGGGTCGGTCAGAGGGGCGGTGCGTCGCCGAGCCGGCTCGATGCGTCGGTCGTCCATCAGGGCGGAGGGTAGCAGGGTCGCTAGAATGCCCCACGCAACAGGGGAGACACATGCGGATCGCCCAACTCGCGCCAACCTACGAGCGCGTCCCGCCGCGGACATATGGCGGGACCGAGCTCGTCGTTCACCTGCTCACCGAGGAGCTCGTTCGACGCGGTCACGATGTGACCCTCTTCGCGACCGGCGATTCGTTGACGAAGGCGCGGTTGCGCAGCGTTACCGCCGAACCTGTCCGGTATGGCGAGGCGACCGATGACGGTCTCAGCCATGCCGAGTACCTCCAGCTTGCGAACGCCCAGGCATGCTTCCTGGCCGAGCGTCGTGGCGATTTCGACGTGGTCCACAACCATGCCGGGATCGAGGGCATGGTCCTGGCCGAGGCGTCCGACACCCCGGTCGTGTCGACGATGCACAACCCGTACGTGCCGCGGACCCGGCCGATCTGGGATGCCTACCCCTGGTTCCACCACGCCGTCTCCGCCGCGAGCGTCGCGACGTTCCCGGCGCGAGGCGCCCTCCCCCCGATCCATCACGGGATCGACGTGGCGTCGTTCGCCGTCGGTGAGCCGCAGGGCTACCTCCTGTTCCTTGGCCGGTTC
>DATCPH010000038.1:0-2678 GCA_036570185.1 Candidatus Limnocylindrales bacterium | reverse complement strand
GAGCCGATCCTCTGGACGCTGGCCGGCGGGCCGAACGGCTCCGGGCTGAGCGCCCATTTCGACCTCTACGAGCCGGGGCCCGAGACGCAGGCGAGCGCGACACTCTTCGACCTCCGCGCGCAGCACCCCGACGCGCGCGTGGACATGAGCCCGGCCGACTACGCGGCCGCGCTCATGCGTCTCTCCGGCACGGGCTAGACACGACGCCACGAGCGGGCGGCCGCCAGAGGCCGCTCCCTCCGCGGCGGCCCCGCCGGGCGTGTGCTGCGCTCTCTTCTGAGCCGCCGCATGTTCCACAGGACGACTGGGAAGACGACGATCTGCGCACACACTGCCATGCGCGAGTGTGCTTTCGCTTGAAGCCGTTCGGCCGCGTCGGGGGGCTCGCATCCCCGCGACGGGTCGAGGTCATAACCGCCGAGGGCAGCCCTAGCCTTGCGTTTATGGCCGATTCGATTGCACCCTCGGAGAAGCAGCTCAGCGAATCACCGCAGGCCCATGGTGCCTTCCTGATTTACCGGGACCTGATGCCTGGCGAGCGGAGTGCGTCCAGGGTGGCGTCCGAGTACGGCCGACACGTCCGTCTGATCGAACGATGGCGCAGCCGACATGCCTGGGTCGAGCGCGCCGCCGCGTTCGACGCTGAGATCGACCGGCGCAGACGGGAGGCGATGTTCGAGGAGGCCATCGAGATGGGTCGGCGGCAGGCTGCCGACGCGGCCGCGGCGCAGACGGCCGTGATGGCCAGCATCCGTGAGCTGAATGCGCGCCTCGATGGCCCCGATGGTCGGGCCGAGCTGCGAGATCTGGGCCTAGCTGAGCTCCTGGCGCTCGTCATCCGTGCGATTCCGTCCTTCGCGACGGCCGCCCGAGTCGAGCGCGAGGGCCGCGGTGTGCCGGGCGCCTCAATCGCCGAGCAACCCGTCGACGCGAAGGTCACGATCGACACCGACCGCATCGACCGCGCTATCCAGGAGCTCATCGGCGACCTGGGCGCCAAAAGCGACCCGGACGCCTGAACCGGCGATCGGCCCACTGCGGTACGAACTTCTACCGAACCGCCGAAGATCGCGCGCGGCGGCGTCGTCCCGATCGCGATGGAGCCCACGCCAAAGGCGGCTGGGGCTCCTCACGACGACGGCCACGTCGTCGAGTCCGACCGCCCGCCCCGCGGCCGAGAGCGCGATCTCGCCGATCTTGCCGGTGTCGTCGTGCAGCTCGACGATCACGTGACCTGCACCGCCTCGGCGACCGAGCCGTCGCGGTAGACCATCGTCGAGTAGTGGGTGCCGCTCGCCTCGTCCGTGAAGTGGACCAACCAGGCGGCCCCGCCCTCGGCGCTCACGGGATCCCTGGTGCGCCCCGGTGCCGATCCGGGATTCGCGGCCATGAACCGCTGGAGGTACTCCTCGAAGGAGCGCCGGGCCAGCGTCGGGAGCTCGTCCCAGGTCGTCACGGCGACAGGTCCGTCGCGGGATCCTGGACGCGGGCGGCGGGGGCGTCGAGCTCGACCCCGTAACCGTCGGCGGCGCGCCGAGCCTCGGCCCGGTCTACCTCGACGAGTTCGGCATCGCCCGGGTCGTACCAGTAGCGGAGCATAGAGCGGTCGTCGACCCACTCGCCGTCTCCGACGCGGTCGACTTCCAGCGTCCCGTTCTCCGTCCGCCGAAGGAGGCCGTGTAGCTGGCCGTCCAGGCGGAACCTGTAGTACCTCGTAGCCATGGCCACCTGGTAACCCTACGGAATCGCCTCCCCTTCACGACCTTCCGCGATCCGACGCCGCACAACGCCGCAGTAGAAAAGGACATTCGGACCTGTCCCCATGCCACGGTTTGGAGTCGCCAATCGCGCTTCAAACGCAACACAACGCAACGGCAGAAAAAGGGAGCTTCCCCTTGCGAAAAAAAGACCGGGACGCAAGGAGCGAGTCGCTGCCCGGCGCCGAGGCCCCAGACCGGCGGGAGCGCCTTAGTGGCGTCGCCGTGCGGAGTTTCCGGCGAGGAACTTCGCCGCCAAGCCCCAAGGCGTGAAGGTACTGGTCGGGACTCTTGATTCGTCCGACGCTCGAAGCGGCCGAACGTCTGCAAGGGGCTGCAAGGGGCTGCAGCGGGAGCTGATCAGTGTTCGGGAATGTTCCCTGAGCGACCGCCTCGCTAGGGCTTGCCCACCCAGGCTGGACGATCGGGGTTCCCGACCTTCCAGGCAAGGATGCTGCCGCGAAAGATCGTCACTTGGTGGTGCGCCTTCCGTGGCCGCGCGCAGAACAGATCAGGCGCTCCCCCTTCCGTGGAGACCGTGCATACCTGATTGATGGCTGGGACGGCAACCTTGTCGCCGATCCTGAGCGTGTAAGCGCGAGTTGGCGATGCCTCGGCTGAACGTGGGCCTGTCATCTGACCGACGACGAATGACCCACTGGCGGTGATGACGAGTGCGGCAGCCGCGATGAGTCGTTTCGATCCGCTCACTGGTCTGGCCTCCTTTGTTTCGCAAGCTCTCTGCGAACAGTGTCAGCGAGAAAGCAGATGGTCGCATGCGCCAGACCGTATGGAGTGCCCGGCGCCTCGCTCGTAAGTTGGCGCGGGTTGCCGTCGGGATTGGCCCGGCGGTAGAGCCGCTATTACGGGAGGCGCCGGTGATGAACGAAGGTAGCTGGGTCGGACTTGATGTGCACGCTC
>DATCPH010000037.1:0-12448 GCA_036570185.1 Candidatus Limnocylindrales bacterium | reverse complement strand
GGCGGGCCCCGGTCGCGGTCGCGCCGCCGAAAAAGGCGTCGAAGATGTCCGAGAAGCCGGCGAAGCCCTGGCCGAAGTCCGCGCCCGGCTGGCCACCCAGGCCGGCGCGGCCGAACATGTCGTAACGCTGCCGACGATCAGGGTCCGAGAGGACCTGGTAGGCCTCGTTGATCTCCTTGAACCGCTCTTGCGCCGCCGGATCGCTCGATACGTCCGGGTGGTGCTGCTGGGCGAGCCGGCGGAAGGCGCGCTTGATCTGGCTGTCGGAGGCGCCGCGCTCGACGCCGAGAAGTTCGTAGTAATCGCGTTCGGTGACCATCCACCCAAGGATACGAGAGCGCGGTCGAGCAGGCGGTTTGAGCCTCAGGCCGTCGCGGCGACCTTAGCTCGCCGGAGGACGTCGATGAGCATCGGCGGCGTCAGGCGGCCCGTGAAGGTGTTCTGCTGGCTCGGGTGGAACGAGCCGATGAACCGGTAGGGGCCGATCGGGGCCTCGGCGCCATGCCCGAACGCCGGTCGCGGCGAAGGAATCCGGTGGCCCAACGCTGCCGCGGTCCGAAGGGCGGCGTCCCAGCCGAAACGACCCAACGGCACGATGACCCGGACCCGGTCGAGGGCCGCCAGTTCCCGAACCAGGTAGGGCGCGCAGTTGTCGCGTTCCTCGACGGTCGGCTTGTTCTCGGGCGGCGCGCACCGAACCGCTGCAGTCACATATGCGCCAGCCAGGGTCAGGCCGTCCTCGGCGCGGCGGCTCGTCGGCCGGTCGGCCAGTCCGACGACGTGCATGGCGGCCCACAGGAAGTCGCCCGAGGCGTCACCCGTGAAGATCCGACCGGTGCGGTTCCCGCCGTGCGCCGCCGGCGCGAGCCCGACGATCAGGATGCGCGCCTCGGGATCACCGAAACCAGGTAACGGCCGGCCCCAGTACGTCTCTTCCCGGTGGCGGGCGACCTTCTCCCGCGCGACCCGTTCGCGCCATTCGACCAGCCGCGGGCAGCGCCGGCAGGCGACCAGTTCGGCGGTCACGGCAGCAAGGGTGGTTTGACGATTGACTGTCAACCGACGAGTTGGGCCGGCTGGCGTGAAGATCGAGCCAGAGTGATTCCTTTTTCGAGTGGCCCTGATCGGCGCGTAGGCAGGCAACTAATGCTGGCCGTGGCGTTGTCTGGTCAGCGTTGTCGCGCCGTTGGTCACCGTCGTCTGCGCCGGGCAGCGAAGATCTGGGCGAAGACGATGAGCCCGATTCCGAGCACGACCGCGAGCAAGGCCGTGAGGCTGCTGCCACGCGATCGCGGCTGCGTCGGGGTCTGCTGCGCACCGCCGTTGCCCCCGCCGCGAGGTCTCGCCGAGGCCGCTGGCGCGGCAATCGCGACATCTCGGGAAGGCGGACCGACATTTCCGGCGCTGTCGATCGCCCGGACCACGACGTGGGTCGGCTGGCCGGGGCTTGGCGCCGCAAGGTTGGTCGAGGTGCCCGTGGAACTGCCGACGAGGACATAGCCTCCACCGGCGACCGGCGAACGCCAGACCCCATAGGACACGGCGTCGGGGACCGCCGCCCACGAGACCGCGACCGACCCATCGGCGGCCGCGCTTGCCGTGACCCCAAGTGCCGGCCCGGGGCCGTCGAAGCTCTGACCCGGCGACGTGACCAGCAGGGCCGCGCCGAGCGCCGGCAGCGTCACGGTCAGCACGCCGCTGTCGGTGGTGATCACCCTGACAAGGGCGGGAGGTCGCGCCAGGGCGTCGACGAATCGGACCCCGTCACGGAGTGGCGCGCCGCCGACCCCCGCCTGACTCATCGGAATCCGCAACGTGACCGCCGCTGTTGGGTCGGGATTGGTGGCGACGATCGCGATCGATCCCGGCATGCTCCGACCGAAGGCAACGGCCCTGGAGCTGGTATCGGTGGCGAGCAGGCGAACGTCGCCCTGGCGGAGGACCGGGTTCGCCGCGCGGGCTGCCAGGATCGTTGCGTACCAGGCCCGCAGGTCCACATCGCCGCCGCTCGCGGGGTACGTTCGGCGGTTGTCGGTGTCGGGCCCCCCGGTGACACCCACCTCGTCGCCGTAATAGATCGTGGGCGCGCCGGGCATCGCCGCCTGGATCAGCGCCGCAAGACGGAGCCTCGCCTTGGCGGCGGCCAGGCCCGCGGCGGTTTCCTTCGTGCTGCCCGGCGCCAGCGACCAGAGGACCCGCTCGGTATCGTGCGAGTCGAGCAGGTTGAACGCCATCTGGGTCGCCGCCGCTGGGTAGTCCTCGTAGATCGAGAGCAGCTTGGACGCGAACAGGTCGGCCGCCTGATTGCCCTGTCCGTCGTCGGAGAACCCTTTCGCGTCGATGGTCCCGAGATACCCGACCACCGCGTTTCGGAATCGGTAGTTCATGAACGTGTCCGCGGTGTCGCCACGCAGGAACGGCAGCGCATCGGCTTTCTGGGTGAGGTCGCCGACGATGGGGGCGTCCGGCGCAATCGTTTTCGCGGCGGTCCGGAACGATTGCCAGAACCCGTCGGGGAAGGAGGCGTCTGACATCGTGTCGAGACGCCATCCGCTGGCGCCGTTGCGAAGCCATGTTTGGGCGACGGCGTTTTTGGCGCCGTAGATGAGGTCCCGGACCCCCGCCTCGCCTTTCTGCAGGATCGGCAGGGAGTCGATGTTCAACCAGGACGCGTAGCTCATCGTCTGGGGGCCGGCAGGGCCGGCGCATGGCCCATTGGCCTGGGGCGTGAAGACGAACCAGCTGCGATAGGGCGAGTCGACCGATTCGCACGCTCCGAGCGCGCTGAAATGCGAGTACCGATCGAAATACGGGCTGTCCGAGCTGATGTAGTCGAAGACGCCGTCGAGGATGATCCGCATCCCGAGTCCCTGGGCCGCTGTCACCAGGAGGCTCCAGTCGATCGCCGAGCCGAACCGTGGATCGACGCGGTAGAAATCGCGAGTGTCATAGCCGTGATTGGACGCCGACGTGAAGATCGGGTCGAGGTAGAGGGCCGTCACGCCCATGTCGTGGAGGCTCTGAAGGTGGGCCCTGATGCCGGCCAGATCGCCGCCGAAGTAGTCGCGGCCCGTCCCGGGGATCTCGGGCTTCTGCGACCACTTGAACAGGTGGACCTGGTCATTGGTCACCGGCGGATAGCCGTAGCGCAGCTCCGCGTCCGATGCGTCGTTGTAGGGGTCGCCATTCGCGAAGCGGTCCGGCACAATCTCGTAGACGACCGCGTCGCGAAGCCACGGGATGGCGGCGAAGGCTGGGTCGTAGGCCGTGATTACATAATCGAGCCTCGAATCGGAGGCTGATGCGATGCCGATGCCGCCATCGAGCAGCGGGCCATCGGCGTAATTGGCCGTCTGGCCGCCATCATCGAGCTCAAAGCGATAACCGATCGTCGCCAGTGCGGAGGTGGGCACGGTCGCTTCCCACAGGTCGCAGGACCCCGAGCCAGAAGTGGCCGCGCCCGAAGCGACGGGCGCGCCGGCGAAACCGCTGGACGACGCGCCGGCGACGCCGTCCGGCGGGGCCGTCGCGCATCGCACACCCGACGCGGCCACGCTCATGGCGACCGATCGGTTGGCAGCGGCAGCGCTCGAGTCGCTCAGGAGCAGGTGGACGCCGGTCAGGTCGTCGTGCCGCGCCTGGAGCCGGATCGTCACCGACGTTCCCGCCGTGACGGCTCCGCCCGGCGTTCGATAGAGCGGGTCCCGGGAGTCGTGAAGAACGGCGGTCAGGTCGATCGCGCCGTCGCCGGCCTGAGCGCCGATTCTTGGCCCACCCGCCGGTCCTGGCGGGGCCACGCGTGCCGCCACACTGCCGACGCTGGGCACCACGTTGATCGCCACCAGCAGGGCAGCAACAAGCCACCGAATCCCCGTCGCCACCGGCCCTGGCACCGGCCTTGCTATTTGAGAAGCAACCGATCGACCCGTCGCCGGACAACGGCCAAGCCAGCCAGGCCCATCACGACCAGGTAGACGACGTGAACGAGCAGGACCGGTGAGATCGCGCCGACCGTGAGCGCGCGGAGAAGGTCGACGCCCTGGTAGAGCGGCGTGAGCTGCACGACCACGCGGAGCGCTTCAGGGTAGGTCTCGATCGGGTAGAACGTGCCCGAGAAGAGGAAGAGCGGCAGAACCACGAGCTGGATCAGGTCGAAGTCCTGCCACGTGCGCATGAATGACGTGGCCGCCATCCCGACCGACGCAAAGGCGAATCCCAGGAGCAGCGCCGCGGGCAGCGTGAGCACGACCCAGGGCGAGATCGCGAGGCCCAGCACGACCATGACTGCCAGGAAGCCGAGGGCGTAGAGACCGCCCCGGATGAGGGCCCAGCCCAGCTCACCGAGGACGACGTCGGCGGCCGAGACCGGTGTCGCCAGGATCGATTCGAACGTCTTATTGTAGTTGAGCTTGAAGAAGAAGTTGAACGTGCTCTCGGCGATCGCGCCGTTCATCGATGAGCTCGCGAGGAGGGCGGGTGCGATGAAGAGCTGGTAGGGAATGGGCTGCCCACCGGGCCCCTGGATGGCGCCCACCAGACGCCCCAGGCCGAACCCGATCCCCACCAGGTAGAAGAGCGGCTCGAAGAATCCCGACAGTAGGACGAGCCACGTCTGGCGGTAGACGGCCACGTTCCGCTCGATCACGTGCAGGGCGCGGCGACTCCCAAACGAGAACCGCGGCGCGACGCGGGCGAGGCCGGTCATGACGGCATCGAGGTCACCCCTGGAGCAGCCGCCGTTCGGCGGTCCTGACGAACGCGACCGAGCCGGCAATGGTGATGGCGGACAGGACCGCCACGTGAACGAGCGCGACGAGCGGATTTCCGAACGCGGTGCCCGTGGCAAGGCCGCGCGCCAGGGCGACGCCGTGATAGAGCGGCGAAAGCCATGCCACCGGCTGAATCAGGCTGGGCAGGCTTTCGATCGGGAAGAACGTTCCGGAGAACAGGAACAGGGGCGTGATCCCGAACCGCCAGATCGCGTTGAAGCCCTCGGGGTTCCGCTGGGTCGCCGCAAAAGCGGCGATCGGTGCCGCGAAGGCCATTCCGGTCAGCACCGCGGTCGGAACCGCGAGGACAATCAGCGGCGACTCGGCCGCACCCAGGAGGACGACCACCGCCGTGAAGACGCCGGCAACCAGTGTCAGGCGGACGGCGACCCAGGCCAGGTTCCCGAGGGCGATGTCGCGGCCGCTGATCGGGGTCGCGAACATCGCGTGGAAGACGCGGTTCCACACGAGTCCGCCCATGACCGGGAACATCCCCTCGAACGCGGCGGTCTGCATGACGGTGGCGGCCAGCAGGCCGGGTGCGAGGAACTGCAAATACGTCAGCCCGCCCAGGGCGGCGCTTCCGCTCGATCGATCGACATACCCGCCGAGCCCGAGACCGATCGAGCCGAGGAAGAACAGCGGCGTGACGAACGAGCCGAAGACCGATGCCCGGAAGGTTCGCCGGTACTGGAGGGCTCGATGCTCGAAGACGCGGCTGATCGTCGCCCAGGCATTCGTCCCAATGGCCGGGCCGGCCGGGCTGGCCGGAGCTGTCGCCGCCATCCCTTCCGCTCCCCCGCTACTCGATCAGGGAACGGCCGGTCAGCCGCAGGAAGACGTCCTCGAGGGTCGAGCGGCGGACGAGGACCGTTTCCGGCCGGAGGCCGCGTTGGTGGGCAGCCTCCGAGACGGCCTCGCCATCGTCGGCATAGAGGAGCACCCGATCGGGGAGACGCTCGATCCGCTCGGCGAGGCCCGCCAACGAGCGCTCGAGCTGGCCATCGAGCTCGTCCATGGCGCCCGCCGGGAAGCGAAGTTCGGTCACATCGCGCGTCGAGTACTCCTCGATGAGGCTCCGCGGCGAGCCCTCCGCCACGATCCTGGCCTTGTCCATGACGACGAGCCGGTCGCACAGTTGCTCGGCCTCGTCCATGTAATGGGTCGTGAGGACCAGCGTCACGCCACGCTGCTTGAGGCGGTAGAGGCGGTCCCAGAGGAGGTGGCGTGCCTGGGGATCGAGGCCCGTGGTCGGCTCGTCGAGGAGCATGAGCTCAGGTTCGTTGATCAGGGCGCGGGCGATCGTCAAGCGCCGCTTCATGCCTCCGGACAGGAGCTCGACCCGGTCCTTGCGCCGATCGGTGAGCTGGGCGAACTCCAGCAGCTCGTCGGCGCGTCGACGGCACTCGGCTCGCGACAGGCCGAAGTAGCGGCCGTAGATCTGGAGGTTCTCGCTGACCGAGAGCTCGTTGTCGAGCGTGTCCTGCTGGGGCACGACCCCGAGCCGCGCCCGGATCGCGGGCCCGTCTCGGCGGGGGTCCATGCCGAGCACCGAGAGGGTCCCATCGCTGATCGGCGAGGTGCACCCGATCATCCGCATCGTCGATGTCTTGCCGGCGCCGTTGGGCCCGAGAAAACCGAACGCTTCGCCCGGCGCAACGTCGAAATCGATCGCGTCCACGGCGGTGAAGCTATCGAACCGCTTCGTCAATCCGCGCGCGCGGATCAGCGGGGTCTCAGGGACCGGGGAGTCGGGCATTCGGGCATGGTAGCGCGCCGATCCGCGAGCCGGCCCTCGAGCGACCGGAGCCGAGAGGCGCCTTTCTCACGAGCGGTTGCCAGGGCAGATAAGCCCCAGTTGAGTGTCGTCGTTCATCCTCGCCCGGTGGACTCGGTGCGAATTGGGCGTCAGGTGCGTGCGCTCCGTCGCCGCAAAGGCTGGCGCCAGGAGGACCTCGCCTCGGCCGCGCGGGTTTCACGCAGTGTCGTAGGCCGCGTGGAGCAGGGCCAAGGGGATCGAGTAACGGTCGCAAACCTCGATCGTGTTGTCGCCCCGCTGGGCGCGAGGCTGCTCTGCCGGCTCGAATGGCGCGGCGAGGGCCTCGACCGCCTGCTGGACGCCGATCACGCCGCCCTCGTCGAGCAAGTGGTCGGCATCCTTCAATCCGATGGATGGCTCGTCGCCACCGAGGTTTCGTTCAGCATCTTCGGCGAGCGAGGCTCCATCGACATCCTGGCGTTTCACCCTCGCGCTCAAGTTCTCCTGGTGATCGAAATCAAGTCGACTGTCCCGGACGTACAGGCAAGACTGGTCACGCTTGACCGGAAGGTAAGACTGGCGCCCAAGATCGCCCGCGAACGCGGTTGGAGCGCCACCCGCGTTGGCCGCCTGCTAGTGATCCGCGACGACCGAACCTCGCGCCGGCGTGTCGAGCAGCACGAGCTGACCTTCGGGACCACGTTCCCGGACCGCTCTCGCCGGAGCCGGCAGTGGCTTCACCGCCCGGACCCGTCGGCGCCCCTGTCAGGCCTGTGGTTCCTGACAGGCGATCTTCATACGATCACTCGACAGCGGATTCGCCGCCCCGCCAGGGGAGCCGATCAGGGCACAGAGCATCGTTCCTGACAGACGATCATCGGGCGGTCGCCTGGCTAGAACTCACTGCCTAACGACCGCCTGAAAATCGACTGGCGGAAACTGCGGGGGGGGGAGGCGTTGCCGGACCCTGGCGCCCCGAGCCCGCGACCGCGCGCCGCGCCCGAGGGAGGCGCTCAGACCTCCTTGAACTCGCCCTCGACGGTTTCCTCGCCTTCGGACTCGCCGGTGCCACCGGCGGTGCCTTCGGTTGGGCCCTCGGAGCCGTCGCCGGTCGAGCCGTCACCGGCGCCACCAAAGCCACCCGGCCCGCCGTCACCACCCGACCCATCGGCAGCCGCGCCGGCAGCCGCATAGGCGGCAGTCGAGATCCGCTGCAGCGTCTCAGCCAGGGAGGTCGCGCCGCTGCGAACCAGATCGAGGTCGGAGCCCTTGAGCGCCTCGCGCAGCGAGGCGACCTTGTTCTCGACTTCGACCTTGTCCTCGGACGGAACCTTGTCGCCGAGGTCGGCGATGGTCCGTTCGGCCTGGAACGTGAGCGCTTCGGCCTGGTTCCGAGTCTCGACTTCCTCGCGGCGCTGGCGGTCCTCCTCGGCATGTTCCTGGGCCTCGCGGACCATTTTGTCGACGTCGTCCTTGGACAGCATCGACGAGGCGGTGATCCGGACCTGCTTCTCCTTGGCGGTCGCCCGGTCCTTGGCCTTGACGTCGAGGATGCCGTTGGCATCGATGTCGAAGGTCACCTCGATCTGGGGCACGCCACGTGGCGCGGGCGGGATCCCATCGAGGATGAACGTACCGAGGGTCTTGTTGTCGGCGGCGAACTCGCGCTCGCCCTGGAGGATGTGGATCTCGACCTGGTTCTGGTTGTCGGCGGCCGTCGAGAAGACCTGCGACTTGCTCGTTGGGATCGTGGTGTTGCGATCGATGAGCCGCGACATGACGCCGCCGAGCGTCTCGATCCCCAGCGACAACGGGGTGACGTCGAGGAGCAGGACGTCCTTCACGTCGCCGGCCAGGACGCCGGCCTGGATCGCTGCTCCGACGGCCACGACCTCGTCGGGGTTGACACCCTTGTGGGGCTCCTTGCCCCCGAACAGCGCCTTCACGGCCTCCTGAACCGCGGGCATGCGGGTCATGCCGCCGACGAGGATGACCTCGTCGATCTCGGACGCCTTGAGGCCGGCGTCCTTGAGGGCGGCGACGACCGGACCCTTGGTCTTCTCGATCAGGTCGCCGACGAGGCTCTCGAGCTTGGCCCGGGAAAGCGTCACGACGAGATGCTTGGGTCCCGCGGCGTCGGCCGTGATGTAGGGCAGGTTGATCTCGGTCGAAGCCGTCGACGACAGCTCGATCTTTGCCTTCTCAGCTGCCTCCTTGAGGCGCTGCAGGGCTTGGGCGTCCTTCGAAAGGTCGATGCCCTGGTCCTTGCGGAACTCGGCCAGGAGCCAGTCGATGACGCGCTGGTCGAAGTCGTCGCCGCCCAGGTGCGTGTCGCCGTTGGTGGCCTTGACCTCGAAGACGCCCTCGCCGAGCTCGAGGATGCTGATGTCGAACGTGCCGCCGCCGAGGTCGTACACGGCGATCTTCTCGTCGTGCTTTCGGTCGAGGCCGTAGGCCAGCGCAGACGCGGTCGGCTCGTTGATGATTCGCTTGACGTCGAGGCCGGCGATCCGGCCGGCGTCCTTCGTCGCCTGGCGCTGCGTGTCGTCGAAATAGGCCGGGACGGTGATGACCGCCTCGGTGATCTTCTCGCCCAGGTACGACTCGGCGTCGGTCCGCAGCTTCTGCAGGATCATCGCGCTGATCTCGGGCGGCGTGTACGTCTTGCCGTCGGCGAGCTTGACGCGGATGCCGTCGCTCTTCTCGTCCTTCACGACCGTGTACGGCACGAGGTTCTTGCTGCGCTGGACCTCCGGGTCGTCCCAGCGACGGCCCATGAAGCGCTTGATCGAGAAGACGGTGTTGCCGGGATTGGTAACCGCCTGGCGCTTGGCCAGCTGGCCGACGAGGCGCTCGCCGGTCTTGGTGAAGGCCACGACCGACGGGACTGTCCGCCCGCCTTCAGCCGAGGCGATGACCGTGGGCTCGCCGCCCTCCATGACCGCCACGACCGAGTTCGTGGTTCCGAGGTCGATGCCGATGATCTTTCCCATGATTTGCTATGACTCCTGTCAGTTGATGCGGTGTTCGGGGTTCGATGTGTCTTCGAGATTGGGCGCGGGGGGTCCCCCGTGGCCCGACCGATCGCGGGCGCCGCTACTGCCGGCGCCGCCAGCAGCTGGATCGCCCTCGGCGACGGCGACGAGTGCCGGCCGAAGGACTCGGTCTCGCAGGCGGTAGCCGCGGCGGATCTCGTCGACGATCTCGCCCTCGCGGCGGCCCGTGCCGGGCACGTTCACGATCGCGTCGTGCAGGCGCGGGTTGAACGGCTGGCCGGGCTCGGCCTCGATCGCCGTCACGCCCTCGCTCTCGAGAAGCTGGCGGAGCTTGCGATCGATGGCCACGATGCCCTCGACCCAGGAATCATTCCCGACACTTTCCGGCCGGGATTCGATCGCCCGGTCGAAGTCGTCGGCCAGGGCGAGGACCTTCGAGAGGAGGCTCTCGGCGGCGAGGCCGAGCATGGCCTGCCGCTCGTCGGCGACCCGACGCTTGTAGTTGAGGAATTCGGCCCGCTCGCGCTGGAGCGCGTTGAGGTACTCGTCGGCGCTCTTTCGGGCGGCCTGGAGCTCGCCAGTCAAACGGTCGATCTCCGCCAGGAGCTTTGTCGGCGAGACGTCGATCTCGTCGGCCCGCTCCTGGGCTCGGGTGCGGTGGGGAGTCATCTGGGTCCTTCGATCTTCAGTTGGTCGTTGGCGTGGGTGTCGCGGATGGGTCATGCGATCCCCGCAGCTCAGGAGTAGAGGTGATCGACCAGCTCGTTCATGAGCCCGCTCACGAAGCGGACCGTGCCGATCGCCTGCGGATAGGCCATCCGGGTGGGGCCCATGACGCCGACGACGCCGACTGCCCGACCGGGTCGACCATAGGGAGCCAGGACGAGGGATACCTCGCGCATCTCGATCGGCGCGTTCTCGTGGCCGATGAAGACCCGAACCTCACCCGCCTCCGCGACACTGCCGAGGAGCGTGCCGAGGTAGGCACGGTTCTCGAGCGCCGAGAAGACCCGCCGAAGCTTGTCGCCGTGAGCGAATTCCGGGGCGTCCATGACGTTGAGGAGACCGTCGCTGAAGACCTCCTCGACGGCTGCGGCGTCGTAGTCGCGAAGCGCGCGGACCAGGCGCTCACCGACACGTCGAGCGAATTCGACGTCGGGCGCCTCGCCGTGGATGGCCTTGATCGAGGCTGCGGCCGAGTCGGCCGTGCGGCCGTGAAGCCGTTCGTTGAGGAGGGCTGCGACTGCGGCGAGCCTTGACGGGCCGGTCGGCTCAGTCAGGTTGATGAGGATCTGCCGGATCGCGCCTTCCTGCAGGACCAGGATGAGGCTCGCCAGCCGTTCGTTGATGCCGACGAGATCGATCCGGCGGACGTGCGCGGCCGCGGGCTTGGCCGGCGTCGCCAGACCGGCGGCGCGGGTCATCGTGGCGAGGGTCGTCGCGGCCAGCCGGAACCAGTGCTCGCTGGCGAATTCGACCTGGCCGAACTGGTGCCGGATCATGAGCTGCTCAACGGCCGGCAGCGGCACGCTGTCGGCGATGGACTCGATGTAGTAGCGGTAACCGGCGTCGGTCGGGACGCGCCCCGCGGAGGTATGGGGGTGCATCAGGAGGCCGGCCGCCTCGAGCTCGGCCAGGATGTTGCGGACAGTCGCGCTCGACACGCCGAGCCGGTAGCGCTCGACGAGAGCCTGCGAACCAACCGGACTGGCCGTCGCGATGTATTCCTCGATGATGGCCCGGAGGGTCGCCTGGGAGCGAAGGTCCAGCGGGCCCGTGGTGCGGCGAATCCGTCGCGCCATCTGGCTTCTCCTGGGATGGTTAGCACTCTCACTGGCAGAGTGCTAACGTCGTTGGACGGATCGTAGCAGTCCGGCACTCGGAGTGTCAACGCGAGTGCCCGCGTGGCGCGACCCCGCTCGGTCGGTTTCGGCCGCGGCCCGCTACTACCAAAAGCTGCAGTCCGGCTGCGCGCTCGCGGGCCGGGTTTCCGCCATTCGATCTTCAGGCGGCCGCTAGTCAGCCGATTCCTGCCAGGTGACCGCCTGGTGATCGCCAGTCAGGAACGGGACTCCGCGCCCCGATCAAGCGCCTCTGACGAGCGACGATCGCGGTGTCGAGCGACCGCATGGTGATCGGCTATCAGAAACCGGACGTCGGCAGCGGGTGCGCCGGCTTGAGCGTGGCGATTCCCCGATTCAGCGCCTCTGGTTGCCCTACCCGCCGTCGATGTATCAAATCCCTCGAGCGCTCAACCTGGAATCGCCATCCGGATGGGCAGCTGGCCTGTTGCCTGGAGCCTGCCTGTCAGGACTTCGACGAGGGCGGTCACAGACGGCGGCTGAATGCTATACGTGCACAGATATGCACCCGCGCTCTGCACCACCTCGATGTCGTCGGGCATGCGCAGTGCTACGACGATCGTTGGAACACCAGCCGCGTGGCAAGCCTCGGCAATCGCGGCCTGGCCGCGATGGAGTCGGGCGTTGATCGTGCCAACGATGGCGATCGAAGCCCCGCGTATGCGCTCGGCGGCACCCGCGATCCCGCCGGGATCGGGGTCGATTGAGACGCGAATCTCATCGACGGCGATGCCAGCCCCTTGGAGAGCCGCGCCGAGCTCGATCGCAACGGA
The DNA here is from genome assembly GCA_036570185.1 of Candidatus Limnocylindrales bacterium. Lineage (GTDB taxonomy): Bacteria > Chloroflexota > Limnocylindria > Limnocylindrales > CSP1-4 > DATCPH01. Next base: position 289 of record DATCPH010000037.1, on the reverse strand, counting down.
GGAGGACGTATCGGCTGGCGTCAAGTCGGCGGGCCTGGGGACCACGACAACCACTCGGCGGTCCGGATGCGGCCGAAGCGGGAGCAGTCCCGTGCGGTCGAAAACCTGGGTCACCGAGCGCCGGGCGACCTCGAGCGCCAGGGCCTGGTGTTCGGCGCCGGCGACGACCGATATCGAAGGGCGCTCTGCTGTGTGGGTCGCCAGCCAGCGCCGAAGCGCATCGATCCGACCGAACGCTACCTCCGCACCAGCCGCCCCCGCCGCTGCCGCGTCGCCGGCGACCCGTGGC
>DATCPH010000036.1:0-2059 GCA_036570185.1 Candidatus Limnocylindrales bacterium | reverse complement strand
CATCAGGCCTCCGGACCCGGGTCAGTCGTCTCTGCCCGTCTGGCGCGGACCCACTTGACGACCTTCTCGGACGTCGCGAACTCCGGATAATCCTCAGCGGACCAGACCCCAGCCGTTCGCTCGATGACTTCCTTGAGCCGGTCGCGCTTCAGCCGCGCTCGAAGCGCCTCGGCCACGTAGCGGCTGCGGCCGCGCTCGCCGGCGAAATGATCGACCTCGTCGACGAGCTCTTTCGGAAGCAGCAGGTTTGTGCGCACGTTCATGCGCACACGATGGCGCACGACCGCGTCGGCGTCAACGCGTTCACCCGCGCGGCTTGCGCGACGGATGGCCCATCCGCCGGGATGCTCGCTACGATCCGTCCGTGCGAAACGATTGGGACGCGATCGTCGTCGGGCTCGGCGCCATCGGGTCCGGTGCGGCCTACTGGCTGAGCCGCAGGCTCGGCGACCGGGTCCTCGGCCTGGAGCAGTTCGAGCTCGGCCACAGCCGCGGCGCCGGCCAGGACCACAGCCGGATCATCCGCCTCTCCTACCACCGGCCCGAATACGTCCGGCTCGCGCGGAGGGCATTTGCGACATGGGCCGAGGTGGAAGCCGAGAGCGGGACGAAGATCGTGACGAGGACTGGCGGCCTGGATGTCGCTCCGCTCGTGGCGGCGATCCCGCTCAGCGACTACACGGCGGCGATGACCGCGGAAGGCGTGCCGTTCGAGCACCTCGGCGGGCCGGAGATCGTCCGGCGCTGGCCGCAGTGGCGGCTCGGCGACGAGCATCACGGCCTCTACCAGGCCGACGCCGGTATCGCCGACCCGAACCGGGCAAACGCCGCTCACCAGCGACTCGCCCGCGCTCACGGCGCGACGCTGCTCGAGCACTCCCCGGTGACGCGGCTGCGGGACGCCGGCGGCGAGGTCGAGGTTCATCTCGCCGACGGCACCGTCCATCGTGCGGGCCATGTCGTCCTGGCGGCCGACGCGTGGACGAACGAGCTTCTGGCGTCGTTCGACCGTCATCTGCCGCTGACGATCATCCAGGCCCAGGTCAGCTATTTCGAGCCGCTCGATCCCGCCGCGTTCGCCCCGGACCGCTTCCCGATCTGGATCTGGATGGACGATCCATCCTTCTATGGCTTCCCGACCTACGGCGAGGCGGGCCCGAAGGCGGCCGAGGACGTCGGTGGCGGCGAGGTCACGCCTGCCACCCGCACGTTCGAGAAGGACGAGATCGGGTTTGCCCGGCTGACGGACTTCCTGGCCTGCCACCTGCCGGGGCACCTTGGGCCGGAGATCCTGACGAAGACCTGCCTCTACACGCTGACCCCGGATCGCGACTTCGTCGTCGACCGGCTGCCCGACCAGCCGAACGTCATCGTCGCACTCGGCGCCGCGCACGCCTTCAAGTTCGCCTCGGTCCTTGGCCGGGTCCTATCCGAGCTCGTCGTCGACGGGGCGACCGTGTCGGCCGGCGAGATCGAACGCTTCCGGATCGACCGCCCGATCCTCCTCGAAACGAACCCCGTGACCAGCTTCCTCGTATGAGGTCTCGATGAGCAACGCATCCGACGCCCCCCGCAAGCCCGCGCGCCTCCGCGAGGGCGACACGGTCGGGATCGTCGCCCCCGCCAGCAGCTGGGAGAACCGGAGTGAGATCCTCCGGGGGATCGCCGGCCTCGAGGCCTGGGGGCTCAAGGTCAAGCTCGGGACCCACGTCAATGACCGCCATGGCTACATGGCCGGCCGCGACGAGGACCGCGCCGCCGACCTTCACGCGATCCTCGCCGACCCCGAGATCAGGGCGGTCGTCTGTCTCCAGGGTGGCTACGGCACCCCGCGGCTGATCCCGCTCCTGGACGAAGGGGTGTTCGCCGCCAATCCGAAGGCGCTCTGCGGCTACAGCGACCTGACGACGCTCCACTTGGCAGCATCGCGATGGGGCAACGTGATCAGCTTCTACTCGAACGGCGCATCCGGGATCGGCTCGCCGGAGGTCACCGAGTTCTCGAAGGCGAACCTCCACCGGGCGCTGTTCAGCAACGAGCCCTTCGGGCCGATCGGGCC
>DATCPH010000035.1:0-25242 GCA_036570185.1 Candidatus Limnocylindrales bacterium | reverse complement strand
CGGCGATGACGACTGACCCCACAGGCGCGAACGTGATGGCGGCATCGAGCCGCCGCGGCGGCGGTTCGTCGTAGCCACCCACCGACGACGCCCCGAACTCGACCGCTCGGTCGAGATCGGCTTTTGAGCGCGAAGCCACGTGGACGTCGCAGCCCCAATATCGGGCGACCTGGATCGTCTGGAGGGCCGACGCACCGAACCCGTACAGGCCCAGGCCGCCGCCGCGCTCGATCCCGCTGAGCCGCAGCGCGCGATAGCCGATGACGCCGCCGCACAGGAGTGGCGCTGTCGCGAGATCGTCCATCGTCGCTGGGAGCCGCACGGCGACGTCGGCGCGGACGGTCATCTGCTCTGCGTAGCCGCCGTCCCGGTCCCAGCCCGTGAAGGTCGCGGCGCGACAGAGGTTCTCGCGGGCCGATTTGCAGGACTCGCAGGTGCCGCCGAAGCCGGCCAGCCACGTCACGCCGGCACGGTCACCGATTGCCCAACCCTCGACCGCGGCTCCAACGGTCTCGACGATGCCCGCGGCCTGGTGGCCGGGCACGATCGGAAGCCGCCGGGCTTTTAGGTCGCCACTCACGATCTGCAGGTCGGTCCGACACACCGCGCAGGCGGCGACTCTCAGCAGCAGCTCGCCGGGCGCTGGAGCGGGATCGGGCAGTTCGAGGAGCTTGAGCGGCCCTGAATCAACAGGTCCCGGCCGGTCGAGAACGAGTGCGCGCACGTCGTCGATCGTACGCGCGATGCGCGCTACCGGCGACCGGATGCGTCCTGCCGGCGCCGACAGACTGCCGCGCAGCCGCAACGATTGGCCGTTTCGTGCCCTTTCGCGGTACCGAAACGCATCGTTTCCGCCTCTCGCGCGGGCACGACCACGAGGCGCCTGCCTTCGACACTTGCGGAGAGTCCCCGGAGAGGCTCCGACCCAGCGTCCGGCGACGACCGACCACCATCAAGTCAGCGCCTGTCGTAACGGGTCCGCCGGGATCGTCCCCTGGCGGACCCGCCTCCATCACTACCGGTGGAACTATCGCCAATGGCCTTGCGTTCACCCGAGAGTCCGCTCTACGACCCGAGCCACGAGCACGACGCGTGCGGCATCGGTTTCGTCGCCGACGCCGGTGGCCGCTCGCGCGGGCGCGTCCTGCCGCTTGCCGTCGCCGGCCTCGCGGCACTGGGTCATCGCGGAGCGTTCGGCTCCGACGGGGAGTCGAGCGATGGCGCAGGGATGTCGCTGCCCCTGGAGGCTGGGGTCCTGGAGCAGATCGGCGCCGGCGCGATCGCGTCTTCGAGCGGACGTCCAGGCGTCGTCCAGCTGTTCCTCCCGCGCGGGCGAGTTCGCAATCAGCGCGGCCGCGACATCGTGGCGGCGGCACTCGCCGCTGAGGGGCTCTCGATCGCCGCTTGGCGGACGGTCCCAGCTGACCGTTCGGCCCTCGGCCGGTCAGCAGCCGAGTCGGCACCCGCGTTCGCCCAGGCGATCGTGGCCCGGCCGTCCGACCTGGGGGCGGGGCCGGGCACCCGCCGGAACACATCCACGGCCGAATCGGCGGCCGATTCTGAGTTCGAGCGCCGCCTGATCCTTGCCCGCCGCCGCGCCGAGACCGCGGCTCGTGCAGCCGGTCTCGACGATTTCGCCATCCCGTCGGCGTCAGCCCGCACGATCGTCTACAAGGGCCTCGTCACCGGTGGCCGCCTCGCGCGCCTCTTCCCCGACCTCGCGGCGAACCTCGACGTGAGCTACGCGCTCTTCCACCAGCGCTACGCGACGAACACCCATCCGGTCTGGCGGCTGGCGCAGCCATTCCGGTGGCTCGGCCACAACGGCGAGATCAATACGGTCCGCGGCAATCGCGAGCAGGTCCGTGGCCGGGCTGCCGACCCGGACGAGAACGGGCGGATGCGGGAAGCGCTCGACGCCGGACCTCTCCTCTCGCCGGACGGCTCCGATTCGCTGTCGCTCGACGAGGCCATGGACCTCCTGGTCATGTCGGGCTGGGACCTCTCGATGGCCCTGCTCGCAGCGATCCCCGAAGCCCCTGCACTTCGCCGGGTTCCCCATCCGCTGGTCGGCGCGCTGCGGCGGCGGACGGCCGGATTCCTCGCCCCGTGGGATGGCCCGGCCGCGATCGTGTTCGCCGACGGAAAGCGTGTCGGTGCGCTCGTCGACCGTAACGGGCTGCGCCCGGCGGCATATGCGACGACCCGGGATGGCCTCGTCGCAGTCGCGTCCGAGGCCGGAGCGGTTCCGATCAGCCCGGCGGAGACCGTCACGCGCGGCCGGCTGGGTCCGGGCGAGCTGCTGCTGGTCGATCCGGGACGCAAGAAGATCTTCGAGGATGCCGAGGCCAAGTCCGTCCTCCTCCGCCGCCTGCGGGTTCACGCGGCACCGCGGCCGACGCATGTCGATCGAGCCCCGACGAAGCATCTCGATCACGCGGCGCTCACGTCCGCCCCGATCCGGTACCTCGCGGGCCTCGACGCTGAGCGGATGCGGCTGGACATCAAGACCATGACTCTCGAGAGTCACGAGCCGCTCTGGAGCATGGGCGACGACACGCCGACCCCGGGGCGCGCGCGGATTGACCGGCGGGCTGTCGATCATCTTCGCCAGGCCTTCGCCCAGGTCACCAACCCGCCGATCGATCCCGAGCGCGAGCGGATCGTCATGGATCTCCGCGTCGAGCTGGGTCGCCGGCCGGCGCTGTTGGGCGGCCTCCCGCGGACACCCGTGACGGTTCGCCTCGAGCGCCCGGTCATCGCCGATCTCGACGGCCTGATGGCCCTTGCCGGCCGGCGCGGCCGCGCCCGGATCCGTCGAATCGACACCACCTGGGACGCCGCCGCGGGCCCGGGAGGTCTCGAAGCTGCCCTGGACCGGATCGCGGCCGAGGCCACAACCCTCGCCCGGGGCGACGTCGAGGTCCTGCTGCTCTCCGATCGGGCGATCTCCACCGAGCGGCTGCCGATCGCGTCAGCGCTCGCCGTCGGCGCCATCCATCGGGCGCTCACCGACGCCGGGCTACGGGGACGAACCGACCTCGTCGTCGAGGCTGCCGACGTCCTCGACGTCCACAGCTGCGCGATGGCGATCGCGGCCGGCGCGACGGCCGTACATCCCTGGCTCGCGATCGAGTGCGCGAGCGAGCTGGCCGGCACGCGCGGCGCGGAGGAGCTTTCGGTCGAGGACGCCGTCGAACAGCTCGTCGCCGCGTTCCTGGCGGGGCTGCGCAAGACCCTGGCGCGGATGGGGATCAGCGCGATCTCGTCGTACGTCGGCGGTGGCCTGTTCGAGACCCTGGAGCTGGCTCCCGAGGTCGTGGCGCGTTGCTTCCCGGCCGCCATGAGCTGGCCGGGCACGGTGGGGTTCGCTGACCTGGCCGATCGGCAGCTTCGCCGCGCCGAGGCCGCCCAGGCGCTTCCCGAACCGGCGCCGGGTCGCGAAGCCCGGTTGCCCGATCCAGGGTTCAGCCGCTTCAAGGGCGACGGCGAGTTCCACCTCTATGCGCCGAAGATCGTCGACGAGGTCCAGGAGCTCGCGTCCGTGAACGGTGTCGGTCCCAAGGGTCTCGAATTGGCCCTGCGTCGCTATCGCGAAGGCCTTGCCAGGCTCGATCCGGCCGTGGTCCGCGACGGCTTCACCGTTCGCCGCGCGACACGCCGCACGCCCCTCGACGATGTCGAACCCGCCTCGGCGATCGTCCGCCGCTTCGTGGTCAGCGCGATGAGCGTTGGGGCGCTGAGCCCTGAGGCCCACCAGACCCTCACGATCGGCATCCAGCGTGCCGGCGGCGCCGCCAACACCGGAGAGGGCGGCGAGGACCCAGCGTGGTATGCGCCCCGCGCAGACGGCGAGCGCCACGACGCCCGCATCAAGCAGGTCGCCTCGGCGCGCTTTGGCGTCACCGCCCAGTACCTGGCGCGCGCGGAGCAGCTCGAGATCAAGATCGCCCAGGGCTCGAAGCCCGGCGAAGGCGGGCAGCTTCCGGCCCGCAAGGCCACGGCCTACATCGCCGCCCTGCGCCGCGGGCAACCCGGCATGAGCTACATCAGCCCGCCGCCGCACCACGACATCTACTCGATCGAGGACCTCGCCCAGCTCATCGCCGACCTGCGGGCGATCAACCCCGTGGCGAGGATCGGCGTCAAGCTCGTCGCCAGCCGCGGCGTCGGGACGGTCGCGGCCGGCGTCGTCAAAGCCGGCGCGGACTACGTCCACCTGTCGGGCCACTCGGGCGGAACCGGGGCATCGCCGCTCAGCTCGATCAAGCACGTTGCCGTTCCCTGGGAGCTGGGCCTTGCCGAGGTTCACCAGGTCCTCCTCCGCAACGACCTTCGCGATCGGACCGCCCTGCGCACCGACGGCGGGCTCCAGACCGGACGGGACCTGCTCATCGCCGCGCTACTCGGGGCCGAGGAGTTCGCCTTCGGTACGGCGGCCCTCGTGGCGATCGGCTGCGACATGGCTCGCCAGTGCCACCTCGACACCTGCCCGACCGGGATCGCCACGCAACGCGAGGACCTTCGGGCCAAGTTCACCGGCACGCCCGAGATGGTCGAGCGGTTTGCCCGGAACCTCGCCGAGGACTTCCGCCGCGAGCTGGCCGCGATCGGAGCACGATCCGTCGGCGAGATCGTTGGCGAATCGGCGGCCCGACTGCGGGTGGTCCAGGGCGGCACGATCGATCTCGGCCCCATCGTCGCGGCACCGCGCTGGGGAGCCAGCCCTGCCCGCCGATCCGACCCGGCCGGCGCGGGTCGTGTCGTCCACCGCCCACCGGCGTCTCCGCTCGAAGCCCGGCTCGTGGCTGCCCTCCACGGCCAGAGCTCGGTCAAGGCCGGCGGGCTGCGGCTGACCACGGCCGACCGTTCGTTCGGTGCCGCCCTCTCCGGGGCCCTCGAGCGTGGCGAGGTCCGGGCGCCGGTCCGCCTCGAGCTGCACGGCTCGGCCGGCCAGTCGTTCGGAGCGTTCCTGGCGCCGGACATCGACCTGCGCTTGGTCGGCCAGGCCAACGACTACGTGGGAAAGGGCCTCTCCGGCGGAACGGTCGCGCTGGTGCCGGAGCCCGATCTCGGAGCCGACGGCGATGGAGCCCCCCCGCTCTCAACCGGGACCAGCCGGACTTCGACTCCTTCGCTCGCTGGGAACACCTGCCTGTACGGCGCCACCGGCGGACGGCTGCACGTCGCGGGACGGGCAGGCATGCGCTTCGGTGTACGCAATGCCGGGGCGGATGCGGTGGTCGAGGGCATCGGACCCCACGGCGCCGAGTACATGACCGGCGGGACCATCGTCGTGCTCGGATCGGTGGGCGCGAACTTCGGCGCCGGCATGACCGGCGGCCGGGCTTATCTGCACGATCCGGAGGGCGATCGGGTCGGCGCGATCCACCCCGACTTCCTGGGCGCCCGGCGGCTTGCCGAGGTCGCCGCCGACCCCGAGCGGGCCGACGCCGCCGCCCGCGTCGACGACCTCCTGCGCCTCGTCGAGGCCCATTGCGCCGCAGGCTCGAAGCTGGCTGGGCGTCTGCTCGAGGATCCCGCCCGACTCATCGCCGAAACCTGGCTTGTCGAGCCGCTGGAGGTTGCCGCCCCTGTCGAGGCTGCGTCCGATGCCCCCGCCCCGGCCCCGGCGGAGGCCGCTGCACGGGCCGAAGCGGGAGCCCCTTCCGAGGGCGCCCGCTTCGGCGCCTCGCGGCGCTGAGTTCCGCCCCCCACGGCGCCGACCGGAGCCAGCACCGGATCGCAACCTGGATGGATCCCGGAGGGCGCCGACGTCCGGGATCGGGCGCGCGACACTCAACTGACCAGGGGGCGTCGCGCCCTGGTTTTGCTCGCCATCTCGCCCATCCCAAAGGCCGGTCATGATCCATCCGTCCGATTCCCATCTCCAGCCATCCCGCCCGGTTCGCGACGGTCGAATTGCGCCGGTCACGTGCGCGGCGTGCGGTTGCCGCCTCGCGGCCTCGGACGACGGAATCGCATGGTTCCATTTCAATCCGATCGGAGGCCGCGACGCCCGTGGCTGCCGGATCGCCTGCGCGGACGCAGCGCACGACGAGATGGGTCGAACCGGGAGTCTCGCGGTCGCCTGACGCTCAGGCGAGCGGCCGTCGGTCGCGACCTCGCTTTGGTCGCCCGACCCAACCTCGGATTTTCAGGCTGGGGCTCGCTCGAGGTCGATCCGATACCCGACGCCACGGACCGCGAGGATTCGCGGCCCGCCGGCGGCCTCGACCTTCGATCTGAGCCGGGCCAGATGCGGCTTCAGCCAGAGCAGGTCCGGGTCGGGCTCGGCCGGCCAGCCGGCACGCGCCAGCTGGAGGTGCGCCACGAGATCGCCGCCCGCCCGGACGAGTGCCTCCAGGAGCCGGTACTCCGTCGGCGTCAGCTGCAGGGCCGTCGCGCCGACGTTCGCCTCATGACGACCCGGATCGAGGGTCAGATCACCCGCGCTGAGCGGTCCGGCCCCCGGGCCGGAGATCGATCGATCCACGCGGCGCATCACGGCCGCGATCCGGGCCAGGAGCTCTCCGCGCCCGAACGGCTTGACCAGGTAGTCGTCGGCACCGATGCCGAGGGCCTTGACCTTGGCGGCCTCGGAGCTCTCGCCCGAGACGACCAGGATCGGCGCCGAGCCGGCAGCGCGGAGCTGGCCCGCAACGGTGAACCCATCGGGTCCCGGCATGGCGAGGTCCAGCAGCACGATGTCGGGATGCTCCTCGCGGAAGCGCTTGACCGCGGTCAACCCGTCGTAGGCGGTGATCACCTGATGACCCTCGGTGCCGACGAGCGCCGTGATCGCCCCGACCATCGCCGGATCGTCATCGACGACGAGGATCCGCAGGGGCCGCCCGCCCGTCATCGACATCGCCGTGCCTCGGAGCCCGTCTTCGGCTTCACGTCAGACCGCGGCGGCGGCCGGCAGGGCGACGACGAATCGTGCCCCGCCATTTGGACCCGCCGGCTCGCACCAGAGCCTCGCGCCCATCGACTCGCCGAGACGCTTGGCGGCGTACAACCCGATTCCCGAACCCCGCGCGGTGTGGGTGTCGCGCCGGGCATACGGCTCGAAGATCCGTTCGCGCCATTCCTCGGGGATGCCCGGCCCCTCGTCGGCGATCCCGAGTCGCACGAACCCCTCGACCATCGACCAGTCGATCGTGATGGCCGTCGAGGGCGGGGCGTATTTCACGGCATTCTCCACGAGATGCTCGACGATCTGGCGGAGCCGCGGGGCGTCGGCCAGGACGTGAAGGCGAAGGCCCGGCCGGACGATGAGGTGGTGCCGGCCCAGGATCGGGGTCAGCGAGCGGATGACCTCGTCGACCGTCTCGCCGATGTCGGTGGGGGATACCGTCGCCGGCTGGTCGGGGACGACCCGCACGGACGCCAGGATCGAGTCCACGAGCCGATCGAGTCGCTCGATCTGCTCGAGCGTGCCGTCGTACCAAGCCGCGCGCTGCTCGCGCCGCCCTGGGTCCCGCGATTCGCGGCCATCGAGGGGCGGCTCATCGGCCAGCAGATCGGCGTAGGCGCGGACGACCGCCAGTGGAGTCCGCAGCTCGTGGGTGACGAGGGCGATCAGCTCGGCGCGGGCATGGTCGATCGCCTTGAGCTCCTCGGCGCGCGCCTCGGCCTCCTGCTGTTGCCGGCCCTTTTCGACGATGCCGGCAAGGAGGTCCGCGATCGCCCGGAGCTGGGCGAGGTCCGAGTCGCTGAACTCGCGGCGCCGCTCCGTCTGGACGTTGAGGACCCCCACGATTGCGTCGTTCCAGACCAGCGGAACGGACAGCATCGAGGTGACGAAGCGTCGCTGGTCGATGCCGCGGACCCACAGGAATCGGGTATCGAGCTTGACGTCGGGAATGACGAGGGGCTCGCGCGTGGCGGCGACGCGGCCTGTCACGCCCTCGCCGAACGGGACCCGCGCGCGGCCGATCTGGTAGCGGTCGAGTCCGTTGGTCGCCGCGAGCGTGAGGAAGGCGCCATCGCGATCGAGGAGGTAGAGCGACGTCACGTCGGCATGGAGGGCGTCGCCGGTGCCGTCCACGACCGTCTCGAGGAGCTCGTCCCAGGTCCGGGCCGTGGTGGCCAGCCGGGCAACATGGTGCAGGAACCGCAGCTGCTCGAGCTGCTCCTCGCTGCCTCTCGCAGAGGTTCGGAGGTCGGTTTCGATGTCCGTCACAGTCCTCACGATACAAACATAGGCAGCAGAACGGATCGGAACCGTCGCGTCGCGGGTCCGCGATGGTTGCGGTACGGTCGCGGTCGCAACCTCGTGAGGTGGACGTGACGGACAAATCGACGCTCCGCGAGAACCCGGCGGTGCGGGCCGAGCCGACCGGAATCGGGAGTGCGCTCGCCCGCGATCCGCTGGCGCGCGAGGTCAAGCTGCTCGGTGCGCTGCTCGGCCAAGTGATCGAGGAGCAGGCCGGCCGCGATGCCTTCGACCTCGTCGAGCGAACGCGTCGCCGCGCGATTGCCGCACGCCAGGGCGACGTGCGCGAACGCGACCTGCTCGAAGCTGAGCTCGACGCCCTCGACATCGGTCGTGCGGAGATCGTGGCGCGCGCCTTCAACCTGTATTTCCAGCTCGTCAACCTGGCCGAGGAGCGTCATCGCATTCGCGTGATCGGCCGACGCGAGCGCGCGGCCCGGGGCGCGCCCGTCCAGGATTCCGTGGCCGGTGTGATCGGGCGGCTCGTCCGCCGCCAAGGGCTCGATGCCACCGAAACCCTTATCGAGCGGCTCCGGATCACCCCCGTGCTGACTGCGCATCCGACCGAGGCGCGACGGCGAACGCTGCTCATTGCCCTGCGTCGCGTGGCGCGCGAGATCGAGCGCCTCGACGACCCGCGCCTCACGCCGGACGCCGATCGCGACGTGCGTCGCCGGCTCCGCGAGGAGATCGCCCTGCTGTGGCGAACGGCGGAGGTCCGTTCCGTCGCCCCGACGCCGCTCGACGAAGTCCGGACCGCGATGGTCTTCTTCGACGAGACTCTCTTCAGCCTTGTGCCAACGCTGGCCCGAGCCGTCGATGCCGCCCTCGACGTCTCGGGCTCGGGCGGCAGTCGAACGTCGGCCGGACCTCCGACCGGAGCGCGTCCGCCCCGCGTGCCGGCGTTCGTGCACTGGTCGTCGTGGATCGGCGGCGACCGCGACGGGAACCCGTCCGTGACTGCCACCGTCACCGAACAGACCCTCCGGATCCACGCCGACCACGTCCTTCGCGGCCTCGAAGCGGTCGCGACACGGTTGATGCAGACGATCGCCGTCCACGCCTCCCCAGAGGAGGTCGCTCGACCGCTCGCCACGCGCCTGGCGCGGGATGCCGACGCATTTCCCGATCTGGACCGCGAGCTCCGCCAGCGCTTTCCCGACGAACCCTACCGCGAGCGACTCGGAGCCATCGCCGAGCGACTCCGGCGCACCCGCGCGCACCTTTCGGAGACGCCCGGGCCCACTGCGGGCCGCTATGACGGCCCGGACGAGCTCGACGGAGAGCTCGCCGAATTGCAGGCGACGCTCATTGATGACGGCCTTGGGCGCGTCGCCTGGGGTGGGGTCCAGGACTTCCGCTGGCAGGTCCAGACCTTCGGGTTCCACCTCGCCTCCGTCGAGATCCGGCAGCACGCGTCGGTGCATCGCGCCGCACTCGCGGCCATCCGCGAGGGAGCCTCGGGCGATCGCGAGCTCGTCCCCGGTGTGTCGCTCGACGAGGTCCTCGAGACCTTCCGATCCGTGGCGCGGATCCACGCGCGGTTTGGCTCGGCGGCCGTCCCACGGGCCATCGTCAGCTTCACGTCCGCGGCCTCCGACGTGTTCGACGTCCTCGACCTTGCGCGGTTGGCTCTTGGCGAGGGCCGACCGCCGGACCTCGAGATCGTGCCGCTGTTCGAGTCGGCCGAGGCCCTCCGTTCGGCCGGGGCACTCCTCGACGAGATCCTCGACGACACGGCGTACCGAGCGTGGGTCGAGGCCCACGGCAATCGGCAGGAGGTCATGCTCGGCTACTCCGATTCGAACAAGGAATCGGGCTACCTGGCGGCCAACTGGCTCCTCCTCGGCGCGCAGGCCGGTCTCGTGGCGTCTGCCCGCCGGCATGGCGTGGAGCTGACGCTCTTCCATGGTCGCGGCGGTGCGATCGGACGTGGCGGTGGCCGGATCGATCGCGCCGTCCTGGGACAAGCGCCCGGATCGATTGACGCCCGCCTCAAGGTCACCGAACAGGGCGAGGTCGTGGCCGCCCATTACTCGAACCCGGCGATCGCCCGACGACACCTCGAGCTGGTCACGGGGGCCGTCCTGCTCGCGTCCACCTCCGAGCACGACGCGGAGCTGGCGGCCGCCGCCGCCGACGGCGATCCCGTCATGCGGGAGCTGGGCGAGGCCTCGAGCGCGGCGTATCGGGCCCTCGTGTACGAGGATGCCGGCTTTGCCGGCTTCTTCCGGCGGATCACGCCGATCGCGGAGCTGTCCGGCCTGCGGATCGGTTCACGCCCGCCGGCCCGGGGTCGCGGCGCTGGCACAGCTGCGGGTTCGGCAGCCGCCGCCAAGGGGGTAGCCGGCGTCGGCGGGTCGGCCGCGGACCGAGCGCCCGAGACGGCGCCGTCGATCGATGCCCTGCGGGCGATTCCGTGGGTCTTCGCCTGGTCGCAATCGAGGATCGACCTGCCCGGCTGGTTCGGCGTCGGAACGGCACTCGAGGCGTATCGCTCGCGCCATGGCGACGCCGGCCTGGATCGAATCGCTGACCTGTACCGCCGCTGGCCGTTCGTGACGAGCCTCCTCGACCACGCCGAGTTGAGCCTGGCTCGGGCCGATCTCGCCGTCGCCCGTCGCTACGCGACCCTGGCCACCGAAGAGGGTGATGCGGAGCGCTGGTCGGCGATCGAGGCGGAGTACGAGCGAACCGTCGCCCTGCTGCTGCGGGTGACGGGACGGCCCCGCCTCCTCGAGAACCAGCCCGCGCTGCAGCGGGCGATCGGGCTCCGGAACCCGTACGTCGATACCCTGTCCGAGTTGCAGGTCAGCCGGCTCGCCGACCTTCGATCGTCCTCGCCCGACGATCCCGGCTTCGAGCGCATGCGGCGCCTGGTCCAGGTCACGGTCAACGGGGTCGCCGCGGGCCTCCAGACGACCGGCTGACGCCCGAAGACCGGCTCACCACGGACGCGCGAAGACCGCCCGGCGCCTCCTGATGGATCACGGCGACCACGTCGCACTCCTACGTCCCGGCGTTCCGGCGCCACAGCCGGGGTCGACCTGGGCCGACATCGGTGCCGGCCGCGGCGCCTTCACCCTCGCTCTCGCCGACCTGCTCGGTCCCGGAGCGAGGATCCTTGCGGTCGACCGCGACGCAACGGCGGTGGCCGAGGCCGTCGATGCCGCGCAGCGGCGGTTCACCGGCGTCAGGATCGAGGCCCTCGTCGCCGACTTCCGCGGCGCACTCGATCTTCCGATTCTCGAAGGCCTGGTGATGGCGAACTCGCTCCACTTCGTACCCCGCGGCGAGCAGGCTGCGGTTGTCCGATCCCTGGCCGGACGCCTGCGGCCCGGCGGCACGTTCCTTCTCGTGGAATACGACGCGGACCGTGGCAACCCGTGGGTTCCGCATCCGTTTTCGTTCAAGACCTGGCGTGGTATCGCGGCCGCAGCCGGACTCGAGGGGACGGCGCTGGCGGGTCGGGTTCCCAGCCGTTTCCTTGGGGCGATCTACTCCGCCGTCAGCCGGCGCCCAGCAAGCCCCGGGAGTTGACGCCGGAGGGCGTCGGCGAGGCGCTCGTAGTCGGCGGGCTCGTTGTATCGCTGGGCAGAGATGCGAAGGAGGACGCTTTTCGGCGGCGCCCCGGGATTCTCGCGGGCTGCCCGAACCGGCCATCCGACGACCGGTACCTGGATCCGTTCCTCGTCGAGGAGAACGCGGTGGAGCCGCGCCGCGTCCTCGTCGGTGCTCAAGCCGGGAACGGTTAGCGCGGCCATGCCTCCGAGCATCGAGTCGGGTGCTGGCGGGACGACGTCGAGGACGTGCGCGAGCAGGTCGCGCGCCTGGAGCGCCAACTTGCGGTTGGCGGCCATGATCGCCGGCCAGCCGTCGGGATCGAGCTCGCCGACGAGCTTGATCGCGTCGGCCATCGCGAGGTGCGGGCTGGGATCGAACGTTCCAGGCCAGTCGAACTCGAGCTTGAACCGCGATCGATCGGTGCGCGGATCGTTCGCGCCGTGGCTGATCACCAGTGGATGGATCGCCGCTCGCCGGTCGGCGCGGACGTGAAGGACTGCCGAGCCGACCGGGGCGCACAGCCACTTGTGGCCGTTGCCGGTCCAGTACGCGGCGTTCGTTCGGGCCACGTCGACCGAGACGAAGCCGGGCCCGTGCGCGCCGTCGACGATCGTGTCGATCCCCCGGCGATCGAGTTCACCGACGATCGCGTCGATCGGCAGGATGATGCCGGTCGGACTGGTTACGTGGCTGATCATCGCGAGTCGCGTGCGAGGCGTGACGGAGTCCATGACGGCTCTGAGTGCGTCCTCAGCCGACGCGATCGGGAAGGGGATCCTGGCGATGACGACCCGGGCGCCGTCGCGAGCTGCGGCCGCCGCCAGCACGTTCAACGTCGCGTTGTACTCGTGGTCGGTCGTGAGCAGTTCATCGCCGGGCTCGAACCGCAATGAGCCGAGGACCGTCGCCACGCCGGTCGTCGCGTTCGACGTGAAGGCCAGACCCTCCGGGTCGGCGTTGAGGAAGTCGCCGATCATCGCCCGCGCCGCGTCGAGGTGGCCTTCGAGCTCGTCATCGAGGAAGTGGATCGGCTCAGCGTCCATCCGGTCGCGCCATCGCTGCTGGGCCTCGATGACCGGCGCCGGGCGCGCCCCGAATGAGCCATGGTTCAGGAACGTCACGCGAGGATCGAGCCGCCAGGGCGTGGACGGGGAGAAGGGCTTCACAGCGCGAGGATAGGCGTGAAACGTGGGTCCGCGCCGACACGTGGGGGAGGTGCGCTTTCCTGCCAATCGACCGCCTCACCGACATTGCGCGAGCTGCAGGGCCCCCGCGCCGTCGTTTTGGCCATCCTTACGCCCGCCGAGTGCAGGATTCCGTGCCGAATGTCCGGCCACGAGGTCGATTGGCAGGGTTGGTGACCCGGGTGGCCGCTCCCAGCAGTGGTCGTCCCGCCTAATGTGGCCCACGAGATCGATTGGCAGGATTGAGGGAGCCGCGCTGATCGCGTTTGCGCAAAGAGCCGTTCCTCCCTACAATGCGAGGTCGCGGGGTGGAGCAGCGGCAGCTCGTCGGGCTCATAACCCGAAGGTCGGCGGTTCGAATCCGCCCCCCGCAACCAACATCTCATCTATCAGAACCCCGGGTCCCGACCACCCGGGGTTCGACTTTTCCGGCGGCCCGTCTCGTGGCTGGGTGGCTGCCCCGCGCGACTACGGGAGTGCTCCACCTGCCTACTCCCAGCGGAAGGTCGCCGCCGAGAGTCCGACCGTGACGACCGCCCAAGCGGCGAGCGCGGCAAGCGGACCGAGGGTGTCGCCCGACCCCAGCGCCGCGCGGAACGCCGCGGAAAGGGTGTTTGCCGGCAGCACAGCGGCGATCGCCGCAAGCGGAGCCGGCAGGTGGTCGATCGGGACCACGATCCCGCCGAGCAGCAGGAACACCAGGAAGAGTCCGTTCGCGCCGGCGAGGGTCCCCTCGGCGCGAAGCCGGCCGGCCATGAGCAAGCCAAGGCCGGCGAAGACGAGCGTGCCCAGCACCAGCGATGCCGCGGCGGCAAGGATCGACGCGTTCGCGGAGGGTTGCCAGCCCAGGAGAAGGGTAGCGATCCCGACGAGGAGCGCAACCTGGACGAGCTCGACCACGAGGACGGCCAGCATCTTCGCGGCAAGCAGGCCGGCACGCGGGAGGGGCGACCCGCCCAGTCGCTTGAGCACGCCGTAGTGGCGGTCGTAGGCGGTTACGATCCCGAGGTTGACGAGGCTCGTGGCGATGATCGCAAGGGCCAGCGAGCCGGGTAGAAGAAAGTCGACCGGACGACCGGCGACGGCCGGCAGGATCCCGACGCTCGCGAAGAACAGCAGCACGGTGGCCGGGATCACGATCGTCACGAGGACGTTCTCGCCCCGGCGCGGAGTGAGCCGAAGCTCCATCCCGGTCATGGCGAGGGTGGAACACAGCGGCGACGCCGGACGACTCATGGCTTGCCCTCGGACGGGGAGCCCGAATCAGCCGATCCCGCGCCCTCGACCGCAGCATCGCCGGTCAACTCGAGATAGCGCTCTTCCAGCGTGCCTCCGGCGGACCGCAGTTCCACGATCCGAACCCCTCGCTCGGCGCACCAGCCGGCGAGCGCGGCGGTGAGCGCTGGATCCGGTTCCGCCCCCTCGACGCGGTAGCGCGCCGGGCCATCGGTTGCGTCTGGCACGACAGACGCGGTCGGCTCGACGGCCGAAAGAGCGCCGCTCAGCCCCGCGAGCTCGGGGTCGGTGAGGGGTGCGGCCAGACGGAATCGCAGCCGGGCAGCCGTCCCGCCGGTCAGCTCCGCCGGCGTGCCCTCGGCGACGATCCGCCCGCGATCCAGGATTGCCACCCGATCGGCGAGGCGCTCGACGTCGGCCAGGTCGTGGGTCGTCAGCAGGATGGTCGTGCCGGCCGATCGCAGGTCCTCGATCAGCGCCCTCGTCGCACCTTTCGCGGCCGGGTCCATCCCCGCGGTCGGCTCGTCGAGGACCAGCAACTCCGGCGAGCCGACCAGCGCAATGGCCAGGGCGAGGCGCTGCTTCTCCCCGCCGGACAGCCGTCGATAGCCGGTTCGGGCGACGGCCGTCAGCCCCACGAGTTCCAGCAGCTCCCCTGGATCTCGCGCATCAGCGTGGAACGCGGCGAAAAGACGCAGGATCTCGAGCGGCCGAACCCGCGGATCGATGCCGCCTTCCTGCAGCATGAGGCCGACTCGGGCACGATGCGCCGGCCCGCCGCGACTCGGGTCGGTGCCGAGCACGCGGACCGTGCCGGCGTCGGGCCGTCGGTAGCCTTCGATGATCTCGACCGTGGTGGTCTTGCCCGCCCCGTTGGGACCGAGGAGCGCGACGAGCTGCCCGCGGCCGGCACGAAGGGCGACGCCCTCGAGGATCGTCCTTCCGCCGTAGCGTTTGACCAATCCCTGGATGTCGATGACCGGTACGTCGGCGCCCGCCGCCTCGACCGCGGGCCGCCGTGCCTCAGGCGTCGGAACGGAAACGTTCATCCGGCGATCGCGGTGAACTGCCGCTCGAAGTCGGCGTCGAGCATCTCACCGATCTGGATCGATCGGAGGATTCCGGCGCGATCGATGAAGAAGCTCTGGGGTCGTGCGACGACCCGGTAGGCGGCCTTGATCCCCTTGTTCGGATCGGTCACCGTCGGCCAGGTTGCGCCGTACCTGGCGATGAATGCTCCGGCCAGATCAGGTGGGTCGCCGGTCAGGACTCCGACGACGGCGAGGCCCTGCTCCGCGTGCCGGGCAAGCTCCCGGGCGAGGAGCGGGAATTCGGTGCGGCACGGCACGCATGAGGGACCCCAGAAGTTGATCACGACCGGTCTGCCGCGCAGCTCGGAGAGCAGAAACGCCGATCCGTCGAGGGTCGTCCCGACGATGTCGGGCGCCTGCCGGTTGACCGCGATCAGGCCGGTGTCGGCGCTGCCGGCGGTGCGAGGACGGGTGACGGCCACGAGGGCGACGATCGCCGCGGTCGTCGCGAGGGCGATCGCGAGGGCGAGATAAACCGGGCGTCGATCCGTTTGGGGACCTACTTGAGCGTGATCGTGCCCGTCATCGCCGGGAATGGGTGAACAGTGCAGATGAAGGTGTACGTCCCAGCCGGGATCGACGGCACGTTCTCCACCTTTGTTGCGACCCCATTGAACGAATCCCCCGGGTAGATGATCTTGCCCGACGAGTCCTTGATCGTGACGTTGTGGGGGACGCCCGCATCGTTGTTGATGAGGGCGATGGTGAACGGTCGCCCGGCCGGACCGGTCAGCGAGTGCGTGTTGAATGCGATGTCCTTGGCGGTGACCTGCACGTCAGCCGCGGGACCCGCGGGGCCTCCCGATCCGCTCGCGCCGGGTCCGCCGCCCGGACCGCCGCCCGGTGGCGGCGCGCCACTTGCCGCCGCACCTCCGGCCCCGGCGGTCGAGGCCGTCTGGGGCGGGATGATGCCGGCCTGGATGAGGCTCGCGAAGACCACGATCACGACGATGAAGCCGAGGGTCCGTGTCGGATAGCCCGGAGCGTGGAGAGGTTCGAGATGACCCGTCCGATCGGCCTCGATGGCCTTCGAGTACTCGAGACGCGCGTCGTGCAGCCAGCCGAGCAGGGTCGCAATGAAGGCGATGACTCCGGCCGCGAGGATCCAGGGTCCGAAGACGAGGCCGAAGAAGACGAGACCCAGCGACAGCGCACCAAGCAGGGGCCGGAACGAGGGCGCCGGGACGTGGATCCCGGGTGGCGGGGGCGATGGTGCGACCGCCGGCAGGATTTCGACGCGGACGAGCCGGTCGTAGTCCCGGATCCCCTCGCGGAGCCAGTACAGAAGCGCCAGGGCGAGGGCTGTCAGCCCGACGACGATGAACGGCCCACCCGCGACGAGTGCCCCGAGCGTCAGGGCGACCCCGACCGCGCCCATCAACGGCGCCAGTGACCCTCCGGGCATGTGGACGCCCGGCGGTGGAACCGGAGTGATCCGCTGCCGGCCGCGACGGGCAGGCCCGACCGTCGCGAAGCGTAAGGCGGTCCAGCCGAACCAGAGCACGATCAGGATCGCGATGAAGACGGGCAGCAGGTTGACCAACGCCCCCCAGTCGGGGATGACGAGGCGCGTCAGCAGATCGAGGGTGGACTGGTAGAGGGCCTGCATCGGGTCCGAGCGGCGCTCGGTCAGTCCTTCGGCGAGCCGGAGATCAGTGCGTAGAACATCAGGGTCATCGCGACCCCGAGGGCGGCCAGCATGGTGACCCCGGCGAACTCGATGTGGTAGCCGAGCGGCACCGCGAGGTACCAGTAGGCCAGCGCGACCACGCCGAAGACCACGCCGATGACGATGACGTTGCGCGGGCGCCGGAGCGGATGCATCGGGTTGCGCTCCCTACAGCAGGTAGAGGACCGAGAACAGGACGATCCAGACGATGTCGACGAAGTGCCAGTACAACGATGCGGCCTCGACCGCATCGTGGTGGCGCGCCGAGAACTGGCCCGCCGAGCCGCGGTAGAGCATGACGCCGAGCATGATCACGCCCCCGAACACGTGGGCGCCGTGGAAGCCGGTGAGGGTGAAGTAGGTCGTCCCGAATGGACCCGCTCCGGCGAGCGTGAGTCCCTCGCCGAACAGCAGGCTGTAGTCGTAGGCCTGCAGGAGCAGGAAGAGGATCCCCAGGAGAAACGTGGCCGCGAGATTGCGCAGGAATGCGGTCCGGTCATTGCGGCGGATCGCCCAGACCGCGAGCTGGCAGGTGAACGAACTCGAGATGAGGATGAGGGTCGCCAGCAGGATCAGCCCGATGGGGTTTAGCGCATGGCTGTGATCGAACTCGGCCTTCGGGGGCCAGGGCTGGTCGTTGGCCCGGGCGCTGAAGTAGGCAGCGAAGAGGCCCGCGAAGAACATGACCTCCGAGCTGATGAAGAGCAGCATTCCCAGCACGGGGTTGCTGATGCCGCCCCGAACGTCGTGGAAGAGCGTCGTCGCCGCGCCCGGCTCGGTGGTCGTCAAGGCGTGACTGTCGGCGGTCACCTTCGGCTCCCCGGTGTCAGTGGGTCGCCCGACCGTGGCGAAGGTCGAACAGCGGGCGCTCGGAGCGGATCTCCGGGAGGTGGTCGAAGTTGTAGGGCGGCGGGGGCGAGGTCGTCGCCCACTCGAGGGTGTTGCCCTCCCACGGGTCGTCGCCGGCGATCTGTCCGCTTCGCAGCGACACGAAGATGTTCCACAGGAGCGGCAGCATGCTGGCCGCGATGACCAGGCTGCCGATCGTCGCCGCCAGGTTCAGGTCATTCCAGCCGGCCGTCGACGAGTAGTCGGCGATCCGCCGGGGCATGCCCTGGAGGCCGAGGATGTGCATCGGGAAGAACGTCAGGTTGAAGCCGATGAACATGATCACGAACTGGATCTTGCCGAGCGTCTCGTCGAGCATCCGGCCGGTCATCTTCGGGAACCAGTAATAGAGCCCGGCCATGACCCCGAAGACGGAGCCGCCGAACAGCACGTAATGGAGGTGGGCGACCACCCAGTACGTGTCGTGGAGGGCGAAGTCGACCGGCACCGACGCCGAGAAGGCGCCGTTGATGCCGCCGACCAGGAACATCGACAGGAACCCAAGGGCGAAGATCAATGGCGTCGAGAGGCGCAGCTTGCCCCGCCACATCGTGAAGATCCAGTTGAACATTTTCACGCCGGTCGGCACGGAAATGAGGAAGGTCATCAGGCTGAAGAAGGGCAGAAACACGGCGCCGGTCGTGAACATGTGGTGGGCCCACACGGAGAAGCCGAGCGCTCCGATCCCGGCGCTCGCGAACACGAAGGCCTTGTAGCCGAAGATCGGCTTCCGCGAGAAGACCGGCAGGATCTCGCTGATCATGCCCATCGCCGGCAGGATCATCACGTAGACCGCCGGATGTGAGTAGAACCAGAAGATGTTCTGGTAGAGGATCGCGCTGCCGCCGGTCGAGGGATCGAAGAAGTGGCCGCCGTAATTGCGGTCGATGAAGAGCATGATCAGCGCGCTCGTGATCACCGGCGTCGCCATCACCACGAGGACGCTCGTGACAAGGACCGTCCAGACCATGATCGGCATCCGGAACATCGTCATGCCCGGCGCCCGCATCTTGAAGATCGTCACGAGGAAATTGATGCCGCCCAGGATCGAGCTGGTCCCGATCAGGACGAGAGAGACGATCCAAAGGTCCTGGCCAGGACCGGTCGCAGCCATGGGGCGGTTCTCACTCAGTGGCGGATAGCTCGTCCACCCCGCGTCCGCCGTTCCCCCGGCGAGGAATCCGGACAGCAGCAGGATGCCGCCCAGCGGCAGCATCCAGAACGACAGCGCGTTGATCCGTGGGAACGCCATGTCCGGGGCACCAACCATGAGCGGCACGACGTAGTTCGCGAAGCCGGCCAGGATCGGGATGATGAACAGGAAGATCATGATCGTCGCGTGCATTGAGAAGAGCTGGTTGTAGACGTGCTCGTCGGTCAGGAACTGCAGTCCCGGCTGGGCCAGCTCGGCACGGACGAACAGCGCGAAGATCCCGGCGATGAAGAAGAACGTGAACGAGTTGATCAGGTACATGATCCCGATCTTCTTGTGGTCGGTCGTGGTCAGCCACGCGTAGAGGCCGCTTCGATAGGCGGCAGCGGTGGGCGCCAGCGTCGTCGTCGCCATCGGTGCTCCTTACTTGACCGTCAGCGTGCCGGTCATCGCCGGGATCGGATGCACTGAGCAGTAGAAGCTGTACGTCCCTGCCTTCAGGGCAGGTGCGTCGTACGTCTTGGTGGTCACGCCGTTCACAGTGTCGTCCTTGAAGACGATATTGCCGCCCGCGTCCTTGATCCAGACGTCATGAGGGACCCCTGAGTCCTCGTTGTCCAACACGATCTGGAAGGGCTGGCCAGCGGTCGCCGTCAGGTCCTTGAGATCGAACGCGATGTTCTTGGCCACGAGCTTCAGCTGGGCGGCCGGGCCGCCGCCCGGGGGCCCGCTCGGCGCGGGTGCCGGCGTCGCCTTCGCCTTGACGATCTGCTGCTGGAGCCACGCTGCATAGTTCGTCGAGGTCATCGGCAGCACGTCGAACAGCATCACGCGGTGGCCGATGCCGCAGAGCTCGGCGCACTGGCCCCGAATGGTCTGGCCCGCCTCGCTCGGATCGACGGTGAAGTCGAAGCGGTTGTTGAGGCCCGGCACGACGTCGCGCTTGAACAGGAAGCGCGGAACGTAGAACGCGTGGATGACGTCGGCGCTGCTGAGCTGCAGCTCGATGTTCTGCCCGACCGGCACGACGAGACCGCCGCCGCCATCCGCCGTTGCGACCGACTGGGTGAAGAGCTTCGTCTTGCCGTCCTGATCGAGGTAGTCGAACTGCCACTGGAACTGGGCGGCAACCGCGCGGACATGGACCGCCGGGTTTGGCGCCACCGCGTTGACCGAGTTGAGCGTGCCCCACGAGACCACGAACAGGAAGGCGACGATCAGGGTCGGCACGACCGTCCACGTGATCTCGGCGATGTTGTTGCCGTGCGTCTGCTCGGGCAGCTCGTCGTCACCGGGCTGGCGACGGTAGCGGATGACCGTCCAGACGATCAGCCCCTCGACCAGGAAGAAAATGACCGCGGCAAACGCGAACACGATGTCGTACAGCCCGCGGATCTCCTTCCCCTGGGTCGTTGCCGCCGGCGGCGGGAAGAGGCTGGATCCGGCCTTCGTGAATGCGAGCCACGCAACCACTGCAGCCGAAAGCGCCAGGACCATGATGCCCACGAGGGCATCGGACCGGCGGCGCTTCGTGGGGCTGCTCGACATCGGCTGTCCTCGAGGGCTGACGATGGGGCTCGCGACGTGTCGGCGCCCGTTCACCGGGCGGCGGGGATGAACGACTTCTGGAGGTCGGCCGCTCGAGCCAAACCGGCGCCAATGATACCCCGGAGAATGCCCTGGATGCTGCCCGACGCCTCGCAACGACTTGGCCCGAGGCCCTCGTGGCGAACATCGCCGATCGTCCGCCATGGGGGATCGTGCGACGATGAGGGCGATGTCGACGCCTGTGCCAATTCGTAGCCGGTCGGCAGCCCTGGCGCTCGCGGGCGGGGCTCTGGCCTCGCTGTGGGTGGTCCAGCCGGTGGCCGCTCACGGTATCGCTCCGGTTGACCCACCGACGGCGCTCACGCTCGCACTCGACTGGTCGTTCGAGCCCCTCGTGCTCGTGCCATTGCTCCTCATTGCCCTGGGATGGATCTGGCTCATCCGGCGGGTGGACGCCGCCCATCCGCTGACGCCGGTCCCACGACTTCGCGCCGCGTCGTTCATCCTCGGCCTTTTCGCGATCGCGGTCGCGCTGCAGTCCGGGATCAGCCGCTACGACACGTCGCTCTTCTCGATCCATATGGTCCAGCACCTGTTGCTGACCCTCCTCGCGCCGCCGCTGCTCGCCCTGGGTGCGCCGATCACCCTGCTGCTGCGCGCATCGACCCCGGCGGTGCGTCACCGCTGGATCCTGCCGGTCCTCCACTCGCGCGTGGTTCGTGTCGCCGCCCATCCCGTCGTCGGCTGGCTGGCGTTCGCGGGAGTCATGTGGGGAACCCACTTCTCGGCGCTCTTCAACGCGTCGCTCGACAACGTTGCGATCCACGATTTCGAGCACGTCCTGTACCTGACCGCGGGCCTCCTGTTCTGGTGGCCGGTCATCGGCGTCGACCCGAGCCCATATCGAATGTCGCATCCGGTCCGGGTCCTGTATGTGTTCCTCCAGATGCCCCAGAATTCCTTCCTGGCGGTCGCGATCCTCGGCGCACCGGCACCGCTCTACGCCCATTACGTGACGCTGATCCGCGCCTGGGGTCCCAATCCCCTCGTCGATCAGCAACTCGCCGCGGGGATCATGTGGCTCGCGGGCGATCTGGCGTTCCTTGCCGCGATCCTCGCCCTGGTCGCGGGCTGGGCGCGCCACGACGAGCGGACGACCGTGGCCCAGGAGCGACGCGCCGACGCCGAGCTGGCCGCGATCCGGGAACGCGAGGGCCGACTCGCGGAACGCCTGGCCGCGGAGCGGGCAGAGGGCGGGCGGGGCTAGGTCGACTCTGGCGCGGGGGACTCCGGCATCCGAGATCCCAGCAGTTCCCGGTATCGCGCGGGATCGACGTTTCCGCCGCTGACGACGGCGACGACCGACCCGTCGACGGCCTCGACGCCGGCTTCTCGGGCTCGCCAGCGCAGCGCCGCGATCGAGAGCGCGCCGGACGGTTCCACGACGAGCCGGCTCTCCTCGGCCGCGAGCCGGACGGCCGCCGCGATCTCGGTCTCCGAAACGGTGACGACGTCGTCCAGGAAGCGCGCCAGGTGGGCGAACGTCCGCCGTCCGAGTGCCTGCGTCCGGGTACCGTCGGCGATTGTCCGCGAGACGCGGTCCGCTCCCCAGGTGACGATCCGGCCCGCCGCGAGCGATTCGCGGGCATCGGCTGCCAGCTCGGGCTCGACGCCGACGACGCGGGCTCCCGGTCGCAGCGACTTGACCGCCACGCAGACGCCGCTGGCGAGCCCGCCTCCCCCGATCGGGACGAGGACCGCCGCAAGGTCCGGCAGCGCTTCGGCGATCTCGAGCCCGACCGTGCCTTGGCCGGCGATGACCCGATCGTCGTCGAACGGATCGACCAGGATGAGACCCTGCTCGCGGGCCAGGCGGTCGGCCATGGCCGCCCGTTCGTCGGCAGCCGGCCCTACCGTCACGATCTCGGCCCCGTCCGCTTCGACGCGCGCCCGCTTCATCGCCGGCGCGTCCGAGGGCATGACCACGACGACCCTGGCGCCGAGAAGTCGCCCGGCACGTGCCACGCCCTGCCCGTGGTTGCCAGAGGAGTGGGCAACGACGCCGCGGGCCCGCTCCTCGGCCGAGAGCGAGGCGATCGCGTTGTAGGCGCCGCGAATCTTGAATGCGCCGATCGGCTGCAGCGACTCGGCCTTGAGGAAGTGCCTTCGCGCGCCAGTGCCGAAGGGCAGCAGCGGCGTCCGGAGCGCGACGCCGTCGAGAACTGCGGCCGCCCGCCGGATCGCCTCGAGATCGACGAGCGCAGGTTCTTCAGTCGACATCGTTGAGATGCTACGCGCTGCGTGTCGCGGGAGGCCCGACGCGGGACTCGAGAGGCGCCGGGCCTATACTCCGGGTGAGTATCGAATGAGCGGCGGCGCCGTACAGGCGGCCCTTGGGAGAGACCAAACGATGGCCATCGAGATCGATCCGGTTTGCGGCATGGAGGTCGACGCGACGACCGCGACGCTGAGCTTCGAGTACGAGGGCCAGCAGTACTGGTTCTGCAGCAAGGGCTGCCTGCTCGAATTCAAAGACGATCCGGGGAAGTACCTCGACCCCGACCACGTCCCGTCGATGGGCGGCGAATAGTCGAGTCGCCGGCCGAGAGGGGGCGCGGCGCTATGACGCGGCGTCGAAGGCGATCGAGTCGAGGATCTTCCGCAGCTCGGCCTTCGCTTCCTGGCCGGAGCCGGGGAAATAGTGGGGCTCACCGTGACTCACCCACACGAACCCACTCCATGGCCACGCTCGATTGCCCTGGATAAGTGGCAGCTAAGCGGGCCTCGCCAGACTGATGGATCGGCGGAGACGATGGGGCACGCCTCGGATGGGGTCGCCCGCCGCGCTGCCGGCGTCTGCCGGCCGGAGGTGGCCGCGATGTCCTCGTTTCACGTTCGTCTGGACCGAGCCGCCCGGGTTGCGCTGCCGCTTGCGACGATCATCGCGATCGCCCTCGTCGCGTCGGCGGGTTGGCGTTGGTGGCCGTATTGACCTCGACGCGCAGCGAGGTCGAGTCGCGAGGACCTGCCTGAGCGAAGGCCGGCAAGTCTATGTTCGGCTGCCCGCGACCCCGGTGCTGCCGCTGAGGCGAGCGGCGATGTAGACGGGAACGGCGGAGAGGAGGATCAGGAACACCGCGACGACGTTGACGATCGGCCGCTGGTTCGGGAGGCGAAGGTGGCTGAAGATCCAGATCGGGATGGTTTCCTGGGTTCCGGCCGTGAAGGTCGTGACGATGATCTCGTCGAACGACAGCGCAAACGCCAGCAGGCCACCGGCCACCAGCGCGGTGCGAATGACCGGGAACGTGATGTGGCGGAACGTCTGCCAGGTGTCGGCGCCGAGGTCCATCGACGCCTCCTCGATCGAGCGCGACGTCCGCCGCAGTCGCGCGATCACGTTGTTGTAGACGACCACGATGCAGAACGTCGCGTGGCCGATCACGATCGTGAGGGTCGTGAACCCGATGCCTGACGCGTTGATCGTGGAATTCAGCGCCATGCCCGTGACGATGCCCGGCAGGGCCAGCGGCAGCACCAGCGCGAACGAGACCGCGTCGCGGCCGAAGAACTCGAAGCGCTGGACGGCGAACGCGGCAAGGGACCCGAGGACGAGAGCGACAACGGTGGAGGCCAGGCCCACCTCGACCGACAGCAGCATCGCGCTTCGGACCGACCCGTTGTCGATGGCGGCAGCGAACCACTGGGTACTGAAGTGCTGGATCGGCCAGACCTGCGCGCGCTGGGCGTTGAACGCGTACAGGACGATGATCCCGATGGGGATGTAGAGGAAGGCGAGGACCGCCGCGGTCGCGATCCGAAGCCAGATGCGAGCCATCGCGGGCCTACAGCGCGTCGAACGCGCCCAGCCGGCGCGCGATGAACAGGTAGGCGCCCATGATCAAGACGGGCACGACCGCAAACGCGGCGGCAAAGGGCACATTGTTCGCGACCCCCTGGCTCTCGTAGATCACGTTGCCGATGAATTGGGTGTTGGAGACGAGCTGGGGCGTGATGTAGTCGCCAAGGGTGAGCGAGAACGTGAAGATCGAACCGGCCGCCAGGGCCGGCAAGGCCAGCGGCAGGACGATCCGCCGGAACGTGAGCCCGCCATGGGCCCCCAGGTCAGCTGACGCCTCGAAATAGGACTGGGGGATCCGCTCGAGCCCCGCGTAGATCGGCAGGATCATGTACGGCAGCCACAGGTACGTGAACACGATCCACATCGAGACGTCCGAAAAGCCCGGGCTCAGCTGCGGCAGGCCCACGCCCTGGAACAGCCAGTCGAGCAGACCGCCCGGCGAGAGGATCACGCGCCAGGCATAGACCCGGACCAGGTAGCTCGACCAGAGGGGCAGCAGGACGAGCATCAACAGGATCGAGCGCGGCCGCGGCGCCGCCACCCTGGCCATGTACCAGGCGATCGGAAAGGCGATGACCGCATCCGCGATCGTCACCAGAGCCGCGATCAGGATCGTACGAAGAGCGATGGTCCGATAGACCGGCTCGTTGATGAGTGTCGCGAAATTGCCGAGGCTGAACCGATGGATGATCGATGACGTCGCGGGATCGAGATACCAGAAGGCTGTGACCAGCAGCACGGCCAGCGAACCGAGGTAGACCACGAGGAACCAGCCGGCCGGCGGCCCCAGCAGCAACGCGAGCTGGGCTCCGGGCCGGCGGTACAG
>DATCPH010000034.1:0-1573 GCA_036570185.1 Candidatus Limnocylindrales bacterium | reverse complement strand
GGCCGGGAAGCGCCGCGCGCAGCGGACCCGCGGCTGGCGGAGTTGATCGACGCCGACGCCGGGCTCGACCCCAACGTGCTTTTCGACGGATGGCCGAGCGACTTGTGGGGAGCGCTGGTGCTGCAAGTGATCGGACAGCAGCTCTCGCGCGCAGCCGCCGGCGCGATCCTGGGGCGATGCTCAGGCTGGTAGCCGTCGGGTGGCCGGTGCCAGTCGTGAGGCAACGGCCAGGACGGGCATTGCTGTAATCCTCAGCGTCCGTGCAGCCAGTTGGAGTGCAAGTTCGTGGAAGACACTCCAACGGAGTCCGTATTCGTCGCGGAGCCGCGACGGCAGCAGTGCGGCGGTCGACAGACGATGCGCAGGAACAAACACGCGCAAGGGCACGGGTAGCTGCGCCGCCAGGATCACCGCCGCGACCTCCTGAGCGGGCGCGGTGACGGCGATCGTCCCGCTGTTGATCTCGGCGGCGAAGTACTCACGAAAATCGGCGAGCGAGCGGGGGATCACGCCCGCCGGCGTCCCGAACAGACGCGCGACCAGCGCCATCTCCTGGTAGTAGCGCTCCCGATCTTCGCGCGACAGCGGACCGACGAACCGCTCGTAGGCCGCCAGGGACGCCTGAACGAGCGTCGCGTGCACCCACAGCATCAGCTCCGGATCGGCGGCGGAGTACGGCGTGCCCGGCGGGAAGCGACCTAGCTGCGTCCGTGTGCAGCCACGCACCCGGGTGTGTACGGCCTGCACCACTTCGGCCGCCCGCTCGGCCTCCTCCTTCGTCCCGAAGGCGATCAGGTAGAGCGCCCGCAATGTCTGAACGAGGCGCCGCCAGAGATCATGTCCAACCTGCGAGTGATCGCTGACGCCGGCGGCCACCAGCGGATGGGCCACCTGCAGGAGCACCGCCGGCCCGCCACCCAAAAGCGGGACGAGCGGCGTGTTGCCGAGTCTCCTGATCACGCTCTCCGGCGCGAAATAGCCATCGCGGCTTCTCAGCCGTTGCGCATGGGTGATCGCGCGCGAATCTCCGGCGAAGGCCCGTCCAGCTGCCATCCGCACAGAATGCCGAAGGCTCGGCGGCGATGAGTTTTCGTCGCTCCAGCCGTCTAAGAGACAAACCCCGACAAGAAGGAGGCTCCAGATGTCGAAGGTGACATCCAAGCTCAATCTCTCGCAGGTCGGCCGTGTCTGCGTCACCGTCGGCGACACGGATCGCGCGATCGACTTCTACGTCGACACGCTCGGCTTCGAGAAGGTGGTCGACGTCCCGATGGGGCCAGACATGCGCTGGGTCGAGGTCGCACTGGCCGGAACGCCGACGACGATCGCCCTCGCCCCGCTGCCCCCGGACCAGGAGCCCGGGGGCAGCCAGACGGGAATCTGCCTCGACACCTCCGACGTCGATGCCGACCACGCAGCGCTCAAAGCCGCCGGCGTCGATGTCGATGAGCAGGTCACCCGCTGGGGCGGCACGGTACCGCCGATGTTCTGGCTGCGCGACCTGGACGGAAACTCGCTCATCATCGTCCAGCCGTCGGCCTAGCCCATCCCCCATGACTGCGCGGCGGGCACT
>DATCPH010000033.1:0-25417 GCA_036570185.1 Candidatus Limnocylindrales bacterium | reverse complement strand
CCCCCCGCCTCCATCCACGGACTTTCGCGCGAGTCGAGCCCGCCGGAGACCCTCAGACGAGGTCCGGCCGGACCCACTCCTTGCCGAGCACGTGCTGGTCGAGAAAGCCGAGGACCGTCGCATACCAGAGCCTGGAGTTCGCCGGCTTGAGGATCCAGTGGTTTTCGTCGGGGAAGTACAGGAACTTTGCCTCAACCCCGTGTCGCGTCAGGTCGGTCCAGAGGCGAAGCGCCTCGGAGACGGGGACGCGAGCGTCGCGCTCGCCGTGGATGACGAGCATCGGTGTTTGGATCGCGCCAATGTTGCGCGACGGCGACTGCTCCTCGTAGAGGGACGGGTCCTTGTACGGGTCGCCGAATTCCTGTTCCCACCACCACCCGTCGTCGGTCGCGCCGTGGAAACCGCGCAACTCCCAGAGTGAGGCGTGCGTGACAATCGCCAGGAACCTCGTGGTCTGCCCTGCAACCCAGTTGGCCATGTAGCCACCGAACGAGCCGCCCATCAGGGCGGTGCGCTCGGAGTCGAGATCGTCGCGGGCGAGCGCGCCATCGATGGCGGTGATCACATCCGTGTACGGCCGCTCGTGCCAACGAGCCCAGCCACGATCGATGAAGGCCTGCCCGTAGCCGACCGAGAACGCCGGGTCGGGCAGCAGGACCGCGTATCCCCGTTCGACAAGCAGGTTCGGATTCCACCGCCAGTGCCAGCCCGACCACGCCCCGACAGGACCGCCGTGGACGAACGTGACCAGGGGAGCGGGTCGCTCGGGGGAGGCATCGGCCGGGCGGAGGAGCCACGATTCGATCTGCACCCCGTCGTCGGCACGCGCGCTGAGCCGCTCGAGGATTCCGCGGCGGGGCAGGTCGGAATCGCCGAGCCCGGGAAACGGCAGCTCCTCCACCGCACCGGCGGCGTCGGATGCGGCTCGGGCCGCGACCCGGACTGGGTGCGGCGCCCGCAGCGGCGTCGAGCGCAGCGCGTAGACCCACGCTCCGTCCGGCGACGCGCACAAGTCGGAATACGCGCCGTCATGGGCGAGGACCGCGACGTCGCCAGTGGCCAGCTCCAATCGAAGGATCGCCACCTGGCCGAGGCGCTCGGCGAGCCAGAAGACCGCCGAACCGTCGACCGACCACGTGGGCCCGTGCGGCCACAGGTCCAGGTCCGGCGCGGGGTTGTGGCCCTCGCCGGTTGAGACGTCGATGAGCCACGTGCTGGCCGTCGCCGGCTCGTCAGGGGCCCCGTCGGTGGTGCGGTGACACGCGATCGTGCGGCCGTCGGGCGAGATGGCCGGCTCCGCATAGTTGCCGTGGCCATCGGTCAGGACCCGCCGCTCCCCGGTACCGCGGTCGATCACGACGATGTCGTCGCCAACGGATCCCACGACGTGGCGACGCCATGTCGCCGCGACGAACGAGCCGTCCGCGGCGATGTCGTAGGCGGGCTCGATCAGGGCCGTGCCGGTCGGGCCCGTGAGATCGCGCAGCTTGGGGAGCTGGGAGCCGGCGGCCTCGGCGGCCTGGTCGTCGCTCCCGGCTTCGGCGTCGCCCCCGGCTTGGGCGTCGTTGCCCCCGGAGTCCACTTCGGAGTCCATGATCTCGCTCGCGGAGGGGTCCGGCGGATCTGCGGCGAACAGGCGCGCCTGGCGTGGCCCCAGGTAGTGGTCCCAGAACTGGATCGGAAACGACTCGAACAGGATCGCCCCGATGCCGGCATCCTTTCGGGCGCTCTCGATCTCGCCATCACGGTCGAACGACTCCGCAGCCGGGTGCAGATTCGACGCGAACAGCAGCGTCCCGCTCCCAGCCGCGACGCGGACGCCGCCAACCCCGCCGGGCGGCGCGATCAGGAGACGGGCCTCCCCGCCGTTCGCCGGCAGGAGCCACAGTCCCGCGGACGGCTCGTCCTCAGCGGCAGCCCCCTTGTCGCCTCCCCGCTTCGCCTTCGGATCGGCGTCCGGATCGGGACGCGTCGAGGTGAAGACGACGGAACCGTCGAGCAGGAAGTGAGCTTCGCTCTCGCCTTTGGCCGAGCGCGTCAGCCGTCGCGGTCGGTCGGTGGCCGCCGGATCGGCATCGATCGTCCAGATCGCGGCCCGGAAACTCTTGCCATCCGGCGCAGGACGCGCGACCGAGACGATGAGACGGCGGCCGTCCGACGACAGCTTGAGGCCTGAAAGTCGAGGGATCGCGACGAAGTGGTCGAAATCGAAGGGCTCGCTCATGGTGCGATAGTGCCACCCGGCCGCAAGCATTGCACCGGCGTTCCGAGGCACTTCGAGTCCGAAACGAATCCCGGGGTCCGAGCGACCCCGACGGTACAATCAGCGTTCATCCCGAACGATCCGCGGCCCGCGACGGCCGTAGTGCCCCGCCCGAAGGAGGCCCGCCATGGCCGACACCCTGACCCGTTCGACCGAGCGCGCTCATCACGCCGCCAAGCGCTACATCTACGCATGGGGCGGCGGGCGGGCCGAGGGCGACGCGTCGATGCGCGGGCTCCTGGGCGGCAAGGGCGCGGGCCTGGCCGAGATGACCAATGCGGGCCTCCCGGTTCCATCGGGCTTCACCATCACGACCGAGGCCTGCAACGACTACTTCGCCGCGGGCGGGAAGCTCCCCGACGGGCTCTGGGAGGACGTCCTCGACGCGGTCAAGGAGGTCGAGCGGGAGAGCGGCAAGGGCTTCGGCGACCCCGCAAATCCGCTCCTCGTGAGCGTCCGCTCCGGCGCTCGGTTCTCGATGCCGGGGATGATGGACACCGTCCTGAACCTCGGGCTCAACGAGGAGACGCTCCAGGGCCTGATCGCCCTGACCGCCAACGAGCGGTTCGGTTGGGATGCGTACCGCCGCTTCATCCAGATGTTCGGCCGGATCGTGATGGACGTCGATGCCGGGCGATTCGACGAGGCCCTCGAGGCGAAGAAGAAGGCCCTGGGCGTGGAGCTCGACACTGAGCTCGGCGCCGATGCTCTGCGTGAGCTCGTGACCGAGTTCAAGGGCATCGTCAAGGCCGATACGGGCCGCGATTTCCCGACCGATCCGTACGAGCAGCTCGACCTGGCGATCAAGGCCGTCTTCGGTTCGTGGTTCGGCAAGCGGGCCACCGACTACCGGAACAACCAGAAGATCGCGCACGACCTGGGCACGGCGGTCAACGTCGTGACCATGGTCTTCGGCAACATGGGCGACGATTCGGGGACCGGCGTCGCCTTCACGCGCGATCCCAACACCGGTCAGCGCGAGTTATACGGGGAGTACCTGACCAACGCCCAGGGCGAGGACGTCGTGGCCGGGATTCGAACCCCCCAGAAGATCAGCCAGATGCAGCGCGACATGCCCGACGCATACGCCGAGTTCCAGCGCATCGCCGAGCGGCTCGAGCGCCACTACCGCGACGTCCAGGACCTCGAGTTCACGATCGAGCGGAACAAGCTGTACATGCTCCAGACCCGCTCCGCGAAGCGCACGGCGGCCGCCGCCGTGAAGGTGGCGGTCGATATGGTCGACGAGGGCGTGATCACGAAGGAGGAGGCTGTCGGGCGGATCGAGCCGGCCCAGGTCGACCAGCTCCTCCGGGCAACGTTCGATCCGAACGCGCTCAAGAGCGCCAATCGCATCGTGAAGGGCCTCAACGCCTCACCCGGAGCTGCGGTCGGTCGGGCCATCTTCACGGCCGACGAGGCCGTCGAGTGGGCGGGCCGCGGCGAGCCGGTCATCCTCGTGCGCATCGAGACGTCGCCCGACGACTTCCACGGCATGGCCGTCGCCCAGGGCATCATCACGGCCCGTGGCGGCGCAACGTCTCACGCGGCCGTGGTGGCCCGGCAGATCGGGAAGCCCTGCGTCGCCGGTTCGGCTGACCTCGAGATCGATTACGCGTCGAAGTCCGCGCGCTCTTCCACGACCGGAATCGAATTCAAGGAAGGCGACCGGCTCAGCCTCGACGGCACCACCGGCGACCTGTACCTTGGCGCGCTGCCGACAGTCGAGGCGCGGTTCGAGGACCAGCCGGAGCTCCGCAAGATCCTCGGCTGGGCCGACGAGATCCGCCGATTGGGCGTGTGGACCAACGCCGACAAGCCCGAGGAGGCGGCCCAGGCGCGCAGTTACGGCGCCGAGGGCATCGGCCTGTGCCGCACTGAGCACATGTTCCGCGAGGGCGAACGGCTCGAAATCGTGCGCGGCGCCATTCTCGTTGCAAACGAGGCAACCCGCGCCAAGGCCAAGGCCGCCGCGGGCACCGCGCTCAGCGACGAAGAACGCGACGTGATCGCGACCTTCGATGCAGCGATGGCCAAGCTCGAGGTGCTCCAGCAGGGCGACTTCGAGGGAATCTTCCAGGCCATGGACGGCTTGCCGGTCGTCGTTCGCCTCATCGACCCGCCCCTCCACGAGTTCCTGCCGAACCTCGAGGACCAGCTGGTCAAGGTCACCAGGGCCGAGGACGCCGGCAGCGCGACCGAAGAAGATCGCGAGCTGCTGCGCGCAATCAAGTCGATGCACGAGCAAAACCCGATGCTCGGCCTGCGCGGCGTGCGCCTCGGGCTGATGATTCCGGACTTCGTGAAAGTCCAGACACGGGCGATCCTGAACGCGCAGATCGCCGTCAAGAAGGCCGGTGGCAATCCGATCGCCAAGATCATGATCCCCCTCGTGGGCCACGTGAACGAGCTTGTGGCCACGAAAGCCCTCCTGGAGGCCGAGGCGACGGCCGTCGAGGCGAAGGCCGGGGTCTCGGTCGACTACAAATTCGGGACGATGATCGAGGTCCCGCGCGGCGCCCTGACGGCCGGCGAGATCGCCAAGCACGCCGCGTTCTTCAGCTTCGGCACGAACGACCTGACCCAGATGACGTTCGGATACAGCCGCGACGATGCGGAGGGCGGCTTCCTCCTGAAGTACGTCGAGGACAAAATCCTTCCGTTCAACCCGTTCCAGACGCTCGACGACGCCGTGGCTGGGCTGATGAAGATCGCTGTCGACCAGGGTCGCGCGGTGCGGCCCGACCTCGAGCTCGGGATCTGCGGCGAGCACGGCGGCGACCCGGAGTCGATCGCCAAATGCGAGCGGATCGGCCTCGATTACGTCTCCTGTTCGCCGTTCCGAGTCCCGGTGGCGCGCCTCGCGGCAGCCCAGGCGGCTCTCAGCGTGGCGGCCGAGCTGGAGAAATAGGAGGGATCACGGCATCCGGTCGGCGATCTTCTGGACCAGCTTCGCCTCGGTCTTCTGGTAATCCTCGCCGGGCGCGGGCGCGAGCACCTGGATCGTGACGACGTTGGAACCCTTGATGACGAAGGTGACGTTGCCCGCGGCCGGCACGAAGACAGCCTTGGCCCCTGTCACCGGCACATCCGCGGAGCCGGGCAGCTGGAGGTAGCCCGCCGGGTCGGTGTTCGTGTTGGCTGGGTCGAGGATGAGCACAATGGCGATGCTGGCGCTGGCGCCCGCGACGTAGCCACAGCCAGACGCGCCCTCGGTGTTGTCCGATGCCAGCGGTTGGGCCGTCACGCCCGTCTGGCTTGTCGCCGCGCCGACCTCGTCGCCAGTCAACAGGTCGCACGCTTTGCCGCTGGACGTCCCGGCGCCGGCTGGTCCCGCCGGCTGGGTAGCTCCTGCTGTGGTCGGCGCGGCCCCCTGGGAGGCGATCGCCGCTTGAGTCGGGGCTGCGGCTCCGGTCGGGCCGCTCGTGGCCGTTCCGGCGCTCGCGCAGGCCGACACGATGACCGCCACCCCGACCAACGAAACCCACGAACGAAATCGGTACGACACGATGTTCCTCCCTGCGGCTCGACTCACGTTCGCCGATCGACGATCGTGGCCATCTGCCTGAAGACCTCCCGGCCGTTGGACCCGCAACCCCGCTGGTCGGGCCGGATCAGTCTCGAAGCCCGCGAGGGTCGCGTCATCGTCCATCTGCGCCACATGGGCCGGACCTTTGGCGCGACGCCGAGAATTGAGGGACCTCCGCGCCGGCGTAGACTGCGGCCACGGCGTGGAGGGCGCCACGGCCTGGAGCCTCGGAATTGCGACCGAGGGAGTCGCACCGGGAGGATTGGATGTCCGTCATCGTTCGGAAGAACCTCGATGAGCCCGACGGCACCTCCGAGTTCGAGCATGGCCGGTCTGGTGGGGTCCAGGTCGGCGATTCCGAGCTGTGGCGTTCCGAGCTCGAGCCGGGCTGGAGCTGGGACGTCGACGTCAAGCCCTATGCGGGCGACTGGACAAGCTGCCAGCTGACCCACTACGAATATGTCCTGGAAGGCCGGATCCGATATCTGATGGAGGACGGGACGGAGGTCACCGCGGGCCCCGGCGACCACCTCTACATCGGCCCGGGCCACCGAGCCTGGGTGCTCGGCGACGAGCGCTGCGTGACGCTCGACTGGTGATCTGACCAACGGTTCACTGCGGCAATCGGGTTAAACAGTCGACACGTGAGCGAGGAGTCGCAGGCGGCAACGCCGCCATGGGCCGCCTCAGGCGGCGCGCACCGTGTCGTCATTGTTGGCGGCGGGTTCGCCGGGCTCTACGCCGCACGCGAACTTGGCAAGGACAAGCGGGTCGATCTGACCCTGGTCGACCGTCGCAATTTCCACCTGTTCCAGCCGCTCCTCTACCAGGTCGCGACCGGAGCCCTTTCGCCCGGTGATATCGCGCAGCCACTTCGCTCGATCCTGCGCCGCAACCGCAACACCACGGTCCTCCTGGCTGAGGCGACCGGCCTCGACGTCGCCGGCAGGCGCCTGCTCCCCTCCGACAGCGGGCCCATCCCATACGACACCCTCGTGGTCGCCACGGGCGCGCGCCATGCCTACTTCGGCCACGACGGCTGGGCGAAATTCGCGCCGGGCCTCAAGACGATCGAGGACGCGACCGAGATCCGGCGCCGCATTCTGATCGCTTTCGAGGCCGCTGAGCGCGAGGCCAATCCGGCGCAACGTTCCGCCTGGATGCGGTTCGTGGTCGTCGGCGGCGGTCCGACGGGTGTCGAGCTGGCCGGAGCCGTCGGTGAGATCGCTCACGACACGCTGCGACGGGACTTCCGGTCGATCGAACCGCCCGACGCCACCATCGTCCTCGTCGAGGCGATGGACCGGATCCTGCCGGGATATCCCGTCGGGCTGTCTGCATCGGCTCGTCGCCAGCTCGAGCGGCTCGGGGTCACGGTCCGGACCGGGACCCGAGTAACCGAGCTCGACGAGCACGGGGTTACGGTCGCCGTCGGCGACCGCACCGAACGGATAGGCGCCCGGACGGTCATCTGGGCGGCCGGCGTGCAGGCGGCCAGTTTCGGGCGAGTCGTCGCCGAAGCCACGGGCGCCGAACCGGACCGCACGGGCCGGTTGCACGTCGGGCCCGACCTCACGCTGCCCGGCCATCCCGAGATCTTCGTGGTGGGGGACCTCGCGATCGTCGACCGCCCGGGCGGCACGGTCGTGCCCGGCGTCGCGCCGGCAGCGATACAGGAGGGGACATACGTCGCCCGCGCGATCCGACGCCGGCTCGATGGCAAGCCCGTCTCGCCGTTCCGGTACTCCGACCGGGGCGACGTGGCGACGATCGGCCGGCTGTCGGGCGTCGCCGACATCCGCTGGCTTGGCCGCCTGGGTCGAATGAGCGGATTTCTCGCATGGGTGATGTGGCTCGGCATCCACATCGTCTACCTGATCGGCTTTTCGAATCGGATCATCGTTGTGATCCGCTGGGCCTGGAGCTTCATTACCTACGGTCGTGGCACGCGCCTGATCACCGGCGAGCCGCACCTGCCCCCGATCGAGCAACCGCAACCGCCTGGGGGAAGCGGGGACGAAGGGAGCCGGCCGGACGGCAGCTGATCTGACCTTCGGGCGGGACAGCGGCTGATCTGAACGCCGGGTCCCGAATGCCCGCCTCCCGGCGTCCCTCCGCCCGCTATCAGCCGCATTGTTAGCCAGCCGATCCCGCGCATCTACTGCGGGGTTTTGACCGTGGATTTGGCGCCTCCGACGCGCGAAGACGCCGCGATATGAACCCCATCGATGGAGCGCCACGCAAGCGGTCCGCTGCAGTCGCTGCGGCTTCCGCCAGACTGGCGGTTCAATGTGTCTGGCAGCTCACGAAGAATGGGAGTGATATTTCGGCCCGGAGGCTGATCAACTTGGTCCCGCTGCCGGAATCGAAGGGCCCCCGGCGGCGCCGCCGCCGGGGGCCAAGGCGGATCGGATCCGAGATCAGGCCGCTGATTCGGCGCTGCCCACCGTCGCGGTGCCCATCGACCGGGCGCCAGCCCAGTAGATGAGTGCCGCGACGCCGCCGCCCACGTAGTAGGCGAGATCGGCGCCGTGGAAGATGTTGATGGTGGCCCAGTTGAACAACGGGATCGTCCCCGACCAGTCGTACCCGAGCGATG
The DNA here is from genome assembly GCA_036570185.1 of Candidatus Limnocylindrales bacterium. GTDB lineage: Bacteria > Chloroflexota > Limnocylindria > Limnocylindrales > CSP1-4 > DATCPH01. The sequence continues at coordinate 17,026 of DATCPH010000033.1, read as the reverse complement.
AGCTTTGGAAAGGGATCCCGAACAGGAAGCCGACGATCAGTGCCACCAGGGCGAGCGTGCCGTTCGGAAGGCGGCTGAAGTCAACCAGCCGACCCGTATCGGCGCGCTGCCGACGGACGACGAACCAGTCGACCATGACGATCGCCACGAACGGCGTGATCCAGTAGCTGAGGAACAGCAGGAAGTTCGTGAACTTGCCGGCGAAGTCGCCGCTGTTGAGGTAGAGCGTGAAGAAGAACGCCAGCACCGCGACGACGATCGCCGAATAGATTCGTTTGACTCGGACGCCCGCGGCCTGGAGCGATAGCGAACCCGAGTAGTCGTTGAGGGCGTTGACGGCGACCGTCGCGACCGCGATCGCAAGCATGGCGAGCGCGGCGATGATGTTGCCGGAGCCGCCGAGGAGGGTGTAGATCGTGTCGCTTGCCTCGCCGCCCGCCTTGCTTGCGACGAGCAGGCCGAGGACCTCGAGCCAGCCGGCTCCGAGGATCAAGCCAAGGGCGCTGTACCAGAATATCTGCCGATCGGAGGTGCCCTTCGGCAGGTATCGAGAGTAGTCCGACGAGTACAGGGACCAGCCCAGGATGAAGCTGGCGATGATCGCCACGTACGTGACGAACGCCCCGATCTGATCGGCGCCCGAGAACCCGTCCGCTAACGCCGTCGTGCCCTTGCCGGCGATCGACACGGTCAGGATGACGAAGACGATGCCGAGCGCGACGGCACAGTAGCGCTCGAACAGATGGATTGACTCGTACCCGAGGACGCCCAATGTGCCCTGGAGGACGACGATGACCAGCAGCGCCAGCCAGAAGGGCACGGCAGGGACGAGGATCGTCACCGCCACCGCGCCGAAGATGTTGTTGATGCCGTCCCAGCCAATGGCGCTCACCCAGTTGAGCAGACCCGGCAGGACGATCGACTTGCCGAACGGCAGCCGGGCTGCCGGCAGCTGGGCCATCCCGGTCTTCGGGCCCATCGTGCTGAGGACCCCCACGACGACCGCCCCGAGGACGTTGCCGACGATGATGCCAAGCAGTGCGGTCACGAACCCGAGCTTCAGGAAGCTGGCCGCCGCAAGCGTGCCGAGGAAGAACGACGCCGGGGCCAGGTTCGGTGTGAACCACAGCGTGAACAGCCGCGCGACGCTCCCGTAGCGCGCCGATTCGGGGATCGGCTCGAAGCCGTGGCCCTCGATCGACAGGTCGCCTTCGTGGGTGGGCATTCCCTCCTGGTTCAGGACTCCAACTGTCATACCCTCACTCCTCTCCCTCACGCACCCGCGATCGGCTTGGTGAACGTCACGGAGTCGCTCACGCCGCCGTGGGTGACGATGCTTCGCGCCGGATCCGTCCGGGCGACGACCCGTCCGCCGCGGACGACGAACCGGGCGGCGGGTCGCAGGCGGATCGCCTCGGCCTCGTCATCGCAGTCGAAGATCACGAAGTTCGCTGGCAGGCCCTCCTTCACTCCCCATGGGACTTCGGCCGCGCGGGCCGAATTGGTGGTGACCATCTCGTACGCCCGGTAGAGCTCGTTGCGACCCGTCATCTGGCCGACGTGAACCAGCATGGAGAGCGCGTCGAGCATCGACCCGCGTCCCAACGGATACCAGGGATCCATGATCGAATCGTGCCCGCAGCCGACGTTGATCCCGGCCGCGTCCAACTCCTTCACCCGCGTCATCCCGCGCCGCTTCGGGTAGGAATCGAAGCGCCCCTGGAGGGTGATGTTGTCGAGCGGGTTGGCAATGATCGTGACGCCGGCACGCTTCAGGATCTGGATCAGCTTGAACGCGTAGTTGTCGTTGTAGGAGGCCATCGCGGTGGTGTGGCCGGCCACCACGCGACCCTGCATGCCGTCGCGGATCGTGCGGGCAGCGACGACCTCGAGGAATCGCGACTGCTCGTCGTCGGTCTCGTCGCAGTGAAGGTCGACCGGACGGCCGGTCTCGCGAGCAAGGTCGAAGATGAAATGGACTTCCTCCACGCCGTCGTCGCGCGTCCACTCGTAGTGGGGGATGCCGCCGATCACGTCGCAGCCGAGACGCATCGCCTCGCGCATCAACTCCTTGCCGTCCGGAAAGCTCAGGACGCCGTCCTGGGGGAAAGCGATCAGCCGTAGGTCGACCACGTCGCGGACCTCTTCGCGCAGCTCCAGGAGCGCCTTGAGAGCCGTGAGGTTCGGGTCACATACGTCGACGTGGGAGCGGATCAGGCCGGTTCCCTGGGCGACCTCCCAGCGGATGGCCTCGAGTGCTCGGGTCTTGACATCGTCGTGGGTGAGGGACGGCTTGCGCTCCGCCCACGTCTGGATGCCCTCGATGAGCGTGCCCGATTCGTTGTAGCGCGGCTCGCCGACCGTCAGGACCGCGTCGAGGTGGACGTGCGGATCGACAAGGGGAGGTGAGAGCAGCTGGCCCTCCGCGGCGAGCTCCAGGCGCCCGTCACTCGGAATCTCACCTCGCGGACGGATCGCGGCGATCCGATCGCCGTCGACGGACACGTCGACCGGCTCGGGCCGCGTGCCGGCGGTCGGATGGAGACGTGCCTCTCGGACGATGAGCCCTTCGGGCGGCACCATGTCCCTCGCTGATGGCGCTGGACCGGAGTGGCCTCACCGTTCGACGGAGAGCAGTGTACGGCGCAGTCGGTCGACTGCGTCAGGTATTCGGAGCGACCGTCAGGGTGCCGACCATCCCGTAAGCCTCGTGACCGGGAAGGTGGCAGATGTACTGCAGGACCGATGGGCGCTCGAAGGTGATCGTCGTTCGGAGCGTCTGTCCAGCGTCGATCGAAACTTCGGTCGGAACCGCTGAATGGTGGAGCTCGGTGCCGAGTCGGTGCAGCGCCTGGACGGCCGCATCGCCGAGGATCCACTCGTGATCGATCGGGTCAGCGTTGTGGATGACGAACGTGACGGGGACACCGACCGGAACCGTGATCGACGACGGCTCGTAGTGCGAGTAGTGGATTGCGATCTCGACGGTTCGCGTCTCCGGCGACCCCACCGCGCCCGAGACGACGGCGATCCCGATGGCGCTGGCCACGCCCGCGGCCGCGAGGATCGCGAGGCTCAGGCGGCCCTCGCGAAGGCGCGGATCACGACTCAGGCCTCGACGCCAGGCGGGCGCCGAGTCGCGAGAAGGCCAATCGCTCCAACCCCGACCAGCATCGTGAGAAGCACCAATGCGAGCCGCTCCGGCGAGACGTCGGCAGGCGTGACATCAGCAGGGCCCGGGACATCGAAGCCGGCCTGGACGCGCGAGGGCGTGCCCTGACCCGAGGCATCGATCGCCAGGTCGTAGTTCAGCTGGGTGGCCGTGGCGTCGACGCCGACTTTGGTCAGCCAAGCCGTATCGGGGATCCAGCTCATGCCTCGATCGGATCGGAGGTCCGTCAGGAGTGCGTCGCTGGCGGCGGCGCTGTGTTCGAGGCTGATCCCGTTACCCCCGGTGGGAGTCGGGAGGAGTGCCGGCGCCCGGTCGGTGAGGAGATAGACGTCGGCCTGGACCGGAAGGTCATCTGTCTTGCCCAGCGCGAGGATCCGCAGCGGGACCCAGGGATTCGGCGTCGGGATCGTGATGTGGACCGGCGTGCCGTCGCCGATCTGTTGACCGCGAGCCTCCGCCGCATCGGCATCGAACGCCGCGGCAAGGAAGATCGGGCTGCGGCGGGCATAGAAATCGAGCACCTCTGGCGCGTCCGGCGGAAGCCGGAAGCCATGGCTCTTGGCCCACTGTCCGACCTCGCCCGAGCCGCCCTTCAGGACGGTGAGGTCCAGGGCGTCGATCCGCACTTTCATCAGCTCGACGGCGGAAGCCGGAGCTGCCCCTGCAGCCCGAAGATCGAATGCGGCGGGCTGGGGATCGGTCTCCCTGATCAGGCGTTGGAGGGTCCAGTCGCCGCCCTTCTCGACCGTCGTCGGGACGCCCGGCAGCGGTGTCAGTGAGCCGAAAGCCCCACCCCCACCGGCGAATTGGAAGGCCGTCACGTAGTGTTCCACGCCGTCGTGATAGGCCGCGAGGGTGGTCGTTCGGAGAAGATTGACGGCGCCGTTCGGACCGATGAGGCCGCCGCAAGCGAGCGCGGGGCCGGCAGCAACGAGGACCATCGTGACGGCGGTCGACAGGATCAGGAAGATTCGTCGCATCGTTCGGTCTCCCACTGTTCCGGGCCGACGACGCGAGCCGGCCGTGCTGGCGGGGAGACGCAAACGACCCGTGATCGGTTCCTCGCCGATCCGGAGGCGCTCTGGCTGCGGCCCGTTCCTAGGGCTCGCGGTCGATCGGCAGGAGGATCCGGAAGGTGGAGCCGGCGCCGAGCTTCGATTCGGCGGTGATCGTTCCGCCGTGTGCCTCGACGAGGTCCTTGGCGATCGCCAGGCCGAGGCCCGAACCGCGCGATTCGGGGGACTTGGCGAATCGATCGAAGACGTGCGGCAGGACGTCCGGAGCAATCCCAGCGCCGGTGTCGCGGACCCGGATCTCGATATCGTTGCCGGCAGCGCCTGGCGGCCCGGCCGAGACGGACGCCTCCAGCCGGATCGTGCCACCCGCGCCCGTATAGCGAAGGGCGTTCGCCACGAGGTTCGAGACGACCTCCCGCATTCGGACCGGGTCCAGGTCGAGCAGCGGCACGCCTTCGGCGACGTCGACCTCGATCGAAACCCCGGCCGCGGCGGCCGCGGCGCGGAATCCCGCGGCCGCCTCGCCGATCGTGACGGCCAGGTCGGTCGGCTCCAGGTGGAGCGGCAGCGCCCCCGCCTCGGCCAGGGTCAGCGTGCGGAGGTCCTCGATGAGCCGCGACAGCACGGTGGTTTCCTCGAGGATCGCGGTCAGATGCTCTTCATCGGCCGGATGGACGCCGTCGACCATCGCTTCGACTTCGCCGCGGATCACCGAAAGGGGCGTTCGGAGCTCGTGACTGACGTCGGCCAAGAGCGATCGACGTTGCTCGCGATCGGCCTGGAGCCGGGCGGCCATCGTATCGAAGCCGCGGACCAGTTCGTTGAGGGCGCGTGGCCCGCGCCTCGGCCAGGGTTGCGCGACGCGGACGCTGTAGTCGCCGGCTTCGACGCGTCGCACCGCTCGGACGAGCTCGTCGAGAACGCCCACCGTCCGTCGCAACGGTCGGGTGACGGCGCCGAAGAAGACCACGGCGAGGATCAGGAAGACGACGGCCGCAGCCGGCTGGAAGAACGGGTGCCCTGCACCGAACACACCGACCGCCGAAAGCACCACCGACGTGAGCGCGACCACCGTCACCAGCACGGCCAGGAAGAACAGGCCGAACAGGCAGCCGAACCCCCGGCGCATCCCTGACGCCGCCCACCACGGTCCGTATCCGCCCGGGCCGTAACCTGACCGACCGAAATCTCGTCGGCTGCCGAATCGGTAACCCCGCCCGAACGGCGGCCCGTAGGGTCCTGCGGGCGGCCAGGCCTCTCCCTCGGGCCACCACGGCGGGCGAGCCGGCGGCGGTGCGTTCCCCGGTTCGGGATCGTCCTCTGTCACGCGGAACGGCCGCTCAGGCGCCCCGGTCGTCGGCCAGCCGGTAGCCGACGCCGTACACGGTCAGGACGTACCGCGGCTCGCGCGGATCGGGCTCGATCTTGCGGCGGAGATTCTTGATGTGCGTGTCGATCGCCCGCTCGTACGACTCGAACGCGACGCCGTGGAGCGCATCGAGCAGCTGGGCCCGGGTGAAGATTCGACCCGGTTGCCGCGCCATGGTCGCGAGCAGCTCGAACTCGGTCGGTGTGAGCTCGACGGGGCTTCCGGCGACCTCGGTCCGCATCCGGGGCACGTCGAGGACGACGTCCCCGGCCGCGATCCGATCGGTCGGCTCGGCGGCGGCCTCCGTCCGACGGAGCACGGCCTTGACCCGGGCGACGAGTTCTCGCGGCGAGAACGGCTTTGTCAGGTAGTCGTCGGCGCCGAGCTCCAGCCCGAGAAGCTTGTCGATCTCGTCGTCTCGGGCCGTGAGCATCACGATCGGCAGCGTCGAATCCCGCCGGATCGCGCGAGTAACGTCGAGGCCATCGAGCTCCGGTAGCCCCAGGTCGAGGACCACGAGGTCGGGGTGGCGCTGCCGGATCGTCGCCAGCGCGGCGCGCCCATCGCCCGCGGTGAGAACGGCAAATCCCGCGTGCTCGAGATAGTCGCGAGCCAGGCCCACGATCTTGGGCTCGTCGTCGACGACGAGAACGGTCTTCATGGCGAGCATCCTAGTGGCGCGATATGGCGGGATCGCGGTCTTCTTCGCGGAGCGGTGTTCTTCATGGAGCAACGAACCCCCTGAATCAAGGGCGTCCCCCGAGATCGCCCTCTTCTCTGCGAAGCCGTGTTCTTCGTGGAGCAACTAATCCGTTGAATCGACGGCGCCCACGGGGGCCTGATGGCCCATGCGGGCATTGCTCGGAGGTGATTTCGCTGGTAGTTCGCCGGGAATGTTCTTCAGCAGGCAACAGACCGGTCGGGTTGTCGGGTCGGTCGGGCGCGTTCGGTCGATTTGTTCTTCCTGGAAGAACGGGTGCCCTCCCGCAAGGCGGTTGGGGGTTAGACGATCGAGGGTCGAGATCGGCGGTGGCCCGAGGGAGACCACCGCCGCGGTTGGACGGCCAGCTCCGTGGGCCGACACGCGAAGGCTTCAGTCGCGACTGGTCGACCGCTCTAAGCTGGGGTTCGAGGAGCTTCCGGTTGGGGATCCGCCATCGGAACCCCCGGCGTTCGAGCCGGCGGCGTTCGTCGAGCCGGCGTTCGGCGCGGCGGACTCGCCGCCCTGGCGTCGGTGCCACTCGTCGTGGACCTCTCGAGCCCGGTCCTCCCAGGGGCTGCCACGGAAACCTCCAGGCCCACCGGGGCCGTAGCCGGGTCCGTAGCCGTGATGGCCCCAGCGGCCGCCGCCCCAGTATCCGCCGCGTCGTCCGCCCCAGACCACGGCGCCGATCAGGCGGAAGATCAGGAACAGGAAGAAGAGGAAAAGCAGGAACCCGAAGATCCCGAAGCCGAAGCCGAACGGGTGCAAACCGTAGTAGGCGTACGGCGCGACGGCGGGAGCCGCGGTGCCCCCCGCCTCAACGGCGGTCTGGGCAACGCCCTGCGAGATGCCGGCCTGGTAGAGACCCGCGCCGGCGACTGCCAGCAGCAGGACCAGCACGACGCCGGCGATGAGACGGAATCCATTCCGTCCGTTCATGTCGATCTCCTTTCATTCGAAAGAGGTGATATCGACATGCTGGCCGGAGCCTGTGAAGTGAATGTGTGGACCGTGCGGAGGTCCCGCGGACCCAAGCCCTGTCCGGGAGGTGCGCCCCATCTCGGCCCAATGCATCCGCGCCACAGTGATGACGGCCCCCGCTCGCGGAGGCTATGGTTCGCCCATGAAGGGCGATCGAATCGAGGCTGTGGTCGACACAGGCCAGGGTGTCCAGACGTTCGACATCACGGCCAGGAAGGCCGGCCGTCGCATCGAGGTCACGACATCGCGCGGAGTCGTGGAGGTCCGTGAGGTCACGCGGAGCGGCCAGACGGTGCGAACCGGTCGCTTCATGAGCAGCCGGCTGATCGCGCTGGTCGAGCACCCGGCGGCCGACGAGCGTGGCCGGGTCGAGATCTCGACCCGCCATCGGATCCAGCCGAAGAGCTGACCGGGCGACAGCGGGTCGCGATCATTGACGGCCCCGTGACGCCTCCGTGACCACCCGATGACGGTCGACTTCCGCGCCTTCGACGTTCTCACGTTCGACTGCTACGGCACCCTCATCGATTGGGAGACCGGCATCCTCACCGCGCTGCGACGTGTCCTCGAGGCACACGGAGCGGCGGACATCACGGACGACGTACTCCTGGAGCGGTACGCGCGAGCCGAGGCGGACCTCGAGGCGGGTGCCTACCAGTCGTACCGCGAGGTCCTGTCGAACGTGCTCCGGCGGGTTTGCGCCGAGGCCGGCATCGAGCCGACCGAGCTCGAGGTCCGCGCCTTCGGCGGCTCTGTGGGCGAGTGGCCGGCCTTTCCCGATTCGGCCGACGCGCTGCGCCGCCTGGCTGCGCGCTTCCGCCTCGGTGTCATCACCAACTGCGACGACGATCTCTTCGCGGCTTCGAGCCAGCGGCTGGCGACGACGTTCGACTGGGTGATCACCGCCCAGCAGGTGGGCAGCTACAAGCCGAGCCGCCGCAACTTCGAGTTCGCGTTCGAGCGCATCGGCGTCCCCAGAGGGCGGATCCTGCACGTCGCGCAGAGCCTCTTCCACGATCACGTACCAGCGAAGGAGCTCGGCCTGACGACTATCTGGGTCGATCGCCGCCGCGGCAAGGTCGGCACGGGGGCGACGCCTCCCGCGACGGCCACGCCCGACCTTGCGGTCCCCGACATGGCCACCTTGGCTCGCGTCGCGCTCGACGGCTGAGCCGGCTCGGGCGGAACCGCCCCGCACTCGGAAACGTCTGGCACGGGCAACGGGACCGATTCCGATCGAGCTGGAGATCCAATGACGACTCGACGAACCTGGCGCCGGCTTGCGGCGCTTCGGCCGGGGATTGCCGCCTCGCTCGTTGCAATAACGCTCGCCGCGTGCGGCGTCGCTGGACAAGCCCCGGCGAGCCCGCCCGGGCCGACGATCGACAAGACCACCGTGCCGCCATCGACGCCGTCCCCGTCGGCGCCGGGGACCGACGCTCGCGGGACGCTCATCGTGCGAGTGACGATCGAGGGCGGGTTCATCAAGCCGACGGCAGTCCTCGCGGCGATTCCTGCCTTCTCCGCCTATGACGACGGCAGGATCATGACCCCGGCACCGATCACGGAGATCTTCCCTGGCAGGCTCATGCCGGCGGTCTCCGTTCGGAGTGTCGGTCGCGCCGGGGCAACGGCGATCGTCGCGGCGATCCGGGCCGCGGGGCTCGATAAGCCTGCGGTGGGAAAGGATCCGGGCGCGCCCGGCGACACCGGCACGACCGTCGTGACGGTCAATCTCGGCGGCGCGACGACGGTGACCCGATTGGCCGGCCAGGGCGCGCCGGGCGCCGGTGATCCGTCCGATGCCGCGGCACGCGCCTTCGTCACCAAGCTCTCGGACTCGTCAGCAACGTGGGGCGCGGGTTCCGCACCGGAGTCCATCCTGATCCCGGCCGGCTATCGAGTCTTTGTCGTGCCGGGCGCCCCGGAGGCCGGCGACCCGTCGCTTACTCAACACCCCGTCGCGTGGCCGCTGGCGACCCCACTCGACCGGTTCGGATCGTCGGCCGACCCCGACCATGGCCTCGAAGGCCTTCGCGTGAGCGACGTCTCGGGCAACGACGCGGCGATCCTCCGCGGCATCTTCGATCAGGCTACCGAGCTCACGCCGTTCACTTCCGGCGGCAAGTCGTACTCGCTCTACGTTCGGCCGCTGCTCCCGGACGAGCTGCCTGGGTGACGCCTACAACCTGGCTGCGTAGCCCCGCATGACGCTGTCGACGACGCGCTCGGCGAAGTCACGGTTCAGCTCGCCGCCGAACATGAGCCGGAAGTAGACCGGCCCGACGAGGAGCTCCGTGGCAACCAGGGGATCCGCGTCCGGGCGAAGGTCGCCACGCTGGATGCCCCGCGAAATCAATCGGGCGATTTCAGCACGCCGCGCCTGTACGACCGTGGCTCGGAACGGGTCGCCGAGAGACGGGTTGATCGCGATCTGGGAGAGGAGCGCTCGGATGACCGGGCCGAAATCCGTTTCGGTCACCGCCCGCATGGGATTCATCACAGCTGCCAGCAATTCCTGGCGGGTGTCGCCGGTCTCGGCGACCGCAATGTGAGGGGCCGCCAGCTCGGCGAGCAGGTCCTCGGCGAGTGCCTCCTTGGACGCCCAGCGCCGATAGATCGTGGCCTTGCCCACGCCGGCTCGTTCGGCCACGTGCTCGAGGCGAAGTCCGCTGAACCCGTCCCGGATCAATAGCTCGCGTGCCGCGTCGAGGATTGCTCGGTGGGCGCGATCGCTCCGTGGGCGTCCGATGTGCTTTCGCGGGGACTCCGCCGCCCGGACCACGGCTCGGGCTACGGCATGAGCCACGCCTTGCGCCACGCCCTGGGCCACGGACTTGCGAGACGGACCGTCTTGATTGACTCGCGACACGGTGATAGGATACGGAACGTATCGTATCCACGCAAGGGGACCGCCCACCATGACCATCGATAATGCGCGAGCCCTCGATTTGATCGAGCAGGCGGAACGGCAAACACCCTTTTGCCGGTGCGGACAGCCCACCGTTCCGGTCGGACGCGCCGACGGCGTGTGGCTCGAGTGCCGGTCTCTCGACCGCCCGGCCATCGGCCGCATCCTCGCCACGTTGGCGGCGCCTGCCCACTTCCGATCGCCGATCGTGGAGTTCGACTCGCTCGCGGCCTGATTGCCGAGTAGGTCCACGATCGGCTCGGGCGCGATCTGGTACCTTGGCGCCTGGTTTACAATCGGCGTCGCGGGGTCGACACGAATCTCGCCTAGGGGGCGATCCCGCCCGATTGAGGCTTTATTGGGCCCGTTCTCATGGGCCTGCTCTTATCGGGGCTGCCACCCCACCGCCGGGTTGCGCCGGGCCTCCCCCAAGGCCCGGCGCCTCGGTGTTCGGGACGTTCGGCGGTCGTGAACCTCCAATGACGATCGAAGTCCGATCACGGCGCTGACTCGTCCCTAGCGAACGTCCGCGAGTGCCCGGACGACCTGCCGGCCGCGCTCGGCGATCCCGGCCACTTCGCCCTCGCCGATCAGCCAGCTCCCCACGCCGATCGCAATTGCGCCGGCGCGGATGAACTCGGGCGCCGTGTCGATGGTCACGCCGCCGGTCGGAATGAGGGGGATGTCGCGAAACGGCCCGCGGAGCTCGCGTACGAACGCCGGCCCGACCGCCGAGGCCGGGAAGAGCTTCACGGCGCTGGCTCCTGCTCGCCAGGCGGCGACGATCTCGGTCGGGGTGAAGGCTCCGGGAAGGCTCGGGATTCCGCGATTGGCGGTCCATTCGATAAGTGCCCTGTCGGTGTGCGGCGAGACGAGGAACCGCGCCCCGGCGTCGATCGCCCGACGGGCGCTCTCGATGTCGAGGACGGTCCCGGCGCCGATGACCAGCCCACCGCCGAGGCGCGCAGCATGGCCGTCCGCCTCGCCGAACTCCCGCGCAAGCGCGCCGATCGCCTCGAAGGCCGCTGGCGAGTTGAGCGTCACCTCGAAGGCCCGCACGCCGCCGCCGAGTAGCCCTTCGCCGATTCGGAGGATTCTCGACGGCTCCAGACCCCGCGCGATCGCGATCACTCGCGGGCCGGTGATCGCCTCCGGGACCGGGACTCGGGCGCGTCTCGCAAGCTCCGCGGTCATCTCATTCGTAATCGTATCGTCGCAACCTGGGTGCGCGGTCGGCTGACCAGAGTGCCGAGTGCGTTGAAAAGCGGAGAGGCTCCGCCGGGAGGATGTACACCTCGACCAGGTTGTCGTCGAAGGTGTAGCCCCATAGGCGATCAAGGATCGTCTCCTTGGACAGCACCTGGCGCGGATTGCGAATCAGGAGCTCGAGAAGCTCGAATTTGCGTTTGGCGATGTAATCATCGGCGCCCAGGTTGAGCCCTCGAACGCGGTCATCGACGTCTGCCTGGGCCGTCAGCATGATCACCGGAACGTCGCTCTCGACGCGGATCCTCCGGAGGAGGTCGAAGCCGTTCCCGTCGGGCAGGCCAACGTCGAGGATCACGAGCCCCGGCTGAACGCGGCGAACAGTCGCCCGGCATGGGCCGCATTGTGGACCTTCCGGACGAAGCCCTCCCTGTGGGTGCGAGGCGAGCCCCGCGATGGGACCTGAGGAATCAGCGAGACACGAGACTGACGATCGCGCCCACCCACGCTGCAGCGAAATAGCCGATGACTCCGCCCAGGACGAGCCCCAAAATCGGCGCTTCGCCGGAATTCAGCGCCCCGAAGATCGCGGAGCCGATGATGATCATCAGCATCACCGAGACTGTGCCGGACCCGACGTAGCGTCCACGATAGGCCTGGTGGCGGCGCGTCACCCTGACCTTGTGGCCGTTCAGATAGCCGGCGCCGTAGCGCACGACAGTCCCTCCTTTACTCGATTGCCAATCGGAACGACGACGTCCGGCAAACGGTGCCGCTGGCGTGCGTGCCCCAGATGCCAGCTTTCGCAGTTGCCGCAGTGGTACGGGCGGAGGCGGCCATCTCCGCCCCGGCGACTCACGCTCTTGGCCTCGCGCCGACTCTCGAAGCTGATCTTCGATGTGCAGCCGCGCTCGACCAACGGCAGGTCCCGGTTGATGAACTGACGGTAATCGGTGGTCATCGTGCCCCGATCTTGCGGGTGCCGCGTGCCACCTCGGCTGTCGCGAGCCACGATTGAAGGTCAGGTAATTGGCCGGTGAGGCTTCATTCGTAGCCTTTTCGACGAGGTGAAATGCATCAGAGCAGTCGGGCGCCCAATTCGCGTGGCGACGGCAACCTGCCGTGCCGTTTCGTGATCTGGTGTCGCGTCACGCTCTTCGGAGAGCGCGTCTTCGGGGGATATCGATCGTCGCCATGGAGGAGGCGTATCGTGATCCCGATCAACGTGCCATTTCCAGTTACGACGACGTCCGGGAAGTTCGAACCCGCTGGTTCGGCGACCACGCCATCACGGTTGTCGTCGACCTTGCCGATGGGCGCGTGGTGACCGCATGGATCAGCCCGCGACGATGACGCACTTGTTTCTGGAATACGACGAGGCGGTCGACGCCGCCTATCTCAAGTTCAGCGACCTCCCTTTCGGTCACCACGTTCGCCTTGACGATGCTCGCGGAGTCGACTACGCAGCAGACGGTTCGATCATCGGTATCGAACTTCTGTCGCCAGCGCGCCGCGGTGTTGTCGTCGACGGCCTGCCCCTGGCGGCCGATGTCGAGCGGGTCATGAACGCCCGTGGTTTCAGGATCGTGCGGACTCGGCATCGCGCTCCTGCCTGACGAGGGTGCCAGGACTCACCGAGACGCCGGACCGACTCCTCGCCGGGCTCAACGATGCCCAGCGCGAAGCTGTTCAGATCACCCGGGGGCCGCTCGTCATCCTTGCCGGCGCGGGCTCAGGCAAGACGCGGGTCATCAGCCACCGCGCCGCGTTCGCAATCGAAGCCGCCGCCGTGCAATCGGACCAGGTCCTCCTCGTGACCTTCACCGACAAGGCGGCGACCGAAATGGTCGCACGCATGGCGGCGCTGGGGCACCCAGATGTCAGCGCGAAGACGTTTCACGCCGCCGCGCTCGCCCAGCTTCGGTATTTCTGGCCGAGCCGGCACGACGGCGACCCGCTGCCAAAGATTCTCGGAGGGAAAGGCTCGCTGCTCTACCCACTGGCGCGCCGGCTGCCCGGTCACTATGCGTTCACGCCAGCCGGGGACCTTGCAACGGTCATCGAGTGGGCCAAGGTTCGGCGAATCCGGCCGGATCGATGGCTCGCGGACGGCGGGGATCGGGCGTCCATCCCTCCGGACCTCTTCGCTCGCGTCTACGCGGATTACGAGCGCGCCAAGACTCGCGCCGGCTTTCTCGATTTCGAGGACATGCTCGTCGAGACGGTCGAGCTCCTGGAAACCGACGAGGCCGCCGCCGACCTGGTGGGCCGGCGGAAGACCTGGCTGAGCGTCGACGAGTACCAGGACACCAACCCCCTCCAGGAACGCCTTCTTGAGTTGTGGCTCGGTGCGTCGCGCGACCTGGCGGTCGTCGGCGATCCCGACCAGACGATCTATACCTTCACGGGCGCCAGCCCCGAATTCCTGCTGCACTTCGCGCAACGCCACGCAGGCGCGAGGACGGTTGCCCTCGTCGAGAACTACCGCTCGACTCCCCAGGTCCTCGACCTCGCTAACCGCCTCGTCGCCGATGGGCCCCGCGGTCCGCTTGCGGCAACCCGTCCCGCCGGCCCGCCGCCGGCGATCCAGCGGTTCCGCGACGGCGACGCCGAGCTCGACGCCCTGGTCGCCGGCATCCGCCGCCGAATTGCGGAGGGGACGGCTCCCGGCGAAATCGCCGTCCTGCTCAGGATCAACGCCCAGCTCCCCGAGATCGAGCAGGCGTTGACGCGGGCCGGTGTCGCCTTTCGGGTCACCGGTCAACGCTTCTTCGAGCGACGCGAGGTTCACGATGCTCGTTCGATCCTGGGCAAGGCCGACCTGTCGGCGAGCGGCGCGGCCCTCGCCACCGCGATCGAGCGGCTGTTCACGGAACGACTCGGTCTCGGCGATGACACCGAGGGCGCGGGCGAAGAGGCACGTGAACGGACGGCTTCGCTGGAGCTGCTCCTGACTGTGGTCGGCGACCTTGCCGCCGCCAATCCCCAGCTCAGCGTCGCCGACGTCCTTGCCGATCTCGATCGCCGCGCCGCTGAGGAGGCGGCCGGGTCGGGGAGGGGAGTCAACCTGCTCACCTATCACAAGGCAAAGGGACTCGAATGGGACGCCGTGTTCCTGCCGTCGCTCGAGGAAGGTCTCCTTCCGATCCGGCAGGCCAAGGACCCAGATTCAATCGCCGAGGAGCGGCGCCTCCTCTACGTCGGCATCACGCGCGCCCGAATCCACCTCTGGCTCTCGTCGGCTGAGCGCCGAACGATGCCTGGTGGCAGGGAGACTCGACGGGAACCCTCCAGATTCCTCGGTGCGCTGCAACCGGGTCGAGCGCAGGCAGGGCGTGACGCGGCGCGTACCCTGAGCCGCGATTCCGCGCGCACCCCCGATCGCGCCGCCACATCGGTGCGGCGCACAATCGCCGCCGCCGCCGCCGATCCAGGCGATCGGGGTGGGCAGCTCCTCGAGGCCCTGCAGCTCTGGCGCCTCAAGCGCGCCCGCACCGACGGCGTCCCGGCGTACGTCGTCGCCCACGACTCGCTGCTCTTCGCGATCACTGACGCTCGCCCGCGCTCGCTGGAAGCGCTGGTCCGCATCAAAGGCATGGGCACGACCAAGCTGGAGCGCTACGGGGACGACATCCTCAAGATCGTCGCAGCCGCCGCTTGACCCACACCGCTTGACCCACACCGCTTGACCCTCCAGGGAGCCCGCCGATGATCCGAATCCGTCGCGACGCCGAGATCCACCGCACCGAGGGCGGCTGGTTCAGCGCCCGCTGGCAATTCTCGTTCGACGATTACCAGGATCCAGAGAACGACAGCTTCGGCGCCATGCGCGTCTTCAACGACGATCGCCTGATCGCAGGGGCGGTCTGGCCCCTCCACCCACACCGCGACGTCGAAGGCCTCACCTACGTCGTCGAGGGGTTGTTCGGTCACGAGGACAACGTCGGTGGGCCGCCGGGGCCGCTGCCCGCCGGTTCGGTCCAGCGGATGACGCTGGGATCGGGCGCCTGGCACTCGGAGCGGAACGCCTCAAAGACCGAGCCGATGCGGTTCATCCAGATCTGGATCCTGCCCGACACGCCGAACCTCCCGCCCGGCGTCGAGCAGCGCGTTTTCACGCGCCAGGATCGGGCGAATCGGCTCCTGAAGGTCATGGGGCCGGAGGGCGGCGAGGTCGTCCTGATCCACCAGGACGCGTCGGTCCACGTCGCCTCGCTCGACCCCGGCACGGAGGTCGCTCATTCGATCGGCTCGGGCAGGGGAGCGTATGTCTACCTGATCGATGGAGCCGCTTCGTTCGATGGCACGGACGTGGCGACCGGGGACGCAGCCAAAGTGACCGAGGAACCCGAGCTGGTCATTCGCGCTCGTGATGCGAGCGAGTTGATCCTCGTCGACGTCCCGATCCAATTCGAGCCGGTGGGCATCTGGCAAGGGCGCATTTGATCGCACGGCTTGACTGTGCTGGCACCAGGGAACGTCGCCACCCTGACGCTGCCAAAGCAATGGCTGGAGTTGCTCGTGCAAAATCTGCACTTGTGCCCCACCCTGCGTCGGCGCACAGTGCGGTGGTGCGCTACGAGCAGGTCGGTCCGGTATCGCTGGCGAGCGAAGTCATCGCCGAGCGCTGGACGCCCCTGATCCTTCGGGAGATGGTGCTCTTCGGAGCGTCTCAAGGAGCTGCAAAGGAGGTCCATCGATGGACGACGCATGGCAGGGCTCGCTGTATGAGCTGACACTCGAACAGGCCCGCGGCTCTGCGGTGGCCGGCTCCCAGGCGACCGTCCGCCGCAGTGGTGACACGGTCGACTTCGAGATCCGGACCTCCGGGCTCACGCCAGGCAACGCCTACACGGTGTGGCTGATGGCGTTCAACAACCCGAACGCGTGCAAGGGTGACGGTGCCCCCAACGCTTTCCGCTGCGGACCTGGCGACATGGGTAACCCAGAGGCCGGCTTCACGCTGATGTTCGGAGGGACTGGCGGAGTCGCGGATTCGGACACGATGGAGTTCCGCGGGCAGCATGCACAGGGCGACGGCGCGGGCGTCGAGCTCGGCACGCCCGGGCTCCTCGACGCGGCGGCCGCCGAGGTTCACCTTCGGGTGCGTGACCACGGGCCGGCTCAACCGGGCCTCGAGGAGGACCAGGTTGCGACCCTGATGGGCGGCTGCACGGACGACTCCCCGCCGGGCGCCGGCTCGGGCCGGCACGGCACGTACCCATGCCGCGACGTCCAGGCGACCGGTATGTAGCCGCTCTTCGCGACCGACCGGCCAGACCCAGCAAGCTGGTATGCTGGGTCGATGAAGGTGACGCTCGACATCGACTCCGCCCTGTACAGGGCCATCAAAGTCGAGGGGGCGCGCGCGGATCGAAGCGTGCGCGACGTCGTGGCCGAAGCGATCGGGGATTGGCTGGAGCGGCGCGAGGACGAGGAGGATCGTGCGTCAGCTGCGGCCGCGATCGAGGAGTACCGGCGCGACGGCGGCACGGCCGCAGCCGAGTTCTTTGAGCGTCATGCGACCGAAACGCGAGCGGAGTACGGACCCGACGGTTGATGCCGGATCCCGCATATCGCGTCGATCTGGCGCCGGCAGCGGCGCGACAGCTCAGACGCTTGCCCCCGGGTGATTCCGCCCGGCTACGCGGGCCAATCCTCGCCCTCG
>DATCPH010000032.1:0-1693 GCA_036570185.1 Candidatus Limnocylindrales bacterium | reverse complement strand
CCCTCGAGGCGAGCGTTGTCCCAGTCAGGCCGGAGGTCGGTCAGCCGTTCGAACCAGCGCTGCGGGATCAGCGGGTCGACGGTGCCGCGAACGAGCAGCGTCGGCGCCTTGACCCGCTCGACGACGTCGGTGACGAAGGTGTCCCTCTCGGCGTGGACGTTGCGCATCGACGCCCAACCCTCGACGTAGCCGCGATACGGCACCGGCAGGAGACCGCGCCGCCGCTCGAGGTCGACTTGGGCGGCGAGGAAGTCGGGATCGATTGGAGTTCCCGCGCCGTAGGCCCGACCCAGGGTCCTCCCGGACCAGCTCATCCGTATCGCGCCGGCGGGCGATCTGGCCGGCCAGGCGGCCTCCGATATCGGGAAACACCGCGAGCGCCAGCATCAGCCAGGTCGGCACACCGGCTGCCTGGCTCCTGATCACGCAGGCGGCCGGGTCGACCGCGACCAAACGCTCCACCACGGCGGGATATTGGGCGGCAAGAAGGATCGCCACCAGGCCGCCCATCGAGTGCCCCATCACCACCGCCGGCGCCCCCGCCACTTCGCCGATGAAGCGATCGACGTATCGGGCCTGGGCCGGCAGCTTGGAGTCGCGGCGGCCGTTGGGGGTGAAGCCAAAGCCGATCATGTCGAGGGCGTAGACATGGAAGCTTTGGGCCAGGGTCGGCGCCACCGACATCCAGTTGAGGTGCGAACCGCCGATGCCATGAAGCAGCACCATCGGCGGCCCGTCGCCACCGTGGTCGGCGTAGTGGTAGGGGCCGTCGAGGTCGACAGTCAGCGATTGCATCGCCATAGCCTACGTCCCGGGGGTATGTCCCTTTTTCCTCCCCCGCTCGTTGGGAAGGGCAGGATGATGATTGGGGATGGAAGGTATGCGAACCAGCGCCACCGCTTCACTCAGCGACGCCTTCGATGCCCTGTACTCCCGAGAAGCCAGAACGGTGCTGCGATATCTCCGATCCGTGGTCCGCGAGCCCGCCGTCGCGGAGGACATCTGCGGCGACGCCTTCTGCAAAGCCTGGAACTCCTGGCCTCGCTTTCGGGGCTCTGACGCCGAGGCTCGAGCCTGGGTGATCCGGATCGCCCGCAACCTCGTCATCGACCGGGTCCGCCGCGACGGGCGCCTCAAGTTCGAGGTCCTGAGCGAGGCCGGCCCGGTGGCGGCAGCCGTCGAGAACACCGACCGGACCGCTGCCGCTCTCGACCTGCGGCGGGCGATGTCGCGGCTGGGTCGCGACGATCGCGACCTGCTCGCGATGCGCGTGGCCGGCCTATCCCATCTCGAGATCGGAAGCGTGCAGGGGAAGTCGGAGGAGGCGGTTAAGAAGGCCTGGCAACGCGCTCTGAAGCAACTCAGGTCGGAACTGGAGGCAGACGCATGACCGGCGAGCACATCGACGACACCAGCCTGGAGGCGGCGCTCAGGGGAGCGGAGCTCGACCGGGGCGAAGAGGACACGCTCGGACGCGTCCACGCACGGGTGCAGGAGCACGTCCGTGGCTCGAACATCACCGGGCCGGGCTGGCGCTGGAGCCACCGGGTCACGGTCTTCGCCGCCATCGCCGTTCCCGCAGCCGCCGCCGCCGCGATCGCCGCGATCCTGGTCTTCGGCCATGGCCCCAGCGCCAACAAGCTCGTGCAGCCGGCCGGGTCACCTGCTCCAAATGTGTCGGCGGTGCCTTCGG
>DATCPH010000031.1:0-14119 GCA_036570185.1 Candidatus Limnocylindrales bacterium | reverse complement strand
ACCGGGTCGCCGATGATGATCAGACCAAGGAGGTGGAGCGAGCCAACAACCTGCTGCTGGCGTCCTGAGCGACGCCGCTGAGACCGTCGCTGCGGATCACGACGGAGCGCTCAAATTCCACCACTCCAGGGGGCACGGCCGAAGTGACAGAGCCTCCCGGTCACTTGAGTGACAGAGCCTCCCGGTCGGTACGCTTCGTCGAAAACAGCAGCGAGGGGATGTCGTGAGCGAAAAACGCGGCGGCGCGGACGGAGGCCCGCCGGCGCGAGTGGGTGGCAGCAATCCGTTTGGGCGCCTCGCAGCGATCCGTGGCGCGGTCGAACCGGGTCAGTCTTGCCACGGTCCAGCTCTGGCTGCGTCGCGCCGCTGATAAGCCCCTCGAGCAGGTCGATTGGTCCGACCGACCGTCGGTGCCGGGGCACGTGGCCCGCACCGACCCGGGCCTCGAAGCCTTGATCCTCAGCCTCCGTCAAGAGCTCAAGGAGACGAGCGTCCTGGGCGAGTACGGTGCGGAGGCGATTCGACGCGAGCTCATCGCCCGTCTCGATCTCGCCCGGAGGGTGCCCCCGACGCGGACCATCGGCCGCATCCTCGTGCGGCGCGGCGCCCTCGATGTCAAGCGCCGCGTCCGGCGAGCGGCGCCGCCGCAGGGCTGGTACCTGGCCGACCTGGCGGCGCGCAAGGTCGAGCTCGACAGCTTCGATGTCGTTGACGGCCTCTATCTCAAAGGAGGCCCCGAGCTCCAGATCCTGACCGGCATCAGCCTCCATGGCGGCCTGCCGGAGGCCTGGCCGGATGTCGCGATGACTGCCCGCAAGACCGTCCGCGCACTCGACGGCCACTGGCGGACATTCGGCCTGCCGGCGTATGCCCAGTTCGACAACGACACCCGCTTCATCGGTGGCAACGCCTGGCCCGATTCGATCGGCCCAGTCATCCGGTTCTGCCTCGCCCTGGGAGTGACGCCCGTTTTCGCGCCCGTCCGCGAGACCGGCTTCCAGGCCAGCATCGAGAGCTTCAACGGGCGATGGCAAGCCAAGGTCTGGGCGCGCTTCTGGCAACCCTCGCTGAGCGAGCTCCAGGCCCAGTCGGCGGCCTACGTCGGCGCGGCGCGGGGACGATCTGCCGTCCGGATCGACGCCGCTCCACCACGCCGGGCGTTCCCGAGCGAGGTCATTGACCCACGCCAGCCACCCGCTGGACGGCTCGTCTTCCTGCGCCGGACGACCGAGGCCGCCACGGTCAGCATCCTCGGTCACCGGATCCAGGTCGATCCGACCTGGCCCCACCGCCTCGTCCGCGCTGAGCTCGACCTCGATGCCAACGAGATCCGCTTCTACGCGCTTCGCCGGCGTGAGCCAACCGAGCAGCCGCTCCTTGCGGTGGTTCCCTACCGTCGGCCGGCCCGCTGGGGTCTCTGACCGGGACGTTGTGTCAGTTCCTTTGTTTGGGCTCGATAGTGACCGGGAGGTCGTGTCATGTGGCCCAAACCCTGATAACGACCAGCCAGCCGGGTGCGACTGACAACGGTGCCATACGGCGACCTGGACGTACGTCAGCGGCTGGACCCGTGGCAGGTCCAGGAGACCTTGAGGTTCAGGTCGGTGGCCAGGGATCGTCAGGGATCTTCAGGTTGACCCAGCGGGCGGATCCCTCACCGAAGGGACTTTCGAAGCGCGTTCCGGTCAGCTCGATGGAACCCGACAGGCCCGTCTCGACCGGTCGCCCCAGCTCGTAGCCGTAGGCCTGGATGAACCCGATCGGTGGCTCGGTTCGTGTCGATCCGTCTTCAGCGGTCATCACGATGTACGGAGCAGCGCGATCCGGCACGTTCGGAGGCTCGAACTCATTCCCTGCCACGCCGTCGGTCGTCAGCAAGGCGGCCGCCGGGAGCTTGTCCCCGCCCTCGTTGAGATGTCCGGTCGCGAGGTTGCGCACGTGGACCTGGAAGAGCCCATCGACGGTCGGGATGACTTCGGCCACCGAGTCCGGTTTCCCGACCACCGAGCGGCAGGTTGCCTGGACCTCGACCGAGGAGTTGAGCGGCGACCTGAACTCGAACCTCATACTGGCGTGGAGGCCGGCTGGCGCGCTGGAGGTTTCGACCGGTCCGCCACCGACGATCACTTCGGCCGCGCCTACGGCATAGCCGCCCCAGGCAGCGACGAGCACCCACCACCAGCGCCAGCGAACGGCGCGGCCGGCAACCGCGGTCGACGGCGCATCTCGACGAGCCGCCCTCCTCAAGGCCCACGCCACCCCGGCGACGATGGCACTCGCAATGACGCCGAGAAAGATCGTGGAGCCTGGCGCGGGGCGCCCGAGGAACGGGTCAGCGAGGCCCGCGAGCTGGTAGCGCCAGTCCTCGTCGGCGCGGTAGAACGCCAGCACGGCGATGACCAGGAGAACCATGGCGATCAGCGCCGTGCCCAGAATGGAACCTTTCCGACTCGGCATGGATCATCCCCCGATGACGTTTACGCCTTCGGCCTCGGCGGCTGCTGCCAGATCCCGATCAAGCGTCGCCAACTGACCATCGACATCGACGGCGAGCTCGATGTAGGCGGCGTCATAGGTCGTGAGGTGATGGAGAGCGGCCAAACGCACGGTCGACACGAGCCCGGGCAGCCCGCGATCTGCCGTTTCGATGCCCGTTCGGTAGAGGCGGTCCAGGCGCTCGGCTGCGTCGATCGGTTCCAATCGGAGTCCTCGGAGCAGGGCGTTCGCGACCTCGATCGGGAAATGAGGTGGAACAAGGACCATCGCGTCGGCGTCGACCCATCGCGACCATCGGTCGAGCCACGCCTCATGCCCCAGAAGGACTTCCACGGCCACCGAGGCGTCCACCACGATGACCTCCGGCCCGACAGTGAACGTCACGCGCTTCGGCGCGTCATTTCCCGACGCGCCGCGCGACCTGATCTGCGCGCTCCCGGCGCTGCTGCCGAACGACGGCCGCAGAATCGACCTTCTGATCGGACGGGCGCCGACCGATCCGACGCATCTCCTCGATCGCGGCGAGACGCTCAGCCTTCCGTCGATCAGGATCGAGGTGGACGAGGTCCGACAGGGGAACGACAGCCGCCATCGGCTGGCCCGCCCGCTCGATGATGATGCGCTCGCCGGCCGCAGCCGCATCCACGATCTCGCCGAATCGGCGCCGAACGTCGAGGGCCGTCACTGTTCTCATAGCGGCATCATAGCTCCATGATAGTACTGTGCGTCGCCAGCGCGTCCACGGTCCTCCGGCTGATCCGTTCGGGAGGGTGGATGCTCTCGGGTTCGCTGCATAAGCTGAAGGCCGACGACATCGCAAGCCCGACCTTCGACCCCCAAGCCGCCGTCTCGGGCTCAGCCGGCCGGTCAGTCCGCCGTCGCCGCATCCTCGGCTTCGGCAGCCCCTTCGGCAAGACGATCGATGACGGCGCCTTCGCCATCCGCGTCCTCGAACGGACAGACAACCTCCACCGACGAGGCCCGGGGGCCGACCCAGCCTCCGGGACCGACGCGGCCACCCGGGACGACGCGGCCAACCGGGGCGACCGAATTTCAGTGGCTCCACGGATGCCCGTCGGCGCTGACGGCCTAGGTTGGTCTGCAGTCGAGCGCACCGAGATCCGACCGCGTGATACTGGCCATGATGCCTGAGCTCGCCGACGTCGGGGAACTCGA
The DNA here is from genome assembly GCA_036570185.1 of Candidatus Limnocylindrales bacterium. Classification (GTDB taxonomy): domain Bacteria; phylum Chloroflexota; class Limnocylindria; order Limnocylindrales; family CSP1-4; genus DATCPH01. The sequence goes on along the minus strand of DATCPH010000031.1, from coordinate 10,447 downwards.
GGGGCGGTTTGAAGCTGCAATGTTCGAAATCTACGAACGGGCGGGTCACGAAGTCGGCTACTGGGCGGGACGCTACCTCCAACTCGTCCGCAAGCGCGGGGGTCTTGGAGCGGCTCGATATCTGCTTGCCGCGCGGGTGACCTCGGACGGATACGCGCGTCTAAGGGACGCCGGCCGCCTCGATCTGACCGTCGAGGCATTGGTGCTGCAGCCTGAGTTCGCGCCGCTCTTCTCGGAAACAGAGCAGCAGCACGCTCGCGAGCGGCTCGATCAATACCACGCGATGCCGACCACGAAGGAGCTCGAGCCGTCGGCGGAGATCATCGAACTCGTCGACGAAGCCAACGCAGCGCCGGCGTCGAAGCGGATCGAATTCCGAGACCGAATCGCCGCCTTCGGAAGGCCCTCGGTGCGTGCGGTCCTCGAGTCGCTCGATCGCGGCGGGTCTCCTGGTCTCGCAATCGCGGTCATCGAGACCGATGGGCGAAGGCTCGACGCGGACCTGGCCGTCGCGAACCTTGCCGGACTTCGCTCGAGGTTGGCCGGCTGGGAAGGCGTGATCGATCAGGATGACAACGCCGATCGCTTCGCTAACCTCGCGCGCGACCTCCGCTCTGATCGATTCCTCGCCGAGCACGGGCTTCCCGCGCCACCAACCGAACTGCAGATACACACGTTCACTAACGTGGATCGACAAAAGCGGGTAGCGAATTCCGCCTCGCTGCGTTTCGATGCGGATTTCGGGCTCCCTCGTCCTCGAGTATCCAAGGCCGCGCTCATCGGCCCAGGCAACAAACGTCCTCGTAAGGTCTGCGATCCTCGCGTTCTTTGTTAACTCAAGAATCGAGGCCGTAAACTCCCACGACTCCGCGTTTGCCTTCGGTAGGTATTGGGCCTCCACTTCAGTCTCCGTGGCGCCTCCCGCGCGAAGCCCGATGTCAAGCGCGTCGACTAGAAGTTGGTTCGCAGCGGCAACGTCCGATGGCTGCATCACATTCATGGTGATGCCATAGAAGTTATCTCGGGACTCAGCTAGGCCGTACGTCTCGTGCTCGGCGGGCAAACGGTATTGCACGAATAGATCCGACTGCCGAGGGTGGACATAGGCAACAACTTGAGAAAAGCGAGGATGTCGGACCTGGAAGTACGAAGGATCACCTTTGGTCTGTTGGGCTCGAAGGATGACCCCCTCGTGCCCGAGCGCACGCTTTGCGAACTCCCGGGCAAGTGGTTGTATCCATAGAGATGCATGCCGCTCGATGACTCGCCAGACATCCTCGGGCAGCGTAACGTCATCTTCGTGCGACTCTACGCTGCCGGTCACGCTCCCATCCGACGTCGGTGGTGTTGACCCTTCGAGCGGCGATCCGACCTCCCCGCCGACGATCGTTTTCAGTCCGTTCAAGAAAGAGCCGACCTCGCCGCGATTCATGACTCCAGCCCCTTCGGAGACGCCGAGAGCTGCTTGGGCCGCGTTGAGCGTGACTCCGGGGACATGACGCGCGAAGGCTGAGGGCGACTTCCATATTCGGAACGATCCGCCGTCGTCGGCCTGGGGCCAAACTGTGTAGAGCATCACTCGGTGATCTGAGGCAGGTGTGATCATGACGCTGTATTTATCGGCGCGTGGATGGAGACCAAGACGGCGGCTGACGCTAACGATGCTTCGCAGCTCATCGCCAACCCCCGCGCTGTCTGCTATGGCGAATGGACCGCTGAAACCATCCTCGCTGTCAATTGGGTCAGTTGCCCGCTCCGCAGTGGGGGCTGGGACCACGGGAACCTCCCAACGATCGTCGGGTCGTTTCCAGAGGTCGACCGTGAGGCGCCCCAGACGTTCGGTGCGCTCGACGATCGTCGCCTCGTCCCACGTTTCGGCAGACCGGATGTCAGCGGCAATCCGAAGGAGACTGTAATCGCGGAGCGCATCGCGCTTAATGGGCCATGCCCCATTGGACATCGTCGGGTTCAACTTTCCGGTCACAAGAGTCAAGTTGCCGAGAGTGTGTTTCAAGGTGTCCCTGCGAGTCCGGGCGATGATCGGATCCTCGTTCTCTGGTAGCGGCCAATTGCTTGCCCACTCTTGTGGCAGAACATGTTCGATCGTGAGATTTCTCGGAAGGGGTGCGTCTTCAGTTAATCCCGTGCGCGAGATGTACTCGAGAGCCTCCAGGATCATCCGCAGGCGCGACCGACTCAGAGCCGTATAGATCGGGAGTCCGCGTATGTAAGAGATCACTTCTCCCGCCGTCGGCCAGGCCTGACTCTCGCCCTCGAGCCCAGCGAGGAAACCCACGACATCCTCGCCTGTGGGTCGATCCGAGCCCCCGCCCCCGCGCACCGCCTTTAGCAGACCCAGGAAGACATTGTTGTAGTTCTTCGTCGTAGCTCGAACAAGCATTCGCCTGACGAGCCAACTCTCAACGCCATCTGTTGCCGGTTGCCGCTCGGCGTCGTCGGTGATGCCATCAGGCCCTAGGAGCCAGAGCAACAGAGGAAATGCGGTGGTGACCTCCATTGCCGTGAGGCGGTAGAGAAATCGCCCGAGTGGAGACTGCGGTGGTTCTATGTCGAAAGACTTATAGACGCTGGCATATCGGGCCAGGTCTTCCAGAACGTTCTCTGCACGATGTTCCGAATGCTCCACGTAGCGTTTGAATTCAGCGAAGAGCTGCTGCGAGACGACGTCTTTCCCCGTAGTCATGGATAGCCAGTGATTAAGAAAGATATCGAGGCGGGGGCGCTTTAGCCGGCCTTGTTGGACTTCCTCTCGCCACCAGTCACCATCCAAGACCTCCCAATGGCGATCGTAAAGGCTCTGAATCTCAGACCCTTCGTGGACGGCTCGTTGGAATAGGTAGTTCTTGACCAGATCAGCGGCGAGCAGTGGCGTGCCGCGCGCATTGAGGGTCTCGAAGATGACCTGCGCGTCGTCTCCACTGTCCAGATCTATGGCCACAACGACGAGGCGTTTCCATAACGTATTAGCCAGAGCGTCGAGCCGACCCTCGATGGCGTGATCGCCTCCATCCGTTGCCCATTCGAGAATCGAGCCGCGGAAGAACCGGTATGCCTCGTGCATCCGGTGCTTTCCAGTCGCCGCGGCAGGGGCGCCTTCGACCGCTTCCCGAAACGGACGCTGGTCGCGGGCGGTCGGAATCACTTTGTACTGGTCACCCTCCCTGCGAACGAGAAAGAGTTCGTTGAATAGGAGCTTCTCAAGTTTCCGCTGACAGGTATCCAGATGCTCGGAAATTGCCACGGACCTGGCGGCGGCAAGAATGATCTGAATAGTTGTCAGTCTCTGCTGCCCATCGATGACCGAACGGGCGTCGATCATGGCGACGGGTACGGGAGTCTGCTCGAGGACGACAGCTCCGAGGAAATGCGGTTTGTTCTCGCCCGCAGGATCGCCGATGACCTCACGTTCAGCTACAGCCGCGATATCGTTCCAGAGGGGTTCCCATTGCTCTTCGCGCTTCCACACGTACGGTCGCTGGAACAGTGGGACCACGTATTGCACATCCTTGCCGAAGATCGTGTACAAGCTCATGGTGTCGGCTTTCAACTCATTCCCCTCGTCCTTGGCGCTCCGTCGGTCTCGATGCTGTCAGTCCCCGCGATGGCCGGGTGCACGGCCCAGCGGCTGGTGAGACCGTATTGTGCGGCTACCGCACGCGGCTCGGACACATGGCCGCATCATCACACCGCCGGCAATGGTCCGCCGACGGGGTCGCCGCGAAGTGGGCCGCTCGCACCCGCGTAACCCACGCGACCAGCTCGTCCCGCGCCGAATCCAGGCGACCAGCTAGTGCCGCGCGGTGTCCAGCTGCTCGTCGGTGCGTGTAGTGCTCATTCGCGTCGCCGATTCGGTGAAGTACAGCGTCACTCTCTCGGGCGTGGCGAGGCTCAGGGCGTCGCGGCAGGCGAGGGCGTAGATCGAGAGCTGCAGGCTCTCTTGGACGTTCTTCTGTGAGCCGATCCGGCCGGTCTTGTAGTCGATGACCTCGATGCCGCCCGACGGGAGGCGGTCGATCCGGTCGATCACGGGGTGGAGATCACGGGTTGGCCGGCGGGCATCTCGAGGATCAGCTCGAACGGCATCTGCTCGTGTTCGGCCTGGCCGACCAAGCCGGGCTCGCCATCCCAGAAGTTGTCGAGGAGCGTCGCGACCCGACGGCGGTAGTTCTGCTCCGAGGTTTTCTCCTCGAACTCGCCGGTCTTCCATTCGGCCTCGAAGAGTCGATCGAGGTCGGCGCGTTTCGGCGGCGGGTCGCCAGAGGCCCCGCCAAAGCGGTCCGGAAACGCCCAGCCATTTCCGAATCGAGACACCATAGCCTTCCACCCTCAACGGCGTCCCACGATTTCGAGATACAGGGGGGCAAGGTCGAGTAGTACCGGTGCCAATGCCTCTAACGCGAACGGCTGCCCTGCGCCGATCGCTTCCTCGGCAGGCCAGGCCCGCCAAATGTGAAGGTCGATCCATTGCGTCGCAGGCACGGCGATGAGACGCTCCTGCATGGCCGGCCACCCGCGGAAAACGACCTCGTCTGCATCGCGCGCGACGATCTCGCCTTCCTCGAGTGATGCGGTCCAACCGAGTGACCGCCAGCCGCGACCGGCATCGAGGTAGTCGCCGACTCGCAATTGGTGCTTGCGCATGACGCCGGAGATGCCATCGCAAAATCGAGGATCCTCCAGCGCCGCGATGAACAGTGGCCAATCCCATCGAAGGACGTTGTCCGGGGAACCGTACGTCGCGATCGATTCGGCTTTGTCGTCGCCCCGTTCGATGTAATAGCCAGCGACGACTTGGCGAGGCGCGCGGCTGTCATCGTTCGGTCCGTGGGCATAGACGACGAGCTTCGAGGCTGTAACGCCGGATTCTGGGCCGCTCTTGTAGCGACGAGCCACGGCGAAGTGGATTTCCGGACTGCGTGTGACGCCGTAGCTGATGAAATCTCGGTCCAGCTGCTGCAGCTCACGGGTAAGGATTGGAGCCAGACTCGTTGGCTCATCCACGGAACGCCATTGCGTTCCCTCATTCCGTCCGAACTCGTGTTCCTGGAAACCCGGCCACTCCAGGCCGGCAGCCCGAGGGATCGAGGCAGCCTTGCGCTCGACGCTAGATGACGGCCTAGCTGCCGCTCCAAGACGAACGAGGGCGGGAGTCGCATAGCGAATGGACAGATCGGACGAGTGGGTCGCGATTGAACGGATTGTCGCGATGGCCGAGGTCTTCAATTTGGCGTCGCGTCCCGCGAGAACCTCCAGCCAAGAGATGACTTGCGGCCCGAGGTCGGGACGGTCGTCAACCGTCTCAACAAGCGCATCAAGCGCGTTCGCGCCGTGCGCGAGGATTGGTTCGCGTAATGTGATCCGCGTATCGGGAGCGACCGTTGCAAGCAGCAAAAGCAGCGCCCCGAGCTCGGGGCTCGCCGCTCCTACCGACCCGCCGTCATCAACCACAACGGTGCCCAACCCTCTCCGCCGCTCCCCCTGCAGAAATCGCTTCATCGGGTGTCATTCTTCTGCCTCCAGGGGTTCCATGGTGCGCATCATCGGTCTGCCTCGCACGACGTCACGTCATTCGGCTTGGACACATCGGCGCGTAGTCGCAACGCCAGCAGGCGCTGGGCGAAGGCGTCGCGACGAAGTCGCCGGCACGCACTCGCTGGACCCACGCGACCAGCTCGTCCCGCGCGGCATCCAGCTGCTCATTGGCGCGGGTCGTGCTCATCCTCGTGGCCGACTCGGTGAAGTAGAGGGTCACCTTCTCCGGGGTGCCGAGCCCCAGCGCATCGCGGCAGGCGAGGGCGTAGATCGAGAGCTGGAGGCTCTCCTGGACGCCCTTCTGCGAGCTCAGCTTGCCGGTCTTGTAGTCGATGACCTCGATGCCGCCCGAGGGGAGGCGATCGATCCGGTCGATCACCCCGGTGAAGACGGCCGGCTCGCCGTCGGACATGTCGAGGATCAGCTCGAACGGCAGCTCCTCGGATTCGGCCTCGCCGACTGAGGCGAGCTCGCCGTCCCAAAAGTTGTCTAGGAGCGTGTGGACCCGGCGCCGGTAGTTTTCCTCCGAGGTCTTCTCCTCGAACTCGCCGGATTTCCACTCGGTCTCGAAGAGTCGATCCAGGTCGGCGCGGGTCGGCGGCGGCTCGCCGCGGGCGAGGCGTTCTCGGCGCTCTTTGGTGAACGCTTCGAAGGCAGCATGGGCGCTCGAGCCGAAGGTCAGTGCGCCCGCGGTCCGACTTGATGGGATCCGGTAGACGTGGCGAAAGGCGTATTGCAGCGGACAGCGGCCGTAGGTGTCGATCTGCGAATAGCTGAAGGTCGAAGGGAGCGAAGCGACCTCGAGGAGGTTCGCGCCGGCACCCCCGTCCAGAGCCAGGACGCGGAGAGTCAGCGGATCGAGTCGATGGGCGCGAGCTTCGTCCGCCGACTCGGTCGCTCGGCTGGCAACCTCACCGAAGGTCGTCGACAGCGTCTGACGGGCGCCTTCGGCCTCCGGATCCGCGGGATCGATGCCCTCGAGCATCTCGAGAAGTTCGTTCGCGCGAATCCGGAGGGCAAGGCGGCGTTCTCGGGCAGTCGGGAGGGGCATCACCTTTTCGATGGTCTCGAGAGCGGCGGCCGCGTCGCCGTCGGTCGCAGAAGCTCCGCGTGAGGCATCCATCACCGTCAGCTCGATCCCGGCTCCATCGCGCAGTTCGTTGAGGAACGGCGACGGATCCTTCTCGGCGGCCGGCCCGGCGATCGTTATCAGGACGAGTCGGTCGCGGGCTCGCGTCAGGGCGACGTACAGGAGGCGTCGCTCTTCCTCGAGATGGATGTCCCCGAGTGGAACGGCCTCCTTGAGCAGGTCCTTTGGGAACAGGCCGGAGCCATACTCGCGAGCCGGCCACTCGTCCTTCAGGAGCTGCGGGACGAACACGTGGGTGAACTCCAACCCCTTCGCCTGGTAGAGCGTCATGAGCTGCACGCCGACGTGATCGTCGCTTGCCTCGATGCTCGTCGGCAGCTCGCCGCCGGCGCCCTGGTACGCGTCGAGATAGTCGACGAAGCCGCCGAGGCTGCCTTTCGGGTGCTCGGCCTGCCAGTCCTGGGCGAAGCGCATGAAGTTGCCGATGTTGGCGACGGTCCGCTTGGCTTCAAGCGTTTCGATCGCCATGAGGTCGAGCACGACGCCGGTGCGGACCACGTATTCCTCGAGCATGGTGAACGGGCCTTCGCGCCAGGTCATCGGGGCGAGCTCGTCGATGGTACGCAAGAGGCGGCGCAGCTTGGCGCGCGTCGCGGGTGGGACGAAGATCCGACGCGTCTCTCGCGGCGGAGGCGGCGGGACAGTCGCGCCGTCGGGTGAGGCAACGATGTCGGTGACCGGGGGCTGCAACGCCAGACCGCCGGCCTCGTCACCGCCCGCGACTGTCTGGATGGCGCCGGGGTCGGCGGTGACCTCCTGATCGGTCGGTCGCACCTTGTCGACCTCAACCTCGCCTCGGTCGACGACCTCGTGGATCACGTCGATCAGATGACGGTGGTCGTACTTGGCCATCCGCGCGATGTCGAGGATCTCGAGGGCATCGAGCCGCCACGGCGCCGCTGACATCATCCGAACGAGTGCCACGTCCTGGAGCGGATCCGCGATCGCTCGCAGACTTTGCTCGAGGTCGCGGATTTCGGGTGTCTCGAAGAGCGAGAGGCCACCTACGACGGTGTACGGAATGCCCTCGTCTCGAAGCCTCGCGACGATCGCCTCGCGGTGGCGGTGCTTTCGGTAGAGGACCGCGAAGTCGGCCCAGGGCGGCGGGTTTTCGTCCCGGTTGTTCGCGTTCGCGGTCGGGTTGCCCGGGTCCCAACCGGTCCACGCCTTGACGCGATCGACGATCTGGCGGGCCTCGTCCTCGACGTCGGTCGCGATCACGAGCTCGACGGGATGGCCGGATCCCCGAATCGCGGTCAGGGCCTTGTCCGGCTCGTAGCGGAGCTTGTTCTGCCCGATGAGGCGGTTCGCGTTGGTCAGGACGTGGTCGATCGAGCGGAAGTTTTCCTCGAGGCGAAGGCGCCGAGGTCTGCCTCGTGCTCGCCCTCGGGGGTCGTGCGGCGGCGGGCCTGAGAACCGGCGGTCAAACTCGACGAATGCAGCGAAGCTCGCGCCCCGGAAGCGATAGATCGACTGGTCGTCATCGCCGACGACCACGACGTTGTCGGGCCGGTCGGGCGTCCTTCCGAGCAGCTCGATGAGCTCGATCTGGGCGATGTTGGTGTCCTGGAATTCGTCGACGAGGATGTAGCGGTACTGGCGCTGGTAGCGCCGGAGGACGTTCGGGCGCTGCTTGAACAGCTGCGTCACCGCGGCGATCTGCTCGCCGAAATCCAGGGCGCCGCGGGACGCGAGCTCTTCCTGGTAGGCGCGATAGACGAGAGCGAGCTCGCTGAGGCGGAGGACTTCGAGGGCAGCGCCGTCGACCAGGTAGGTCTCGGCGAGGTGGTCGATCCGAGGGAGGTCGTTGGGCGCGAAGCGGTTGCGGGCGCGGGCTGAGGCGTCGCCGGCGATGGTGCGACGGGCTTCGCGCTCGGCGGTCTTCTCGAGGGCAGTTGGGTCCGGATGTGCAGTCTCGTCTCCGGCCTCTTCCGCGCGCTCGTCGCGCCGGAGGGCCGCGTAGTCCTTGCGAACATCGCGGAGCGGGGCGAGGTTGCCCTGCGCGTTGAGGCGCTCGAGGGCGCGGTCGTAGCTGCCGTATCGGGTCTCGAACGCTGCGCACTCCCGGTCGACGAACACGTCGAAGTCGTCGGGCGTGACGAGCTCGTCTTTCGCCCGGCTGATAAAGGCTACGAACTGGTCGAGCCAGTAGTTCGGGTTGCCGCCGCCGGCGTAGTAGAGCAGCGGCAGGCTCTGGCGGATGTCGCGGAGAAGCAGGACCTGGCCAATGCCATCGAGCACGTCCGGCTGGGCCGGCAGGCCGGCGTCGGTCGCCGACTCGGTCAGGACGCGGTGGCAGAAGCTGTGGAAGTTACTGACGTTGATGCGGGCCCTGGCCGCGAGGCCAATCGCCTTCTCGATCCGGTCGCTGAGCTCCTTGGCGGCCTTGACGTTGTAGGTCAGAACGAGGATCTGCTCGGGAAGGAGCGGTCCGGCGAACGGATCGGGGTCGATGGCGGCTGGTTGACTCCAGAGCGAAGGAAGCTCGTCGGTCCGCGGCTCCGCCGGCGCCTCGCCCCGGGCCGTTGCGCCCTCGCGAAGTGCGGCCTCGCCTTTCGTCTCGATCAGCCATCGAACGCGCTCCACGATGACCCGGGTCTTACCCGTCCCAGCGCCCGCGATGACAACAAGCGGCCCGTCGCCCCACTCGACAATGCGCCGCTGTGCGTCGGTCAGCCCGGCGGCTTCGCCACGTGCCAGCTCAACAGACGCAGTCAAGCGTTACGCACCCAAACGCGCCTCATCGGCTGCCACGACGTAGGGCCCAATCCCGTCACGTCTTGCGACGTTGATGAGCAGCGTGAGCCTGCGGGCAAATGGCACGGCGTCGGCTCGGTCCGCATCGATCACCGCTTGGTAGTCGACACCGGGCTTCCTCTGTTCTTTTGACGGAAGCAGGTACGTCGGGTCGCCAACAACGAGCGTTCCACTGTCGACCTCGATGATCCCCAGGAACTTCCGTTCGCTCACGGGCGCCTCCACGACGACCCTAGGCCCTGTTGTCGGGTGGAGCATGACGATCCGTCATCGTCGTTAGTAGTTCGGATCGAGGTCTCGTCTATAGCGGTACCGGCCGTCGGATATCGAGGGCGGTGTCGCCGTCACCCACCGGGTCGACTCGATTGCCGCGGGGACGTCGGAGACCGGACCGTCCCTCACTCAGCATACGGACGTCTTGGACTAACAGCCGGACCAGGTCAGCGGATGCGATGTCGATCGCCGTGCCCTTTCCGCAAGGACGTGGGTCGTTCCTCCTGCGGTCCGCTCCCAGATCCGCCTCGGCTCACGTCATTTGCAACCGCATCGTGACATTCAGCTGTGACAACAGACTGTCACAACACCGCGGGGTCAGGAAAGATTGCGGCGACGCGGTAGCGGGGCCGATCGATCCATGACGGCGCGTCATGACACCGGTCTTTCGGCGAGCAAACTGGCATCCATGGGGCATGGAGACGAGCGAAGGAGAGACTGAGATGAGAACCGGTGGAATCGGAATCATTGGCATCATCATCATCGTGCTGGTGGTGCTCTTCGTTCTCGGCAAGCTGTAAGCGCTGGCGGCGCGATCCAGCCAGTGCCCGCGCTGTCGGTGGTCGATCCGCTCTAGATCCCATAGGGTCTTGTCAAGCCTCGACGCCCCAGTTGGGGTCGAAGTCCTGGCCGTTGCGCCAGACGCCCCAGACAAGGCTGAGTGCCTTGCGCATGCAGTGGCCGAGCGCGTTCATCTTGCTCTTGCCGGCGGCG
>DATCPH010000030.1:0-27104 GCA_036570185.1 Candidatus Limnocylindrales bacterium | reverse complement strand
TCTCGACATGGGCGGCACCCTCGGCCGCCCGCAGGATGACCCGGGCGCGCATTGCGGCGCGCTGCTCGGTCGTGCCCGCCCGCGTCATCGCGCGGAGGGCTTCAGCTTCGGACTCACTGACAGCCAACGGAGGAGCCGGATCAGCAGCCATGCTCCGGACAGTACGCCGACCCGATTCAAGAATCAAGTCCATTGCGGCGTGAGACACTAGGATGCGCCCAAGGGTCGTCCTGAGGGGTCGACCCGTTCCCGGACGCGCGCGATCCCTGGACAGTCTGTCCGCTGCCGATGCGTCGTCCGCGACAAAGCAGGAGGAAGCATGCGCACTCGTTCCATTGCGCTGAGCCTGATTGCGGGCTTCAGCATCGTGGTTACGGCCTGTACATCTGGCGCCACAACCGCACCGGCCACCCAGGCGCCCGCGGCTTCCGCCGGTTCGGCTTCGGCTGCGCCGGGCTCGGCCGCTCCGGCTTCCGCCGGCGCCAGCGGCAAGACCCTGAAGGTCGGCCTCGTGACCGACGTTGGGCGTCTCGATGACAAGTCCTTCAACGAGGCAACGTGGCTCGCGCTCCAGGATGCGAAGGCGCAGTTCGGGGTCGAGATCGACAACATCGTGACCAAGGCTCCGACGGATTACCAGGTCAACATGAAGGCCTTCGCCGACCGGGGCTTTGACATCGTCGTCACGTCGGGTTTTGCGCTCGGTAACGACACGACGATCGCGGCCAAGAAGTTCCCGAACACGTACTTCATCGGAACCGACCAGTCAGTGTGCCTCACGGCGGATGGCGCGCCCGACAAGACCTTCAAGTGCCCGGGCGATCCGAACACCCTGCTGCCGAAGTACCAGGGCCTCGTCTACAAGGAGGAGCAGGCCGGGTACATGGCCGGGGTCGTCGCCGGCGGAATCACCAAGACGAAGGTCGTCGGCACGCTTGGTGCAATCAACACCATCCCGGCTGTCTTCCGCTACATGCGGGGCTACCAGAACGGAGTCGCCGCGGTCGATCCGACCATCAAGGTCCTCTACCAGTACTTCTCAACCGACATCACGAAGGCGTTCAACGACACGGCCGGCGGCAAATCGGTCGGGCAGCAGATGATCGGCAAGAAGGCCGACGTCCTCTTCCAGGTCGCGGGCGGGACCGGTCAGGGTTTCCTCGAGGCAGCATGTGCGGCCAACGTCTGGGGCATCGGTGTCGACGTCGACCAGTGGGCTGGCGTGCCGACGCTCCAGAAGTGCATCGTGACCAGCGCCGAGAAGAAGCTGCGAGCCAGCGTCCTGGCGGCCATCAAGCGGGTCATCGACGGAACCGCCAAGGGCGTCACGATCGTCAACGACGCCGCGTCCGACCCGGTCGGCATCGGTGTCAGCGACTTCCACAACCACGCGGACCTGATCACAGCGGACATCCAGAAGAAGCTGGACGACGCCCTGGCAGGCCTGAAAGCAGGGAGCCTCGATCCGTGCAAGCCGACGGCTTGCACGCCATAGGGTCCCCACCTCGATAGCGATAGCCAGTGCGAGCGGGCCGTTTGACGGCCCGCTCGCCCTTTTGTGGGAATGAATGACGACTGAGTCCGTGCCGATCGGCCAGCCGGCACCAGCGCTGGCGATGCGTGGGATCACCAAGCGGTTCCCGGGCGTCCTCGCAAATGACCGGATCGACCTGGATCTCCGCAAGGGTGAGATCCACGCCCTCCTGGGCGAAAACGGCGCCGGCAAGACGACGCTGATGAACATCCTCTACGGCCTTCTGGCCCCGGATGAGGGGCAGATCCTCCTCGACGGCGAGGTCGTCAAGATCGAAAGCCCGAGCGACGCGATCGCTCGAGGAATCGGGATGGTCCACCAGCACTTCATGCTGGTGCCGGTCCTCACGGTCGCGGAGAACATCGTCCTGGGCCACGAGACCATGAATGGCCCCGTATTCGTCGACAGGCGGGAGGCGGCAGAGCGCATCAAGGCGCTGGCCAATCAGTTCGGGTTCGACATCGATCCGGCAGCGCGGATCGACACGCTTTCGGTCGGCGTCCAGCAGCGCGTCGAAATCGTGAAGGCCCTCTATCGACAGGCGCGCATCCTGGTCCTCGACGAGCCGACCGCGGTCCTCACCCCCCAGGAAACGGAGGAGATCTTCGCCGTCCTGCGGCGTCTCGCGGACGACGGGCACAGCATCATCTTCATCAGTCACAAGCTCTACGAAGTCCTCGCGATCGCCGATCGCATCACGGTCATCCGACGCGGGAGGGTCGTTGGATCGCGAATCCCGGCTGAGACGGACGAAGACGATCTGGCCGAGCTGATGGTCGGCCGTCAGGTCCAGCTCGTTGCCGACCGCGGCGAGTCCCATCCGGCAGGGACCACCCTGGCAGTGACCGGTCTCCACGTCCGCGACGATCGCGGAAACGAGGCCGTCCACGGCATCGACCTCGAGCTCAGAGCGGGTGAGATCCTGGGAATCGCGGGGGTCGCAGGGAACGGCCAGGAGGAGTTCGTCGAGGCGCTGGCCGGACTCCGCAGGGCAGCCGCGGGCAGCATCCGAATGGACGGCCGAGATGTGACGCCACTGAGCGCGCGAAAGCGCGCGGAGGCCGGCTTGGGCTACGTGCCAGGGGATCGCCAGCGATTTGGGTTGGTTCTCAGCTTCCCCATCGCCGACAACCTCGTCCTGACCGGATACCATCGCCCGCCGTTTGCTCGTGGCCTTGTTCGCAACGAGGACGCCATCCGCTCGTGGGCCAAGGAGGCAATCAAGAGGTACGACATCCGCGCCCCTTCAGAAACCATCGCCGAGTCGACCCTGTCCGGTGGCAATCAGCAGAAAACCGTTGTCGCCCGTGAGTTCAGCCGCGACCTCAAGGTGCTGATCCTCGACCAGCCCACGCGTGGGCTCGACGTCGGCAGCATCGAGTTCATCCACCGCCAGACGATCCTGAAACGCGACGCCGGCACCGCGATCCTTCTGGTGTCGGCGGAACTCGACGAGGTCCTGGAGCTTTCCGACCGGATTGGGGTGATGTACCGCGGCGAGCTCGTCGCCATCGTCGACGGGCCGAGCGCGAGTCGCGAGCAGGTCGGTTTGTTGATGGCAACAGGCCGCCGCGATCAAGAGGCCGCGGCGGAGATCGCCGGGTGAACGCGATTCGCGGGTACTGGGCGCGGATCCGACCGATCGTGGCGGTGCCCCTCGGGGCGGTCATCCTCGCGCTCGTCGTCGGGGGACTGGTTGCCCTTGGGTCGAGCTTCTTCACGGAGGGCGGCTTCGATCCGACTCTGCCGTTCAAGGTGTATCTGGGCCTGTTCGGAGGGGCGTTCTTCGGTCTCGACCACATCGTCAACACGCTGGTCAATGCGATGCCACTGGTCCTGGCCGGCCTGGGGGTCGGACTCGGGTTCAAGGCAGGGCTCTTCAACATCGGCGCCCAGGGACAGTTCCTGCTGGGTGCCGTGGCCGCCGGGGGAGTTGGGGCGGCCGTAGCGTCGTGGCCAGGGCCGGTCGCCATTGCCGTAGCCGTGCTGGCTGCGGCCGCCGCCGGGGCCTTCTGGGGGTTCATTCCCGGTGCCCTCAAGGCGTGGACGGGTGCCCACGAGGTGGTCATCACGATCATGCTCAATTTCGTCAGCGCATCGCTCGTCGCCTTCCTCGTGCTCCACGTCCTCGAGGCACCCGGCTACTCGTTCGCGCGAACGGGCGATATCGGCAACGCGGCCCTGCCGACGGCGGCGTTCCTCAACCCGGATCTCGGGCGCCTGCACATCGGGATCGTGCTCGCGATCCTGTTCGTGCCGCTTGCCTGGTGGCTGCTGTACCGCACCACCATCGGCTTCGAGATTCGAACCGTGGGGGCGAACCCCGACGCTGCCCGTTACGCGGGGATGCGACCGGCCCGCCTGATCATCCTGACGATGACCGTCAGCGGCCTTCTGTGCGGGGTGGCCGCGGCGTTCGAAATCCTGGGCACGAGCCAATACATGATCGCCTCGTATGGCACCTCCGTGGGCTTCGACTCGATCGCGGTCGCCTTGCTTGGCCGGTCAAATCCGGTCGGGATCCTGCTGGCGGCGCTCCTGTTCGGCGCCCTGCGCGCAGGGGCGGGGCCGATGCAGCTGGACGCCCACATCCCCGTCGAGCTCGTCGACGTCATCCAGGCCGTGATCCTATTGTTCCTCGCCGCCGACATGATCGTCCGCCGGATCCTTCGCATCCGGCGCGCCAAGCCCGGCCTGGAGGCGGTCGAGACCGTGACGGAGACGTACGGCAAGAAGGTCGTCCTGTAGTGGACCTGACCTCGATCCCGGTTCTGGGTCTCCTGATCCAGCTCGTCCTGTACCTCATCGGAGTCCTGCCCGACATCGCGCCGATTGCCCTGGGACTCGCCGCGCCCATCGCCCTGGGGGCCATGTGCGGCGTGATCGGCGAGCGTTCCGGCGTGGTCAATATCGGCATCGAGGGCATGATGCTGATCGGCGCATTCACGGGCTTCGTCGTGGCCGGGTTCGTCGCGCAGGCGCTGCCGATGGATCCCTCTCCCGTCTTCGGAGCGACCGTCCCGCTGCTGATCGGCGTCGTGGTGGCGATTCTGTCGGCGATGGTGATCGGGCTGCTGCACGCCTGGCTCTCGGTCACAATCAGAGCCGACCAGATCATCAGCGGCACGATCATCAACATCGCGGCGGTCGGCCTGACCGGCTACTTCGACCGTCTCTGGATCTTTCCCAACCCGTCGCTGGGTGCCGGTACCTTTCAACCGTTCACGCCTCCCGAGGCGTTGACATCCCTCCCGGTCGTGGGCTGGCTCTTTGAAGCGTTCCTGCACCAGGGTCCGATCGCCATGTCGGTGATCGTCATCGTGATCGTGCTCCAGATCCTGCTCTTCCGATCGCGTTGGGGACTGCGGACGCGCGCCACCGGAGAGAACCCGGCCGCGGCCGACACGGTCGGCATCGATGTCATTCGGCTGCGCTATCGCAACGTCCTCATTGCCGCCGCGTTCGCGGGACTGGCCGGCGCGTA
Organism: Candidatus Limnocylindrales bacterium; assembly: GCA_036570185.1. Taxonomy (GTDB): domain Bacteria; phylum Chloroflexota; class Limnocylindria; order Limnocylindrales; family CSP1-4; genus DATCPH01. Next base: position 22,086 of record DATCPH010000030.1, on the reverse strand, counting down.
TCTCACCCTGGAGGCGACCAGCGCATTCCAGCCGGTCATGACCAACGGGCGCGGCTTCATCGCCCTGGCGTGCGTCATCTTCGGACGATGGACACCGCTCGGAGCCTGGGGGGCGGCCCTCCTGTTCAGTACCTCTGACGCGCTCCGGGTGGCAATCAACCTCAGCCCGCCGACCGGGCAACTGGGCGACATCCTGACGGCAATCCCCAGTGAGGCCTACGCGTCGCTCCCCTACATCCTCACGATCATCATCCTGGCCGGGGTCGTCGGGCGAAGTACCGCGCCCGCGGCTGTCGGACGGCCGTACGCCAAGGAGGCCCACGCCTGAGCGACCCCGAGCGACGTTCCGCCGGCCGTGGCGGCGGCCCGAGATTCGGTGGCGGCCTGGCGCGCGACGACATCGACCGCGTGCGCGCGCTGATGGATGCGCAGGAAGATCGCGGCAACGTGCCGCTGCTCGGCGAGGCGGCGATCGCGGAGCGCCTTCGCTCGGCACGCCGGATCGCGGTCATCGGAGCGTCGTCCAATCCCATGCGCCCGTCGCACGGCGTGTTCGGCGATCTCGTCGACGCCGGCTACGACTGCGTCCCGATCAATCCGCGGGAGCAGAGCGTGCTGGGCGTGACCGCGTACCCGACCCTCGCAGACGCGGTGGCCGCCACCGGCCCGGTCGACATCGTCGATGTCTTCCGCCGCTGGGACCTCTGCGCCCAGCACGCCCGAGAGGCCGTCGCTGTTGGAGCGGGGTGCCTCTGGTTGCAGCTTGGAATCGTCAATTGGGAAGCTGCCCAGATCGCACACGACGCCGGTCTGAGTGTGGTCATGGACCGCTGCACCGCGATCGAGACCCGCCGCATCGGCCGCTGATCGCCGCTCGAGATCAGCCCGGCCCAGGCCCGCCGCGCGAGCCGTGTGGTTCCGGGACGGGTCATCCGCGCGTTGTGCACCACGAGCACAACTGGGACGGATTCTCGGCTGAGCTGGCCCCCGCAACTGGGCTATTGGCCCGTTTGTGCTTGTACGTGCACCAACGCGACGGATTCCGGCTGACCAATACGGGAATCTTCGCCAGATTGTGCCCTGGTGACACATCCCCACCGTTCAGCGGGCACGCAGGGCTCATCGTGGTCGCAGTTGTGCTCCAGCGGCACATTCCGGCTCGATGGCGCGCTGCGGTCCTGGGTCAGCCGCGGCCCAGAGCGGCTCACTTCAGCGGATGGCGAAACCGGCGAACACGAGGATGAATCCGACGACCGCGATCAGACCGCCGATCTGCGCCTGCCTCCTCAGCATCTGCATGGCCACGGACGCTCCGGTCGTGGACTGGTCTCGTAGGCCGCCGCGCCAGGCCTCGTAGCGCGCGATGTTCTCGTCCTGGGCCTTGAGGTCCTGCAGTCGCAACCATGGGCCGCGTGCCCGGACGTAGCCGACCCCAACCAGAATCACCCCGGCCGCCCAGAGAATCAGGTTCGGAAGCCCCATGGTGGCCCGCCCGTCCCGCCGCTCGCCTGTGCCGCCGCTCGCCTGTGCCGCCGCTCGTCCGCGTCGCCGCTCGCGCCGTCAGCTCGAGACGTCGCGGTCGAGCCGCTCGCGGAGCGCGTCCTGGACGACCGATGCGTTCGCCTGGCCCTGCGTCGCCTTCATGACCTGGCCGACCAGGAACCGGATCGACGGCTTGGCGGCGCGATGATCCGCGACGGCCGCTGGGTTCGCGGCGATGACCTCGTCGATGACGACCGCCAGGTCCGACGCGTCGCTGATCTGCCGGAGGCCGGCAGCCTCGATGAGGTCGGCGACCGATCGCCCGCTCTCCATGTGCGACGCGAGGACATCCTTGCCGCTGGCTCGCGAGATCTCGCCCCGTCCGACGCGCCGGATCAGATCGGCAAGCTGGGACGGATCGACAACAACGTCGCCCGCCACGTTGCGAGCGCGGAGGTATTCCCCGGTGACCCAGTTCGCAACCTGCTTTGGCTCGAGCGCTGCGTCGGCCGCGAGTGTCGCCTCGAAGAGCGTCGTGGCGTCGAGGTCCGAGCTGATAACCGACGCGTCATAGGCGGACAACGAGAGGGAGCTCTGGTACCGAGCGCGCCGCTCGGCCGGCAACTCCGGCAGGGCCGCCCGAATCTCAGCGAGCCACGCCGCATCGACGCGGAGCGGCGGGAGGTCCGGCTCCGGGAAGTAGCGGTAGTCGTGCGACTCCTCCTTGGAGCGCATGACGTACGTCTCGCCGCGTCCGTCCGACCAGCCACGAGTGTCCTGGGTCAGCGATTCGCCGGCCTCGAGGGCCGCCGCCTGGCGCTCGATCTCGAACGCGATTGCTCGCTCGACGGAGCGGAACGAGTTCATGTTCTTGACCTCGACGCGCGTCCCGAGGGCCTCCGTACCGATGCGACGCAGCGAGACATTGGCTTCAACCCGCATCTGGCCACGCTCCATGTCGGCGTCTGACACTCCCAGGCCCCGGAGCAGCAGTTGAAGCTCCTCGGCGTAGCGCCGGGCGCCTTCGGCCGACCGCACGTCCGGCTCGGTGACGATCTCCATGAGCGGGACGCCGGAGCGGTTGAAGTCGATCAGGCTGACCTTCCGACCGTCAGGCTCGGTCCCGTGGATGAGCTTCGCCGTGTCCTCCTCGAGGTGTGCGCGGCGGACGCGGATGGTGACCGTCCCCTGGCTCGTGTCGAACGAAAGCGTCCCGCCCGACGCAAGGGGCAGGTCGAACTGGCTGATCTGGTAGCCCTTGGGAAGGTCCGGGTAGAAGTAGTTCTTCCGATCCCAGCGGGTCGCGGCAGGGGTCGAGGCGCCCAACGCCAGTCCGGTCGCGAGGACATGCTCGACCGCACGGCGATTGATGGTGGGAAGTGTGCCGGGCAGCCCCAGGCAGACTGGGCAGACGTGGGTGTTCGGCGGAGCGCCATCGTAGTCGGTCGAACAGCCGCAGAACATTTTGGAGGCCGTTCGCAGCTGGCAGTGGACCTCGATGCCGATGACCGGCTCGTAGCGATCCAGGGCGGCAAGCGTCGGGGCGGCCAGCGACATGTTTCGCAGTGTCGCACAGGGACCCGCGGCAATGCTCCCGCGCAGCCGGCGTTGCAGCCGCTCCGAAACCTGGGGCGGACTCAGCCTGAGGCTGTCAACTCGATGGCAGCCGGCATCGGCATCGCCCGCCCGGCGTCCCAGGCTTCAGCACGGAGCGGCTCGGCCGCACGGCTTCGAAGCCGTTCGACGAAGGCCTGGTAATCGGCAATCTCGTCGACGGCCATGGGTGCCCGAGCGTTCTCGCGAATCGATTCGGCGGCACCGAGGAGGCGCGCTGCGCGCGTGTCATCTCCGCGATCGATCGCGATGAATGCAGAGTTCTCGAGGATGCTGGCGACGGCGCCGCGATTGCCGAGCACGACCCAGCCGCCAATCGCCGCCTGATAGACCGCCTCCGCCTCCGCGTAGCGACCGGCGCGGCGAAGGGCATGGCCGAGATCGCTACGGGCCGCAAAGACGAGACGCTGATCGCCGAGCTCGGTGAAGCGGTCGATGGCCCGCTGGAGCTGTTGGGTCGCCTCATCAACCTTGCCCAAACGGCCGAGCATTCGACCATGGCCGAGAGCGACGACGGCGATCGTGAGCGGGTTTCCGGTCCGACTCGCGGCCGAATGTGCCATGGCGGCAAGGGCTTCCGCAGCCTTCGGATCGGATTGAACCTGACCAGCAGCGGCGAAGATGGCGCCCGCGGCGAGTGTGTCCCAGTCTTCTGCTTCGGTCGCAAGTGCGAACAACTCCTCGGTGAGCGAGCCCACGGCTCTCTCCGAGCCGGAGAAGACGGAGGCGAAGATCTGACCCTGGAGGGCGGCGATGACCGCCGATCGATCGCCGCTTGCCCTCGACAGTGCAAGCCCATTGCGAGCCCAGTCGACGCCGTGTGCCCCGCGGCCGGTCATTCCCCAGAGCATGGCAACGTGCCCCAGAAATCGGCCCGCGAGCGCCAGCTGTGCTGTCGAGGGCTCCTGAGGGCCGGCCGTGATCGCCAGGGCAATATCGACCGCCCGCAGAATCCGCGCCTCCGAATCCGGCGAGGCCACCCGCAGGCGCCAATAGAAGAACATCGCGTCGCACATGCGCAGCGCGGCCTCGGGGGCTGCTTCGAGACCCCATTCGAGGGCAGCTCCAACGTTGTCCAGTTCCGCGTCCAGGCGGTCGAGCCAGTCGACCATCGCCCGTCCGCGGAGCCCATCCGCTGCGGTCCCCGCGAATGCCGCGAAGAACCGGAAATGGCGGTCAGCGACGGCCGGCGCCTCGCCGCTCTCGATGAGGCGCTCGCGGGCGTATTGGCGGATCGTCTCGAGCATCCGGTAGCGGGTCGTGGCGCCTCGGTCGACGACCACCAGCGAGCGGTCAATGAGGCGGACAAGGCCATCGACAACCGCCCCGACGTCGCGGTCGACGATTTCGCGATGGCCGATACCGCCGGGGCCGATACCACCGGGAAGGCTGGTCGCAGCTTCGTCGCCAACGATCTGGGCCGCGGCACGAGCCGTCCAACCACCCGCGAAGACCGACAACCGCCGCAAGAGACGTCGGCTATCGTCGTCCAGGAGTCCCCAGCTCCAGTCGATCAGCGCCTGAAGCGTCTGCTGCCGCGGCACAGCGGTGCGACGCCCGCCGGTGAGGAGTCGGAAGCGATCCCCGAGACGCGCTGCGATCTCTTCGGGCGACATTGCCGAGACGCGCGCGGCAGCGAGCTCGAGCGCGAGCGGGATGCCGTCGAGGCGGCGGCAGATCTCGCTGACAGCCGCGACGTTCTTTTCGGTCAGCTCAAACGCCGGTTCAACCGCGGCCGCACGCTCGGAGAACAGGCGGACCGCCCCGGTGGCCGCGGCCGCCTCGAGGTCGACGCCGAGATCCTCCAACGCCGTGGGGCCGTGACGACCCAGGACCGGGCAGGTCAGCGACGGCACCTGCAGGATCTTCTCGCCGGGCACCCGGAGGGCCTCCCGGCTCGTCGCGATGATCCGGAGCCCTGGCGCGCCGGCAAGGAGCCGGCCCGCGAGGTCCGCCACCCCGTCGACGAGGTGCTCCGCGTTATCGAGGAGCAGGAGAAGATCCTTGGACGCGAGGAAGTCGGAGACGGTCTCGATCAGCGGGCGACCAGGGGCGTCGGGCACGCCGATCGCGCGGGCAACCTCCGCGATGATCTGCGATGCGTCGCCCAGCGGAGCGAGCTCAGCGAGCCACGCGCCGTCGCTGAAGCGCCCCGCCAGGCGCTCAGCCGCCTCGATCATGAGACGCGTCTTTCCCGTTCCGCCGGTCCCGATCAGGGTGACCAGGCGGCCCTGCCCGACGAGCACCTCGACCTCGGTGGTCTCCTGTTCGCGCCCGACGAACGACGTGAGCTGGATCGGCAGATTGGTCCGACGGGTGCTCAACGACCGGAGCGGCGGAAAGTCTCTGGGGAGGTCGGGTGCGGCCAGCTGGTACACCTCCTCGGGGCGGTCCAGATCCCGCAGCCGGTGTGAACCAAGGTCGATCAGGTCGATGCCTGCAGGCAATCGGTCTCTGGCGAGCGCCGCCATCGCAGCCGACAGCAGGATCTGGTCCCCGTGCCCGATCGCCAGGATCCGCGCGTCCCGGTTCAGGGCCGGCCCGAAGAAATCGCCATCGCGACTCTCCGCCGAGCCGACATGGAGCGCCATCCGGACGCGAAGTGGCTTCATGGATCCCCACTCCGCGTCACGGAGCGTCCGCTGCGCCCGAAGCGCCGCGTCGACCCCGGCGAGCGCGTCGCCGAACACGGCCAGCATCCCGTCGCCCGTCGTCTTGACGACCGTTCCGTCCGCCGTTTCGATGGCCTCCCGCAGGAGCCGGTCGTGCGTGGCCAGGGCAGGCCCCATGTCGGAGGCATGCTCTTCCCAGAGCCGGGTGCTGCCCTCGATGTCGGTGAGCAAGAAGGTCGATAGTGCCGGACCTCTGGCCTCGCGAGCCGGGCCGGCCTCGGCAGCCGTCTGAAGTGGCGGCCCTGGCGGCTCTCGCGGCTGGATCACGGGTTACGCCATCGCGCGGGAGCGCTCGACGAATCGGCCGATCCGGGTCAGTGCCTCCTCGAGCGCCTCGTAGGAGGTCGCGTAGCACGCACGCACATGGCCTTCGCCCGATGGCCCGAAGGCCTCGCCAGGGACCACGGCAACCCGTTCGTCCTCGAGGAGGCGGCGAGCGAACTCGTCCGACGAGAAGCCCGTCGAGGTGATTCGAGGGAAGGCGTAGAACGCGCCGCGCGGCTCGAACGTCTCGAGGCCGATGGCGTTGAAGCCGTCGACGAGAAGCCGGCGCCGGCGATCGTACTCGGCGAGCATCCGCTCGATGTCGGCCTCGCCATTGACGATCGCCTCCAGGGCCGCGTCCTGGGCCGCCGTCGGCGCCGACATGATCGTGTACTGGTGGACCTTCACGATCCCCTCGAGGATGTGGGCAGGGGCGGCCAGGTAGCCGACCCGCCAACCCGTCATGGCGTAGGCCTTCGAGAAGCCGCCCATCAGGATCGTCCGCTCGCGCATCCCCGGCAGGGCGCTCATCGCGCGATGGTGATACGTGCCATAGGCGAGGCGGTCGTAGATCTCGTCGGAGTAGACGAGGAGGTCGTGCCGGACCGCGATCGCGGCAAGCTCGTCCTGGACGTCGGGCGGCAGCACGGCGCCCGTCGGGTTGCAGGGATAGCCGAGGAAGAGCGCCTTGGTACGCGGCGTGATCGCGGCTTCCACGTCCGCCGGCTCGAGGGCGAAGTCGTCCTCCAGGCGGGTCGAGACGAACCGGACGATGCCGCCGGCGAAGGTGATCGCCGGCACGTACGAGACATAGGACGGCTCGTGGAGGACCACCTCGTCGCCCGGGTCGCACGTCGATCGAAGGGCGAGATCCACCGCCTCCGACGCACCGACCGTGATCAGCAGCTCCCGCTCGGGGTCATAGGAGACGCCATACCGACGCTCGAGATGAGCGGACAGGGCTCGCCGAAGCTCGATCGTCCCGAAGTTCGAGGTGTAGTGCGTCCGCCCCGCTTTCAGAGCCCGGACCCCGGCATCGACGATCGTGGGTGGGGTGTCGAAGTCGGGCTCCCCCACGCCGAGGCTGATCACGTCGTGCATGGAGGCCAAGATGTCGAAGAATCTCCGGATTCCCGACGGCGGGACCGCCCGGACTCGATCGGCGAGAGCTCGGTCGGCGAGCGGTACGCGAGTCGTTTCAACGGTCATCGCGGGGATCTCCTCAACGGGAGCGGCGTCAGTGGACCGGCGCGAGCGACGCGGCGCGCTCGGCTGGTGTTGGCGTGGCAGGGTCCTGGGCGCGGGGAAGGTCGGCCGGTTCGAGGGAGCGCCAAGGCGCCCCAGCGGTGATGCCTTCGTAGCCGCGCGCCAGCCGGAGAAGATCCCCCTCCGACCATGGGGCGCCAATCAGCTGGAGGCCGACCGGGAGGCCGTCGGACAGGCCGCACGGGATCGAGACACCGGCGATCCCGGCCATGTTCGCCGGGAGCGTGCAGGCGTCCGACAGGTACATCGCGACCGGGTCGGCAAGCTTGGCGCCGAAACGGAAGGCGACGGTCGGCGACGTGGGTGCCACCAGCGCGTCGAAGCCCTGCGCCCAGAGAGCGTCGAAGTCGCTCTTGATCAGCGTCCGGACCTTCTGGGCCTTGAGGTAGTAGGCGTCGTAGTAGCCCGCCGACAGCGCGTACGTGCCGAGCATGATCCGTCGCTTCACCTCGGCGCCGAAGCCGCGGCCACGCGTCGCGAGGTAGTTGCCGAGCATGTCGCCGTCGCCATCGGCCTGCTGGAGCCGCGGGCCGAAACGGATCCCGTCGTAGCGAGCGAGGTTGGCCGAGGCCTCGGCCGGGGCCACGATGTAGTAGGTGGCGAGGCCGTAGTCGGTGTGGGGCAGGCTCACGTCCTCGACCGTCGCGCCAGCGCTTTCGAGGGCGCCGACCGCCTCACGAACGCGAGCCTCGACACCTGGCTCCATGCCGGCCACGAAGTACTCGCGGGGCAACCCCAGGCGCTTGCCCTTCAGGGCGGAGGCCGCCTGGTCGTCGCTTGCCGGAAGGCGGAGGAGGTCATCCGGGACCGGTACGGGTGCCGAGGTGGAGTCGCGCTCGTCGCGGCCGGCGACGGCATGCAGCAGGGCCGCTGCGTCTCTGGCGTCGCGGGCAAACGGACCGATCTGGTCGAGCGACGAGGCGAACGCCACGATCCCATAGCGGCTGACGCGGCCGTACGTCGGCTTGAGCCCGACGATGCCTGTCAGCGCCGCGGGCTGGCGGATCGAACCTCCCGTGTCCGTCCCGATGCTCAGCGGCGTGTGATAAGCCGCGACCGCGACGGCCGAGCCGCCGCTGCTCCCGCCAGGGACGCGATCGAGGTCCCACGGGTTCGAGACCGGGCCGTAGGCCGAGTGCTCGGTCGAGCTGCCCATGGCGAACTCGTCCATGTTCGTCTTGCCCAGGATGACCGCCCCGACGTCCCGGAGACGCTCAGTGATATGGGCGTCATATGGCGCGAGATAGCCCTCGAGGATTCGCGAGCCCGCCGTGCACTGTCCGCCGGCCACGCTCACGAGGTCCTTCAGGGCCACGGGGATGCCGCACAGCGGAGGAATGGCGGCGAGGGACGCTTCGCCATCCCGCCGCGCTGCCGTGATTCGTGCATCGGCCGCGTCAGCTTCGCGCAGCGCACGCTCGCGATCGATCGAGAGCCAGGCGTTCAGGGCGTGGTTCGCGCGCTCGGCGGCGTCGAGGTGGGCGAGGGCAAGCTCCCGCGCGGTGATCTCACCAGCGCGGAGTCGGGCGCCCATCTCGTGCGCATGGAGCCGGGTAAAGTCGTCCACGTCCGGAGTCAGTCGCCGGCCAGGATCGGCGGAACGACGATAAAGGAGCCATCGTGCTCGGCGGCATTCATCAGGACCTTCGCGGCCGGCAGTGACGGCAAGACGACGTCGTCGCGGAGGATGTTCTCGAGCTCGATCGTCTGGGCCGTCGGCGAAATCGCCTCCGTGTCGAGTTCCGCGAGGATCGCGTACTGGTCGAGGATATGGTTGAGCTGGCCTTCGAGCCGCCCGAGCTCGTCGTCGGACAGCCCGAGGCGAGCCAGGAGGGCGACATGCTCGACGTCGCTTCGGCTGAGGGTGGCCATCGTTCGATGATAGCCGACGAGGCCGGCCGGACCTCCTCTACGATCCGACCGTGCCACCCTCCATCCGCTCGATGACGGACACCGACGTCGACCCGGCCTCGGACATGATCCTGCGCGGGGGCTGGGGCGACCGACGCCTCTTCTTCGCGTTTTCGGTCCGGCATCCGTTCTGTCGGCCGTTCGTGCCTGGCGCCGACGGCGAGATCGTCGCAACTGGCGTGGGCACGGTCAATGGGTCGGCGGGCTGGATCGGCGCCATCTTTGTTGACGAAGCCTGGCGCGGCCGCGGGCTGGGACGCGCGGTGACCGACGCCGTGATCGACGAGCTCGGGGCGGCCGGCTGCCGCACGCTCGTCCTCGTTGCGACCGATGCAGGTCGCCGTCTCTACGAACCGATGGGATTCGAGGTTGCGACGTGGTACCGGACCTTCGAGGCGACGGGGACCGCCGGAACCGCGAATGCTCTCGACGACGCCCGACCGGATGGCGGCACGCTCCGTGCATTCGACTCCGCCGACCTCCAGGCCGTGAAGGCCCTCGATCGCGCCGCGACCGGCGAAGATCGAGCGCACCTTCTGGACGCGTTCGCCACTCCCCAAAGCGCGCGGTGTCTCGTGGGTCCTCGCGGCCACCGCCTGCGTGGATCGGTGATTCGCGCTCCATGGGGCGGTGGGGCCACGGTGGCGACCGAGCGGGACGCCGGCGTGGCGATCTGCGAGGCCCGGCGACGCTCGGCCTCGACCGGCCGCCGCGTGCGGGCCGGCCTGTTGCTCGAGAACGAGGCCGGCGCCGCGGCCCTCCAACGCCTGGGCTGGACCGAGGCGTGGCGCGCGCCGCGGATGCATCGCGGCGAAGCGCTCGTCTGGCAGCCGACGTCGATCTGGGGCCAGTTCAACCATGCTCTGGGCTGATAGGGGAAGTCGGGCCTGATGCGCTACGTCGAGGTCGCTGGGGAACGGATGTCGGCCATCGGGCTCGGCACGTGGCAGTTCGGCACGCCGGATTGGGGATATGGGCCGGCGTACGCCGACATCGTTGCGCCGGCGCTCGTCCAGCGCGCCCTGGAACTGGGCGTCACCCTCATCGACACCGCCGAGGTCTACGGCGGGGGCGGGTCCGAGCGGATCGTGGGCCTTGCCCTTCGCGATGCTCCAGGGACGGCGTTCATCGCGACGAAGCTGAACCCGATCCTGCCCATCCCGCCGCTCATGGTCCGCCGTGCGGCAGCCAGCCGCGAGCGCCTGGGCATTCCCGTGATCGACCTCTACCAGATCCACTGGCCCAACCCGCTCGTGCCGGTCGGGCTGCAGGCCGCCGGACTCCGCGAGATCCTCGATCGAGGCATCGCCCGTCAGGTGGGCGTCAGCAATCACTCCCTCGGTCGGTGGCAGTCGATGGAGCGGGCGCTCGGCCGGCCGGTCCTCTCCAACCAAGTCGAGTTCAGCCTTGCGCGCCCCGGGCCTGCCCGCGAGATGGTGCCTTACGCACAGGCGAGCGACCGGCTCGTGATTGCCTTCAGCCCGCTTGGACAGGGCCTGCTGGCGAGCATGGACCGCCAACGTGTGAACCCGGCCCGCCGCCTGCGCCGGTTCCTCGGGGCGGCCGGCGCCAGGGACGCTTCGGGGCTCCGAGCGATCGTCTCGGAGATCGCCGCTGCGCACGACGCCACCATGGGGCAGGTCGCGCTCGCATGGCTGATCGGCCACTCGAACGTCGTCGCGATTCCGGGTGCGCGGACGGTCGAACAGCTCGAATCGAACGTCCTGGCGGCGGACCTGGAGCTCTCGCCGGACGAGCGCAGAATGCTCACGGAGGCGGCTCGCCGCCTGGAGCAGGCGCGAGGGCGCTGAATCTGCGCCGACCCTTGCCGGCGCCTCGATTGGGCGCGGGGTGTGCCTCGAATCGAAACGCGGTAGCGGCACACTAAGGCAGCGATGTTCGTGGCCGGCGACGACGTTCCGGCCAAGTGGGTCGTCCTCGACCTCGCGACCGAAATCGGGTTTCTGGCAGTCGACGCCGGCCCCATGGCCAACGCCAAGCCGCTCGAGGAGATGGTCAGGGTCTGGCTGGCCATCGCCCAGCAGCGCGGCCGGAACGTCGGCTTCGCCCTGTCCGAGGGCTGACGTCCCGAGCCCGGCGAGCGGCGAGCTAGGGTTTCTTCGCGACGGTGAACCGGAGGCTGGTCCTTTCCCCGACCTGCTGAACATCGATCCTGTCGAGATCGAGATCCTCGGCATCGACGTTGTCGAGGAATCGGAGGCCGCCTCCCAGCACCACCGGCATGACGTCCACCCGGAGCTCATCGACGAGGCCGGCGGAGAGCAGATCGCGGACGACACTGGCGCCACCAACGATAGTCACGGCGCGGTCGCCCGCAGCTTCCTTGGCCTGCTCCACGGCGGACTCGAGGCTGCCCGACACGAACGTGAACGTGAGGTGCCCGTCCTGCTTCGGCGGGACGGTCGGCGGGTGATGTGTGAGGACGAAGATCGGCATCTGGAACTCGTAAGTGCCGACGTATCCGTCCGGGTCGCCCATCTCGAACGCCCGCCGGCCCATCAGGACGGCCCCGGTCTCGGCGATCATCGCGTTCATATAAGGGCTGCCTTGCAGGTCGGCGAGGTCCGAGTAGAGTCGGCCGACGCTCCCCCGCTCATCGGCGACGAACCCATCGATCGAGATGGTCATTCCGGCAATCACGCGTGCCACGGCCTCCTCCCAGTCGGTCGACGCAACGGCGTTAGGCCTCGGCGATCGCTGCGACTGACAAGCGTAGACCCGGCACGTTCAGCGGGAGCTTCGCCCCCTGTCGGGCCGGAGGATCAGTCGGGAACCAACGGCGCCACTCCTCGTTCATGCCCGCAAAATCAGACGGGTCATCGAGGATGAAGGTCAGGCTGACGATTCGGTCCAGTGCGCTGCCGCCCGCGTCGAGGACGGCCTTGATGTTGGCCAGGCACTGCCGTGTCTGCTCCTGGATCGTCGTCCCGACAATGGCTCCGGATTCGGGATCGAAGGGGCCTTGCCCAGATACGAAGATCAGGCCGCCGGCCTTGATCGCCTGCGAGTAGTTGGGGTTCTGCGGCGCGCGGTCGGTCCGAACGAGTTGCCGTGTCATCGTCGACCCTCCTCCTTGGTTATCACGTCAGGATCGTGGGCGTCACCACCAACAGATAACCGGTTCGACCGCGCGTAGATCCGCAATGAGGTCCGGATCGTTCCCTCATTCAGCGTTCCTCAATGTCCCCAGACGACGGGCGTGGTCGACAAGGGTTCGGTATCGGCCCCTGCCCAGCACCGGTTCCAAACTCGGGCTAGAAATGAGCAAGGACCGTGTACAGCTCAACGGCCTCCAGCTTCATGAACCCAGGACGGGGCGCGTTCCGGATGCGCTCTGACGCCGCCCGTGCCGCTTCCTCGTCCTCGAAGACGAGCACGTTCAACGTTCCGCCCGACCCGTCCGTCATCCAGAAGGCCGAAACGATCCCTGGAGCTTGCCGAGTGCGCGGCAGCACGTTGGCCGCGAGGTGCTCTCCGCTCCCGTCGATCGCTTCGCGATTTCCGGTCTCCCGAACCACGACGGCGTGCATGGGTCCTCCTTCCAGCGCATCCGGTTCCTGAGCAACCGTCATCTTCCAACGTCTGTCGAGCGGGCTCTATGGCCTTCCCCTCGACGACCTTGAAAGGCGTTGTTCACGCTGGAGGCCCTGGCCGACTTTCTGTTCGGCATCCCCCTGATTGCTGCCCCGGCCGCGCCGCTGTCCGTCTACGGCATGTCCACGGACCGCGACGGGACGTTCTTCGTCCAGTTCCTCGGCGGCGGTTCATCAGCTTCGGCTTGATCAGCTGGTTCGCGCGGAGCTGGGCGGACTCGGAGCATCGGCGCCTCTTGATCCGGGTGTTCTTCATTACGACCGCGCTCGGGTTCGTCGTCTCGTTGAGCTACCAGCTCCAGCCGCGCGCGCCGTTGCCCACCGTGGCCTTTGTCGGGCTGACCCTCTTGTTCGCGCTCGGGTGGGGCCTTTGCGTATGGCACGTTTCGGCAGCCGGAGGCTAGTAGCGCCGAGCGGAGTTGAGCGCTCCGACATCCGGCTGAGCTGGCCCTCCGATCGGATGAAGACATGCGATCTTCAGTGAGCGTTCGCGAATGTCACCTGCTGAATGCGCAACCTGACAGCGGGGGTGTGATGCGCCCTGACGGCGACCTGACGCCAATCAGGCGTTGTTGGCCCGCTCCGCCGGGATAGACTCCCCCGCGACGCGCCGGTCGCCAAGTCCGGCCACAATCCGAGGCGACCCGTTGAGCAATCTGTCGGTCATCCCGGCGATCGCGGGGATCAGCATGAGCTTTGCCGGCTTCGCGGGTCCCTTCCTGGCGATCCGGCCAAAGGAATCTGCGTGGCAGCGCTCAGAGATCGGGCAGATCAATGACCGGTCGCTCGGCGTTCGTTAATGTCACCCCCGGTAATTCATCGTCCTTGAGCCAGATCGCCGTGTCGTCGTTGGCGATCGTGGGTTCAGCGGCGCCGCCGATCTCATATTCTCCGAGCCTGGTTCACACCAGCTACACATCTGGCCCCGATCATCGAGATCGACGGCCGCCAGCTTGAGTTGGCGGCGTGCGAAGAGCCTCGGAGGACGATCATGAACCAGACGCGTCACGGCGGAGGCCATACCCTACGTATGCTGCTGCTCATCCCAGCGTTCGTGATGATCGTGAAGGCTGCGCGCCGTCACCGGATGATGTGGGAACAGGGGTGGGGGCCCGAAGCCCGGTCGGCGGGACCGCACGGTCATCACGGGTGGGTAGGCCGAGGAGGGGTCCGCGGCGACACTAACAGCGGGCCCCGTCTGCCGCCCAGGATCGAATCGATCCTCAACCACTGGCACGACCGAGCACATCAGGCGGCCGACTCGGCCGAGTCCACGACGGTGTAATCGGACGGGTCTGAGTCGGGTCGGAGATTCGCGTGCTGGCGAGTGGGCCCACGGCATCGCTCAGCGTGCACGAATGTCAACCTGAGCGGTCTGTATCTTACAAACCACCCGCGCGCGCTCTCCTGACACGCATGTCAGGGTCATTCGCGAGCCCAGGCGTACGATCGCGGAGATGCGAAGCTCCGCACCGCTGCCCAGCGCCGGACCGTCCTCGGACGCCTCGATGCTCTCCGAAGAGAAGTGGCGGAGCATGCTCGTGGACCAGGCGCCGTTCCTGCGGAGCCGCCGGTGGCACGCCCGACTTCCGAGCTCGCCACGGTGCAAGCTCTGCGCAGCGCCGTTCTCTGGACCTGGCGGGCTCCTCATGCGGTTCGTCGGCCACGCGAGGTGGACCAAGAACCCGAAGTACTGCACCGGCTGCTTCCGAATGCTCAGCAGCAACCACGGCGGGGCCGAGGTCGAGTGCTCGCTCCTATTCGCCGACGTGCGCGGTTCCACGACCCTGGCGGAGAGCACCTCACCGCGCGAATTCAACCGCATGATGGGCCGCTTCTACGACACCGCAACCGCGGTTCTCGTCGATCACGACGGGATCGTTGACAAGTTCGTTGGTGACGAGATCATCGGGATCTTCGTTCCCGCGATGGCCTCCCCGCAGCATGCGGCCAGGGCCGTCGACGCCGCGCGGACGCTGCTGGCCGAAACCGGCTTTGGGACATCGTCTGGACCCTGGATCCCGATCGGGATCGGGGTGAACACCGGGGTGGCCTACGTCGGATCAATCGGTGATAGCTCTGACACCGAGATGACGGCAATGGGCGATGTGGTGAACGTGACCGCCCGCCTGTCGTCGGTGGCAGCGGCCGGCGAAATCCTCGTCACGACCGCCGCTGCCGCCGCGGCTGGCCTGCCTGCCGATCTACCGCGTCGGTCCCTGCAGCTGAAGGGCAAATCACAAGCCACCGACGTCGTTGTCCTTACGGGGATTCTCTAGATCCCGAGCCGATCCCTGGAGCCAGGAGCGTGCTCCCAACCATCCTCACGAGCATCGCGGGCGGAGTTGATTTCACTGATCGAGCGCGCGTGACAAGGGAGTCCATCCCGAGCACTGCCATCAGTCAGCGTGCTGTGACCTGACGTCAGATAGGGTCTTTCGAGCTTGCGCCAGATGGACGCGGTCGTGGCCGGCAATGAGGCGGAACGTCAGGTCCACGCTCTCCCGGCCGCGCTCGCGGTGGAGGCCGACGCGGGCACGCTCGCCGTCCGAGAGACGGCCCCACAGGGCGATGTTGGCGGCCCGCAGAGCCTCGAAGAGCGCCAGCAGCTGTTCCGGGTCGCCATCAGCGTGGCGCAGGCCACTCACCCACAGGTCCTGGTCGTACCCGAGGAGCTCGGGCTCGTCCTGGGCCAGGATCCAGCGATAACGGCCGCTGGACACGATCTCGCCATCGACGATATGCCCGACGCACTCGAGGACGGACCACTCGCCCTCGGCCGGACGGGTCCGCAGATCCGGGCCCGCCTCGGCCGCCAGCGACCGCAGCGCGGACGGCATCTCTGCCTGGGCCTCCGCCGGGTCGTCGGCGCCGAGCGCGTCCAGCAAGCTTCGACGATAGGCATCCGCTTCGATGACCGGGTCCGGAGTGTGGTCGGGCCTCTGGATCACGTCGCCTCCTTTGAACTGGAATTCGCGCCGTGGGTTCTGCCTGCCAGGAGGTCGCGGAAGCCGTCCTCGTCGAGGACCGGCACGCCCAGCTCCTGGGCTTTGGCGAGCTTCGAGCCGGCGTTCTCGCCGGCCAGCACGTAGTCGGTCTTGCGCGACACCGAACCGGCAGGCTTGCCGTCGGCGGCGCGAATGGCCTCCTCGGCCTCGTCGCGGTCATAGCCGATCAGGGTGCCCGTCACCACGACCGACTTCCCGGCGAGAGGCCCGCGCTCGACCGCGGCGACCGACCGTGGCGCCGGTCGCTCCGGCTCCACTCCGGCCTCCACGAGATCGTCCAGCACGCCGGCCGTGGCCGGGGCCGTGAACCATTCCCGCATGCTGGTCGCGGCCGTCGGGCCGATCCCGGGAACCTCCTCGAAGCGCTCAGCCGGCACGTCCCGCAGGAACGCAGCCACACGCGCGAACCAGCCGTGCGAGCCAGCCATCGGCTCGTCGTCGTGGGGCGGGACCTGCTCAACGATCCAGTTCGCGAGCTCGATGGCGGTCGAGAAACCGATCTGCGGAATCCCCAGCGAGTTGAGGATGCGGGCGAGTGGCCGGCGGCGCGCCCGATCGATCGATCGGGCCAGGTTCTCGGCGCTCTTGCGGGCGAAGCGGTCGAGGCTCTCGAGGTCATCGACCGACAGCCGGAAGAAGTCCCCGCGGCTCCTGACCATCCCGCGCTGGAGGAGTTGCTCGAGTACGACCCAGCCGGCACCCTCGATGTCCATGCCGCCGCGCCCGGCAAAGTGGGCGAACTCCTGCGAGACGCGCGCCGGACAGGCCAGGTTGGGACAGTAGTGGCGGACCGCCCCCTCGTCCCGAACGACAGGGGTGCCGCACACGGGGCAGTTGGCGGGCATCTCGAACTCGCGCTCGTCGCCGGTTCGTCGCTCGATGATCGGCCGAACCACCTCGGGTATGACGTCGCCGGCCTTCTGGAGCACGACCGTGTCGCCGATCCGGATGTCCTTGCGACGGACCTCGTCAAGGTTGTGGAGGGTCGCGCGGGCAACGGTCGAGCCCGCAACCTTGACCGGTCGCATGTGGGCCACCGGCGTCAGGGTCCCCGTTCGACCGACGTAGGGAACGATGTCCTCGATGACCGTCTCGACCTGCTCCGGCGGGAATTTGTAGGCGATCGCCCAGCGCGGCGCCCGGGAAACCATCCCAAGGCGAATCTGCTGGTCGAAGCGGTCGACCTTGACCACGACGCCATCCGTCTCGTACGGCAGCTCGTGGCGATCGTCGCGCCAGCGCTCGACGAAATCGATGACGCCCTCGATGTCGAGGCCCGCTCGGCGCTCGGGATTGACCGGGAAACTGAGTTGCTCGAGGCGCTCGAGGGCGCCGGCCTGGTCGCTGACGCCACGGGCCGCCGAGTCGGCCGCTTCGGGTGCGGCTCCCGGGCGGGGCGCCGAGGCCTCCTCGATCAGTTGGTAGAACCACGCGGCGAGCCGCCGGCTGGCGGTGACATTTGGATCGATCTGTCGGAGCGAGCCCGCGCCGCTGTTCCGCGGGTTAGCGTAGAGGGCGAGGCCAGCCTCTTCACGTTCGGCGTTGATTCGGGCGAATTCGGCCTTGGGCATGAAGACCTCACCGCGCGCATCCAGCGAAATCGGCTCCGCCAGTCGCGCGGGGATGCTCTCGATCGTTCGCAGGTTGGCCGTGACGTCCTCGCCGGTCGTCCCGTCTCCACGCGTCGCACCCTGGACGAAGCGGCCGCGCTCGTACCTCAGGGTGATGGCCAGGCCGTCGATCTTGAGCTCGGCGACGTACGTCAGGTCGGGCGCAGGCTCAGGGGCGGACGGCAAGCCCAGGCCGCGACGTACCCGTGTGTCGAACGCCCGGAGCTCGTCGTGGCTGAAGGCGTTCGAGAGCGACAACATCGGTCGGCGGTGCTGGACCTCGTCGAAGGTTCCGGACGGTGCGGCTCCGACCCGCTGGGTTGGCGAGTCTTCGGTGACGAGGTCGGGATAGGCCGTCTCGATCGCGACCAGCTCGCGCATGAGCGCGTCGTACTCCGCGTCGGGCAGCTCCGGGGCGTCCTCGACGTAGTAGAGCCGGTTCGCCCGCTCGATCGCTTCGACCAGCTCGGCATGCCGGTTCGTCCCGGTCTCGAGGCCGAGCGCGGCCGCGCGCTCGACAAGCGCCGGATCGACCGGCGGCGCGTCAGGCGATGCCTCGGGGGAGACCTTCACGCGAGTTCGAGATTCGCCAGCGATGCCAGGAGCGTCTTCCGCCCAACCATCGGATCCCGGAACGCGACTGTCACCTCCTCGTCGTCGCGCGTCAGCTTCGAGGTGACGACGATGCCGTCGCCCCAGCGGGCGTGGTGGATCCGATCGCCGTCGCGGAAGCGGCGTTCTCCGGGAATGACCGGGCGCGGCGTTCGCGCCGAAGCGGTGGCATTCTTCCCGGACCTCGCGCCCGCGCCGCCGGTCCCGTCTGCGTCGAGCGCGCCATTGCCCTCGCCCTCGTCATCCCATGCTCGAACCGTGCGCCGAGACAGGGACCCCGACGGCGCCCCTTCGGCGAAGGCTTCCCGTTTGGCGGCGAGGTCGCGAGTCGGGCGAAAGTCGGAGGTCGACGCGGGGGCGCCGGGTCGGCCGCTGCCCTGCCGGTAGGCGCCGCCTCCGGACCGGATCGGCATGCCGAAGCGGGTTGCCCGGCGCGCTCCGAACACAAGGTCGAGGTCGAGGGTCGCGTCGGCGTCGCCGCCCTCCGTCGCCGCGAGGCTCGGACCGATCATCAGGTCCTGGGGGATCTCCAGGAGGAACCTCGAGGGTTCCGCCGCGAACCCGCTCCCGGCCCGAGTCACCCGTCGCCAGGCGTGGGACAGGTACAGTCGCTCCTTGGCCCGGGTCATGCCGACGTACGCCAGGCGGCGTTCCTCCTCCATCGGCCGGGGATCCGGGTTGAAGCCGGTCTCGGCCTCGATCGCGCGGTTCGTCGGAAAGAGGCCCTCCTCGAGGCCCCCGATGAACACGACGGGGAACTCGAGGCCTTTCGCGGCGTGGAGTGTGATCAGGGACAGTGCGTCCGCGTTGGGCTCGTACGAATCCTGGTCCGCGACGAGGGCCGTCTCCTCGAGCAGTCGATCGAGGGCGTCGTCGGGAGCGAGATCGTCGTAGCGGGTGGTGACCTCACGGAGCTCGAGGAGGTTCGCCCAGCGCTCCTCGCCCTCCTCGGTCCCGTCTGCCAGCATGGCCCGGTAGCCGGACGCCTCGAGGGCGGCGTCGAGGAGCTCGGGGAGCGGCAGGAGCCCGATCCGTGCCCGGAGCCGCCGCACCAATGCGGCAAACTCGCGCAGCGAAGATTGGGCCCGCGACCCGAGCGCGTCGACCTGACCCGCTGCGGCCTGTTCGATTGCCTCCCAGGTGGAAATGCCCTGGCCGGCCGCGACCGCGCGCAGGACCTCGATCGTCTTGTCGCCGATCGATCGCGCGGGGACGTTGATGATTCGCTCGAAACTGACCGAGTCGGCATCGGATCGAAGGATGCGGAGGTAGGCCAGGGCGTCCTTGACCTCGCGCCGGGCGTAGAAGCGGGTGCCGCCCACGAGCTGGTACCGGACCCCATACCGGAGGCAGGCTTCCTCGATCGCCCTCGATTGGGCGTTGGTCCGGTAAATGATCGCGATGTCGCGCGCCTTGTAGGTCGGATCGCCGTCGGCGCGTCGGGTCAGGACGGTCGAACGGCCACCAGTCAGCTCCTCCACGCGGCGGACGATCCACTCCGCCTCTTCCTCCTCGTTGTAGGCCTCGAAACGCGCAATCAGGCGACCACGGGGGTTCTGGGTCCAGAGCTTCTTGTCGGTGCGGGCCACATTCTTCGACACCACCGCATGGGCGGCATCGAGGATGAGCTGGGTCGATCGGTAGTTCTGCTCGAGCTTCACGACGACCGCGTCGGGCCAGTCGCGCTCGAAATCGAGGATGTTCTGGATGTCGGCGCCCCGCCAGCCGTAGATCGACTGGTCGTCGTCGCCGACGACGCACAGGTTCCGGTGGCCGCCGGCGAGGGCCTTGATCCACAGGTACTGCGGCCGGTTGGTGTCCTGGTACTCGTCGACGTGGAGGTACTTCCAGCGCTCGCGATACCGGGTTAGGGTCTGGGGCGACGCGTCGAACAGACGAACGGCGTCGAGGAGGAGGTCGTCGAAGTCGAGCGCACCCGCCTTCCGGAGTGCGTCCCCGTACAGGCGCGCCAGGCGCGCGATCTCCAAAAGTCGGCCGGTCGCCAGGCGCATGGGCGGGATCTCGGTTGGATCGACCATCTGGTTCTTGGCCCGACTGATGGCGCCGAGGATCTGGGAGGGCCGCGTATCGCCCTTCGCCTCAAGGCCTTCTTCGCGCAGGATCTGCTTCATCAGCTGGGTCTGGTCGTCGGTGTCGTAGATGACGAAGCGGCGGCCGATCCCGATTGCCTCGCCGTCGCGCCGAAGGACGCGGGCACAGAGCGCGTGGAAGGTGCCAGCCCCGACGTCGCGGCCGGGCTCGCCGACGAGGGCAATGATCCGGTCCCGAAGCTCCCCGGCGGCACGGTTGGTGAACGTCACTGCGAGGATCCGCCACGGCGGCACGCCCTTGACCCCGATGAGGTACGCGATCCGGTGGGCCAGGACCCGCGTCTTGCCGCTGCCGGCCCCGGCCAGGATCAGGAGCGGCCCATCGATCGTGGTAACGGCGCGGGCCTGCTCGGGATTGAGGCGCCCGACGATCTCCGCCGCTCGAGCCGCCCGCCAAGCAGCCTGGGACGTGGCGCCGGCAGGCACTCCAGGGGCATCCTGATCGCTCGGGGCGACGTCACGGAGCCACGCCGGTTCCTCGGGGATGGCGCGCTCGACGGCCAGGGGCTCGATGTCTGCGACGTACGTTCCGGTGGGGTCGGGCAGGGCATCAGTGGCTCGGCCGCTGCCTCGGCCCGGGGTTCTGGGACTCACCCTCGCATTGTATTGGCGTGATGTTGGCGCGCCGTTATCCGGTCCGTCGGCGGCCCTTCGTCGGCCCTTCGTCGGCCGCCCGGGGTCAGCCGCCCGTCGTCAGCCGCTCGGGAGCGCGAACGGCAAACCCGACGGTAGCGGGAAGGGCAACTGAAGGCCGCCGCTCCCCTGCCCGATCTGATCGGCCGGCGGTGCCTGAATCGAGACCGCCGCGTCCCAATTCGACGTCGTGAGTGTCGCCTTCAGGGCCTGGCCGCCGGCCATCGTGGCGTTGGCCGACACGGACGCAGGGCGAAGTGTGTCCTTCTCCACCGTGACGACGAAGGTCACGGTCGCGCCCGAGAGGTCGACCGGGAGGCTGGGGAGGCCCGGGAAACCGGGCAGAGCGGAGCCAACTGGCGCGGCGAAGCCTCCGGGGAGGGCCGGGCTGCCCGGCAGGGCAGAGCCACCGGGCGCGGCCGCCGGCGAGGGCGAAACCGCGTCCGGTGTCACCACCACGGTGACCTGGTAGCAGGTCTTCGAGCCGCACTGGGCGTCCGCGTTCTTCGTCGCCGTTACGCCGGGCCCCGTCAAGAGCGCCAGGAGTCCAGCCGTCCGGTCAGCCGAAGATGACGCCCCGGCAGAAGGCGACACACCCAACCGGCTTCCGACCCCGGTCGGACTGGCGATGTACTTGGGGCCGGTAAAGGTTGTCTTGAGGTAGGACATGCCATCGACGGCGATTGCCTCGCCGGTCAGCCCGAAGAGGGTCGGGATCAGGAAGGTTGCCCGGAACCGGCTGCCGGCCAGATCCAAGTCGGCGTTGGCGGTGCTTCCGTCCAGCGCAATCGGGGACGTTGAGCTGCCGATTACCAAGGGCACGGCGCCGTCGAGGGTCGCCGCGAGGTGCACGGTCTTCGCCTTCTGGAGAGCCAACAACGACTGCGTGAGGATCTGCTTCGGGTCGGAGATCGCTGGCGGCGTCGACTGGCAGGCGGCGATCGCCAAGAAGGCGGCGACGGCCAGCGACATCACGGTGAAGGAGATCCTCAGGCGGGCTCTGGTTTGCAAACGCATCGGCTCCTTGACGTTCGAGGCAAGTCCGACGTGATCGCCGGTCCCCCATGCGGGCCGGTCGTCGGCCGCGCTCGTCCGAGTCGTCGGCCGGGGCGTTCGCGTCGTCGCCTGTGTGGCCCAGTATCAGTCGGATGGCCACATGACACGACCTCCCGGTCACTATCGAGCCCAAACAAAGGAACTGACACAACGTCCCGGTCAGAGACCCCAGCGGGCCGGCCGACGGTAGGGAACCACCGCAAGGAGCGGCTGCTCGGTTGGCTCACGCCGGC
>DATCPH010000029.1:0-19900 GCA_036570185.1 Candidatus Limnocylindrales bacterium | reverse complement strand
GAACGGGCCGAGGTCGCCGACTACATCGGTTTCCTGGCGGCACGGCGCCGACGGTCCGGCCGGACGCCGCTGAAGCAGGGGCCCGATCCGGGGCGAACCGTCGCCGATTCGGGAGGAGGGTCCGCCCTTAGGAGTGGACGCCGCTAGTCCATCTGCATCCGGCCGCCGCGGAGCGGAGTGAACTCCGGCGTCTCGCGGCGCGCTCGCGAGCCGCGGCGGCACGAGCGGAACCAGCTGCTCGGCGGGATCAGGATCGGGACGGGCGCCGGCGCCCCGGGATCGGCGCCGTACACGCCGGCGTCCACCTGGTCATCGTGGGCGCCGTTGGGGAAGGCGAGGAGCTCGTCCTCGAACTCGGCAAGTCCGGGCGCCGAACTCAGGTGGAAGACCTTACCGGCCTCGTACCGGGCGGCCAGGGCACGGGCCCGGGTGACCTTGTCGCGGTCGGGGTGGACGGCCACCGCCGGGAGGCGCGTGCGGCTGAGCAGCTCGCGCACGAAGGTCGCCTGGAACGTCACAGCCTCGATGCTGAGGCGGGTCAGGGCTCGCGGCTGCGTTGGGAAACCGCTGGCTCCCGCGAACCCGGGCGGCAACAGCTCGAGCGGCCAGAGCAGGCGCGGACCGCCCAGCTCGCCGTAGGCCGGCGGCACCCCGAATTCCATCGAGTCGGTCCGACCGGTCAGCCAGGGCCGATGGCCTTCTCCGAGCGGCTTGTGCCAGGCGCCCACGAGATACAGGTTGTTGTTTTCGTCCTCGACCCACTCCACGACCGCGGTGTGGTCGGCCCGCTCGGACGACGAAGCATTGAGGTCCATACCCGCCCGCCGGCGTCCGGCGGGCACCTCGTCGACATAGCGAAACCACTCCCGGCGGAAGATGTTGCCGCCCATCCCGGTGGGATCATTCTGGAACTGGAGGTTAAAGAGCGCCGTGCCCATATCGGCGCGGCGCGCGGCGAGCTCCGCCAGGTCGAAGCGCTCCGGCCAGAGCGCCGCGTCATCCTCGATCGCGCGGCGAGTGAGATGCGACCAGCCAGCCCGGATGAGACTGGCGTATAGATCGTCCTCGTGCCAGCGGGTGCCCACGAACAAGCGGATCCCACCGGGCACGACCATCGGATCGACCACGCCCATATACGTCTCGAGCACTTTGGCGCGGCCGGCGGCCGTGGCGTTCTCCTGGGGGCCGACCGGGTCATCGGCGAGGAGTTCATCGAGCCGCGGTCCGGCCCGCACCGATCCCAGGCTCATGGCGGTGCAAGTGGCGTCCTTGCCGAGATCCACCCCGCGCACGGTCCAGACACCGTCACGCCAGCGCGGGCCCTCGACGCCCGCCTGGGCCCATGGGAACACTTCGGCGAAGCGCGGCTTCTCGACGAGTGCACGGACGGCGCGCGAGCGGCTCTCCGCGTCGGCGTCGACCGCGGTCAGGATGCCGAGACGCGACGCGCCCCGCGATGTCCCGATGCGGCGCGCGGCGCGATGGAGGAAGAGCGTCGTCTTGGCGTGCCCCCGCGGGGCGAGCACGAGGCCGCGCCGATGGTGATTCGCGAAGCGGCTTGCCTCACGCAAATGCACCGGGAAGACGAGATCGCTCACGTACTCCCCGAACGCGGCGTCGTCGGTGGCCGCCCGTTCGCGCAGGAGCCTCCGGTATGTGCTCGTCACGTCGGGCCCTCGCCTTCGCCGGCCTCGGCCTCGCGGTCGGCAGCCATCTGACGCAAGCGACGAGCCTCCTCACGGGGATCGAGGTGCTCGGCGGGATGGTCGGCCAGCTCAACACCCACCGCCAGCGCCGCACCGTCGGGCCCGCTGAGCTCGGTGCGGCTTGGAGCGTACAGACCGCGCAGGCGGGCGACCAGCTCCTGGGCCTTGAGCGAAGCGTTCAAATAGCCGACCCCGACGTCGAGCGAGCGTTGAGGGTCGAGCGGACGGTGGCCGTGCGAGCCGTCTCCTCGGCGATCGCGATGGCCTTGGCGTGCTCCGCCTCGAGGTGCTCGCGCGAGGCGCGATCCGCCCAGGCGCGCTCGACGGCGGCCATCTGGGCCCGCACCTGGCGCTCCGAGATGAGGATCGGGTTTGGCGCTTCGGGTCCGGTGAGGGCGCGATGGATGGCCGGTGAGCGGAGGTTCTGGTACATCAGCCCCTCGACCCGGTCGCGGATCGCGGTCTGCTCTACGTCGGCCCGACGGCCGCGCACCGCACGGGGTCGATCGGATGAAGCCGGTGCGTTGGGCGGGGCAGTCTGGGCGCGTGCCACCTCAGAGCACCCGCCGGGCCGATTGACCGCTGAAGGTGCGCCAGCGTTCGATCGTGACCTGGGCGTACTTCGGATCGATCTCCATGGCATAGCAGCGGCGGCCCAAGCGTTCGGCAGCGATCAGGGCGGTTCCAGACCCACAGAACGGGTCGTACACCGCCTCGCCCGCCCGCAGGTGGTTCGCGATGGGCGTCTCGAACAGCACGACGGGCTTCTGGGCAGGATGGTCTTGGCGCTCCTCGGTTGAGCCCGCCATGATCATCTTGGGCGAAGGCGCGCGCCAGATCGTGGCCTGGTTCCGCTCGCCGTAGAAGGGCACCTTCGCGCCGGGCCTCCGCACGACGACGCAGGGCTCGTGGGCCCAGTGATACCACTGGCGGCTCATGGCAAAGAGTCCCTTATCCCAGATGACCTGCTGGACCAGCTCGAAGCCGATGGCGAGAAGGCCTCCGAGCACCTCCAAGGTGTGCTTGCTCGCGTACCACACGTAGCCAACCTGCAGCGAGGGCACGAGGACGAACGCCGCACTCCAATCCGCGCGGGTGTCGCCCGAAAGCGTCGTGTTGCGATAACCCTGCCCTCGCCCGCGGACGCCGCCGGCGGTCCGTTTGGCGTCCTCCGCGGCATCAGTCCGCATGTAGAGTGCCTGGGCCGGACCGAGGGCGTTGCATCCGGCACCATCGCGCCAGGTCTGATCGAGCTGCACGCCGTAGGGTGGGTCGGTGGCCAAGAGCGTCGGCGCCGCGCCGCCCTCAAGGAGTTTGGCGACGTCGGCAACGTTGGTCGCGTCGCCGACCAAGAGGCGATGTGGCCCGAGCGCCCAGAGTTCGCCCGGCTGGACATAGACCTCGGTCTCGGGTGGCACGTCGGGTACTGCATCGGGGTCGCGATCGTCGAGTCCGGCCGCCCGCAGCAGCGCCGCCACATCGGCGGCGTCATAGCCGGTGGCGGCGAGGTTGTCGGCCGCCGCTTGCTCGGCAAGGATCGCCGCCAGCAGGCCGTCGTCGTAGGAACCGAGATCGGCCGATCGATTGTCGGCCAACATGAACGCGGTCGCCGTGGCGTCGTCCATCGCCTAGATGTTGGCGGCGATTTCGGTCCAGCCCAAGGATTGTGCGGCGCGGAGCAGATGATTCCCCGCGACGCAGAACAGGGTGCTCGCCTGTACGACGAGGGGCTTCTGCTGGCCGAACCTGCGGAGACTGTTTGCGACCGCCTCGACGTCGCCGATGCGAGGGTTCCTCGGGTGGAGCTTGATGCTCTCGATGGGCACCGCAAGCGCCTGCAGCGCGGGTGCGATACGGGGGCCATCCCTCTCGACGAGCCCCGGCCCGGCGTGAGGCTGACTCAGCGGTCGAACAGTCGCGCGCCGGCCGCGCGGGCGGTGCGGGAGGGCATGCGAGGCGGTCATCGCAGGGCTTCTATCATGCGTGGCAGGGTGACGGTGCAGAACATCTGTACTATTCTCTGACCAGTAACGAGCCGGACTCAAGGGCGCCGTGGGATGCCGATGGTCCGCTGCTCGTCGCCACATTGAGCGCGAGACCGCCGCCCTATGAGCACCTTTACCCGCCGCGTCTTGCAGTTTTTTCGGATCCGCGCGTGTGATTGCAGATCCTGGCTAACCCACGACGGCCTTGCGGTCCATCGTGGGCGTCTTCGATGACCGGACGACCTCGGAAGGGCCTATGGCCGGCCGTGACCGACATCGAGCGGGTGGCCTTTACACGCCTGAGGCTCTACGAGCACTACGACCGGGATAAGCGCATCGGCGAGGCACTCAACGAGTTCCACGGTGCTTGGTGGAGCCGGCTCGGCCCAGGCCTCCGCCGCCTGGACGACTGTCTTCCTGATTTGGACGACGCCCAGGAACGACTCGCCGAACTGGTGGGCGAACAGCCTGCCTACGACTACCTCGGCGAGCTGACTGCTTTCGCGGCGGAGATTGGCCTTGCCCGCATCCCGATGGTGGGTACGCCACCGGTGGTGATCGTCGGGTATCTGCCGAGTGGCACCGCTCAGGCGCATCGCTTCCTCTGGCACCTCGACAAGGCGCTCATGCGGGAAGCGGCGCCGATCAGAGTCTCGGTGCGGCCAGTCGCGCGCCCGACGTTCGTGGCCCTTGCCAGGTTCGGGACGCCAATCCCGACTGTGAACATGTCGATTGCCGGAACGGACGCTCAGTGGGACCCGAGAACCGAGGTCCTTGCGGACGCTCGTCGCCGGCTCCGTGTCGAAACGAACTTAGCCCGCGAGACGATCGAGACCGAGCTCGCCAGGATCGCCGACGAGGGCGAATATCAGTTCCCCGATACGTCCACCCAGCGGAGCGGGATCTGGCGCCTCGACCGGGACGCCCACTGGACCTGGTGGCGGCTTCGATGGGGCTGGACCTATGCCCAGATCGCTGAGGAGTGGGAGCGCCTCCATCCCGGTGATCATCGACTTCAATCGCAGGCTGACGACTTCGCTCGAGACTGGGAAGCGAAGAACCCGGGTGAGATGGGGAGTCTGGAGAACCCCGCAGATGCCGGCCGAATGGTTCGGAAGGCGGTCACCACCTTCGCCCAGCGAGCCCGAGTCGATGTCAGGACTGGACCGGGCCGTCGAGGTGGTCGAGCTCACTGAGGTTCCGTAACCGCGGCCCCGGATCAGCGGCCTCAGAACCAACCGCACCGCCTCCGGGACCAGGAACTGGCCCTCAACCACCTGGCGGGGCCGGCCCCGGGGGTTCTAAGGGCTCGTGAACGGCACAGAGCCACTCCATGGTGGCCGCGCAGGATCAATCGATCTTGATCGCAATGCCAGGCGGTGGCGCGCCCACCCAGCCGTTCGTTCGGGTGATTCGGAGGGCTAGCCCTCCGCGGCATCAACCTGCTTGGGTCGTCGCGAGCTCGGCCCAGACGTAGCTCGTGGCGAGGTCGATCTTCGCCCGAGCTTCCGCGCCCGTTGGCGAGAACGTCTGATATCGCTTATCGTCCGGTGGCCACGGCCAGCCCTGAGCCCACGTCCGCCATCACGACCGCGCCCGCGGTGACTCCCGGCGCTGACGCCGACGCCGCTCCCCACCCCAGTGATCTATATCGTCCGGCTGGGGGATTCGATGACCACGATCGCGGCGGCCTACGGTGTGACTCTCGAGGAGCTGATTGCCGCGAACCCCCAGATCAGGGACCGGAGCCTCATCTACGCCGGGGCTGAAATCACCATCCCGACGCCCCACGCCTCGCCCGGGGCCTCCGCGACGACGTCGGCGGTTCCCTAGGCCTGGTCTCCCAGGAACGTGGTCAGGTTCGTTGATTCTTGCCCAACTGGCATCACGATGCCTAGCATCAAGCATCATGACTCACCTCCGTCGGATCACCGTGAGCGCCCCGCCAGATGCCATTCGTACGCTCGAAGCAGAGGCGCAGCGGCGCAGCGTCCCTTCTCGCGACCGTTCTCCGTGAAGCCGTGGAGGAGAAGGCAACGGCGCTCCGCAAGGGGCGGCGCCCGCGGGTTGGCGTGGCGCGTTCGACCGATGGCCGGAGCGCAGCCGAAATAACCGTGGAGCCGGTCGCCGAAGAACTGCGCTGACGGTGGCGCTCATCTGCGACACGGGCCCACTCCTTGCCGCCCTCGATGCCGCCGATCCCGATCACGAGCGATGCGCCCGGCTGGTGACTTGACGCGGAGGAGGATCTGGTCGTTCCAACCCTCGTGCTCGCCGAGCTCGACTACTGGTGCAACCGTCGACTTCCAGCCAAGGCCTGGCTCACCTTCCTCGACGATGTCCTGGCGGGCGTCTACCGCATCGAGCCGCCGACGGGCGTCGACCTCGCCCGCTGTCGGGAGCTGCAGGCTCGCAACCGCAAGGGCGGCGGACATGCAAGACCCGGTGAAAGGCGCTCGGACATGCACCCGTCCACAGACATGCACCCGACTGCTTGACGGGGCCAAGTCTCTAACGGATACTAACGACAAGAACATTCGTTAGGAGTGGCTACCGTGGCCATCGACATGCGGAGCGAGATCGAGGAGGCACTGGACAAATCGGGGATCGACATGGATGCTGCGCGGTTCGTCGACCTGCTCCGCGAGGCTCTGGGGAGTGTTGGGCATCGCCGTCGGGACGGCGATCCGGCGGGTCGGCTCACGGTCAGCGACCTCGAGGAGCTCCGGGCCGGGGGCCTCGAGGCATCAGCCGATCTCGTGGCCTATGACGAGGTACGCGCCCGGACGGCTGCGCAGACCGCCGCGCTCCTTGCGACCTCGCTCAGCACCGCCCAGGCTGCCAAGCGACTCGGTGTCGACTCGAGCCGAGTGCGCCAGATGCTCGGGGACCGGAGCTTGCTCGGGATGAAAGACGGCTCCGCGTGGCGCATTCTCGAGATCCAGTTCGAGGGTCGCGGCCTCGTCCCGAACGTCCGGAAAGTCGCGAGGGCCATCCCTGAGGGACTGCCGCTCCTTGGCGTCGTCAACTGGCTGACCACGCCCGAACCCGACCTTGAATTCGACGGACAGCCTCTCTCCCCTCTGCAGTGGCTCTCGGCGGGCGGTGATGCCGAGAGTGTGAGCGCGCTAGCGGCTGATCTGTAGAACGGCTGGTGGCCAAGCTACCGCATCCGCCGCGCCCATTACCCACGCCGCGGCGGGGCGAGATCCGCGGCCTTGCCGCTGATAGCACCTTGTATCGCGCCTATCGCGCCGCCGGGCGATACCCATCCTCATGGGACACGATGAGGACGTTTGGCCCGACGAGCGCCCGCTTCGATCCACATGAACCCCCGCCCCGCAAGCATAGCCGGGGAATCCTCTACGCCGCCGGAAGCTTGCCGACCGCGCTGGTCGAGTTCTTCGGGCAAATCAGGGTGATCGAGCGCGACCGAGACGAGCCCTGGATCGCCAGCTTCAAGCTGACGCGATCGATCCAACTCCTCGATCTGTCAGGGGCCTGGCCGACCAGAGCCGGGGCCAGCCAGGCGATCAGCAGTGGCCGCAAAGACATTGCCCGCATCTGGGCCCGGGCGATCTACGAGGAATACGCCAAGGTTGACGGCATCCTCTATCTGTCACCGATGAGCGGCCGGCGCAGGGCCGCTGCCGATCCACCGATGCACGGCCTGGCCTTCGCGCTCTTCGATCGGGCCGGAAGCGCGCTCCCGTCGAATCCCTCGATGAACCTACGGCTCAGCCACCCTGGTCTCGACGCAGCCCTGGGCGAGGTGGCCCGCCGATTCGGTTACGGCCTGGTCGACTGACTGGCGACTCGCAAACGATATCGAGGCCGTCACACCGGGACGATGGCCACGCGCTTCGAGCCCGGCTGGGCTTCGAGCAGGCGACGCAGATCGTCGGGATCTGAGGTCAGGATCAACGCCGGGATCGACGCCAGGGCCTCGGCGACGACGATCGCATCGACCGGATCGGTGGTGCCGGCCGCGGCCTGAAGCTCACCGGCGCCCCGCGCAACGTTCTCGGATGTTGGCAGCAGCGCGTCGACCTTGTTGACGATGCGATCGACGTGAGCGCGGTCGCGGCCCCCGCGGTGGACCTGAGCGAGCACCGGCGTCGGGATGACGACGACGTAGCCTTGAAGTCTGGCGCGCTCCAGGGCGGCGCGAGCGTAACCGTCGCCTCGCGCAAGGGCGAGGATTCCTCCGGCGTCGAGGATGAGCCGCCGCGATCGCCGAAGATCGTCTACCGAGGCCACTCCATGGCCTCGATGCTGCGGCGCGACTCCTCGGGGATCGGACCGAACTCGTCCGCGAGTTCGTGCTCGAGGTCTTCAAGGCGGGCCCATTGCAGCCGCATGGCCAGTGATTCGTTGAGGAAGCGCGAGAACCCGCGCTCGCCGACGCGTGCCTTGGCCTCGGCGACGCTCTCGGCATCGAGGGTGGTAGAAACCTTGACGGTGCTCACGGCGGTATCCTACATCAAGTAGGATCTTAGGTGTGCTGTAGATTTGCGCAAACTAGCATCACGATGCTATCAAGCATCATGACTCAGCTGCGCCGGACCACCGTGAGCGCGCAGCCCGCTGCCATTCGTGCGCTCGAAGCAGAGGCGCAGCGACGCAGCGTTCCTCTCGCGGCCCTTCTCCGCGAGGCGGTGGAGGAGAAGGCATCGGCGCTCCACAAAGGACGGCGGCCGCGGGTCGGTGTGGCGCGTTCCACTGATGGTCGGAGCGCAGCGGAAATAACCGCGGAGCCGATCGCCGAAGAACCGCGCTGACGGTGGCGCTCATCTGCGATACGGGCCCACTGCTTGCGGCGCTCGACGCCGCCGATCCCGATCACGTGCGATGCGCCCGGCTGGTCACCGACGCGGAGGAGGATCTGGTCGTTCCAGCTCTCGTGCTTGCGGAGCTCGACGATTGGTGCAACCGCCGACTGCCAGCCACGGCCTGGCTCATCTTCCTCGACGATCTCCTCGCCGGGGTCTATCGGGTCGAGGCGCCGACGGGCGCCGATCTTGCCCGTTGCCGCGAGCTGCAGGCTCTCTACGCGGATCTCGCCCTCGGGGTCGTCGACGCCAGCGTCGTGGCGCTCGCCGAGCGCTTGAGTGAGCCAAAGGTTGCGACGCTTGACCAGCGCCACTTTCGAGCGGTGAGGCCGGCCCATGTCGATGCCCTTGAGCTCCGACCGTGAATCCGCATAGGCGCGACGCGGCGATCAAAGCCGGATGGCGTCCAGTCCTGGCACGTCGTCGTAATCGGCGTCCTGTGACGCAACCGGGAAAGTCACAATTACACCATTCGGCTATACTTCCACCATGGCATTGAACATCAAAGATCCTGAGACCGAGCGACTCGCGAGTGAGATCGCGGCGATGACGGGCGAGTCCAAGACCGGCGCTATCAGGCGCGCGCTCCGCGAGCGCAAACAGAGACTGTTGCTCGCACGAAGCGGCATGGCCAGGGGCGATCGCATGGTCGACCTCCTCGAGCGGCGGTTGTGGCCCCGATTGCCTGGAGGTGTTCGCGGCAGCCAGCTGAGCAAGGAACAGGAGGAGGCGATCCTCGGCTTCGGCTCGGAGGGAACTTGATCCTCGATAGTTCAGCGCTCCTGGCAATTGCGCTCGACGAGCCGGAGCGCGCGGCGTTCGTGACGCTCATCAACGCCGCCGACGCCGTAGCTGTGGGCGCGCCAACCCTCGTGGAAGCTGGCATCGTCCTCTCGGCGCGAACTGGCGAAGATGCCACCGAACTCCTCGCCGATCTGCTTGCGGCATCGGATGCCGTCGTGATCGAATTCGGCGTCCACCACTGGCAGGAAGCCGTCTCGGCCTGGTGGCGGTTCGGCAAGTCGCGCCACCCTGCAGGTCTGAATTTCGGGGACTGTCTCGCTTACGCCACAGCACGGATCGCCGGCGAGCCGCTGCTGGCCAAAGGAGGCGACTTCGGGAAGACGGACCTCGAACTCGCCTGAGAGACGATCGGTCTCCGTCGAGCGCAACAGTGCCTAGCCGATCGCACCTGAGCGTCGGTCCCGAGCTAGGGCCCTCGAGCAACGCTAGCGCTCTGATGTCGCGGCGCCAGCAGTTCTCGAGTCCTGGATCGTCACCACCGAGACCTGGTCGAGGGCCCCGTCATACACGTAGACCAGCAGCAGCCACGGCCACGGACCCAGCACGAAGCGCAACCCCTCCCAGCGTCCGATCAGCGCCGTGCCCAGAAGTGGAAACCTGGCGAGCGAGGCGAGCGAGGCCTTGACTTGATCTCGAGTCGACCCCGGGAGGTTGTGCGTCCGGATCAGGCGATTGAGATCAGCTCGCGCGGCCTCGGCCATGACGACCGTGGCCACCGGTCAGAGTTCATTGATCGGCACGACTCTTCCCGCCTGAACGTCTGCGAGTCCCTGCTGCGCCCGCTCCCATGCTCCTGGGATGGCATCGAGCAAGGCGGTAATTGTCGCTGCATCCGGGTCGGCCCGATCGAGCGCCGTCGTAAGCAGCGACCGGGCTATCGTTCCCGCCTGGACGTACGTTCGATCCGCGAGCCCGTACAACTTGGCGGCATGCTCGTCATCGAGCAGGACGTTGATCCGGTTTGGTCGCCGTTCAGACATCCCTCGTTCCTACACGTGACTACACAGGTCGTGTCGTACAAACTCTAGGCGCTGCCGGCGAGATGCGTCAAGTCGGAGTCCTGGACCTGGCGCATCGCCGCCGGGTTGCCTGTTCGGGCGCAGCGTATCGTGCGCCCAGGCTCACGTAAATGCGACGTGATTGTGGCTGGTGGTCGCCGCTGGATTGACAACTTCGTCATTGTGGGTATCGGCATAGATGTCGAAGTTAGGAGCAAGGCGTGGAACTCACGAAGGCCTTCTACTCGCCGCACGAAGTGGCCGAGATCGCGAGCCTCCACCCTTCGACGATCCTGAACTACATCGCTGCTGGTCGTCTTTACGCGGTCAAATTGTCAGAGCGGACGTACCGCATCCCGGCCAGGGCGGTCATGGGCCTCCTCGAGCCCGAGCGCCTCTCGCCTTCGGCGATGACCGAGGACCCCGACGCTGACGTGGGAGCCGAGATCTCGGAGGAGCTTTCCGGCAACCCGGTCCTCGCTTGAGGGCGCTGACTCCTCACGCCTTCAACCAGCGCCGCGGCCGCCTCTACGCACGGCTCGATCGACTCGGCCGGGTCGACCTTCGCAGCGCAGCCGACTCTGGAGCGGTAGCATCGGCTCGCGAGGGAGCGGTCGGGTCCCGGTGGGTCCCCCGGTCTTCAAAATCGGTGGCGCGGCGCTTGACGCGGCGCGATGGGTTCGACTCCCATGCGCTCCCGCCACAACGTCAGCGTGCCCTGCCATCACCGCACCTTGACGGAATCGTGCGGACGTTCCCTGAGCCTCCACCGCACGGGCCAACCGCTGTCGGCGGTCACCAGGTCTGTGCCGATGGCCTCGACGCGGGCGATGCACGAGGCGTCGAGCTGCCGCACCCGGGCTGAAACCGGGGGCGTTTCACCCGATGAACATGTCGGACGCGGCCGAGCCACGCTGAGCCGATTTTCCGCCGATTTGTTTCACGGGACGAAACGCTTCGTC
This sequence comes from Candidatus Limnocylindrales bacterium, assembly GCA_036570185.1. GTDB lineage: Bacteria > Chloroflexota > Limnocylindria > Limnocylindrales > CSP1-4 > DATCPH01. Next base: position 8,613 of record DATCPH010000029.1, on the reverse strand, counting down.
AACTTGAGGCGGGCGACCCGCCCGGAAAGCAGAAACGTTTCGTGAGACGAAAAGGATCGGCTCGAGAATCCGGGATCCAAGCTGACACGTTCATGGCATGAAACGCGGCGCCGAGAATTTTCACCCGATGAAAGAAATCGGCCCGGGACGGCGATTGCGGGGCGATGCCGGGGTAGTGAGCGGCGGCGTCCAGGTGCCAGAGGTGGCGGCCCCAGCGGTGAACGCGGCGCCGACCTCCGAGTTGGAGACGGCCCCGAGTTGGCGCCGGCCCCGAGTTGGCGCCGGCCCCAGCGGTGAACGCGGCGCCGGCCCCGAGTCGGCGACGGCCCCGAGTTGGAGCCGGCCCCGAAGTTAGCTACTGCGGCGCCGGTGGATCCCGCCGCCGCGGGTCGATCGGATCAAGGCGCGATCAGATGGGACCCCGCCCCATGCTGGTCCGGCCGCGGATGGCGTTCCAGACGAGGACGGCGATGACGGCCCCGATCACGGCCACGATGATGGTCGTGGCGTTGATGCCGGTGATGTAGTCGCCCCCTGTGATGACGCCGGCGATGAAGCCGCCGACGATGGCACCGATGATCCCGAGCACGATGTGGCCGATGATGCCGAGACCCTCGTCACCCTTGACCAACAGTCCGGCCAGCCATCCTGCGATTGCGCCGACGACCAACCACGAAACGATCCCCATTCCAGTCTTCCTCCGGCTCTGTATAAACATGGTCCCGCGGCCTGCAGGTGACCATCCGCGAGGGGCGCGCCATTCGCAGGGCCACTGTGCCGCTGGCGTCCATGAGAACGTCCGGCACCTCTCCGGGATGTCTTCGATAGGCCTCGGGACCTTGCGGCTGCAGAGCATCCCGATCGGTGCCAGCGACGTCGGAGCGCCGAGGCGGACGAAACCCAACTGGCCGTATGCTCATGAGGCTCCCATCAACGCTCGTCCCGGAGGAAGCGTGGTCACGAAGGCCCAGACTGATCGAGCGCGGCCGCCCAGCGTCGAGCGGCTGCTCAGCGCCGTCCGCGCGCAGCTCGATGGCCCGCGCGAGCACGACGCCCTGGTCGGCGCCGCTCGGTCGATCCTCGAGGAGGAACGGGCTCGCCTGGCGGCCGAGGACGGTGTCGCCCGTCGCGAGCTCGACGTTCTCGCGGCCGATTTCATCGCGCGGCTGGAAGCCTGGATGACGCCGACTGGTGCGGGCGTTCGACCGGTCATCAACGCCACCGGCGTGATCCTGCACACGAACCTCGGTCGGGCGCCATGGCCGCAGGCCGCCATCGATGCCGCGGCTGCCGCCGCGAGCGGGTATTCGATGCTGGAGCTCGATGCCGCAACCGGCCGGCGCGGCGCGAGGTTCCGGATCGCCGAGGAGCACCTCGTCGCCCTGACCGGCGCCGAAGACGCCCTGGTGACCAACAACAACGCCGCGGCACTGGTGATGGCCGTTCGCCTCGCCGGTCGATCGGGCGTCATCGTGTCGCGCGGTGAGCTTGTCGAGATCGGTGGGGGAGTGCGGATCCCCGAGATCGTCAGTCGGGCCGGCGGTCGTCTCATCGAGGTCGGCACAACGAACCGGACGCGCGTCGCCGACTATCGCGAGCCGCTGGAAGGCGGCGGCGCGCGCCTCGTGCTCCGCGTCCATCCATCGAACTTCCGCCAGGCGGGCTTCGTGGAGGCGCCCGACCCGATCGGCCTGGCCGCGCTCGCCCACGAGCACGGCGCGATCGTCGTTGACGACCTCGGCAGCGGCGCCCTTCTCGACACCGCGGCCTACGGGGTTGCCCATGAGCCGACACCGCAGGAGAGCCTCATGGCAGGCGCCGATCTCGTGACGTTCAGCGGCGACAAGCTCCTTGGCGGGCCCCAGGGCGGCCTCGTGGTCGGTAAAGCAGACCTGGTTGCGAAGATGCGCAAGGATCCGCTGGCCCGGGCGATGCGGCCCGACAAGGTCACGTTGGCCGCGGTGGCGGCCACGTTGGGGCTGTATCGGGCCGGGCGGGCGACGACCGACATCCCCGTGTGGCGGATGCTCTCCTGGTCGCCCGACGAGCTGCGGGCACGCGCGCTCGCGATCGTGGCGGCGCTTCCGGCACGGGCCGCGCGGGTGGGCGTACGGGTCGTCGAGCTCTCCGCGGCGCTCGGCGGGGGCTCTTTGCCAGGGGAGACGATCCCGTCGATCGGGCTTGCTCTCAAAGGCGATTCGCCCGAGCAGTTGCTGGCGCGGCTGCGGGAATGCTCGCCGCCGGTCATCGGGCACATCCAGGCCGACGCGGTACTGCTCGACCTTCGGACGGTCGATCCGGCCGCCGACGCTTCGTTGGCCTCGGCCGTCGCGACGGCGATTGCGTCGTCGGGGGCCACCTCGCGAGGGACGCCCTCGCGGGTCGCACGCGAGCGGAGGACGGGGGCGGCGGGGCGGCCTTGAGGTAAGAGGCAATATCCAAACAGATATACTGGCGGCATGGTTCTATCGGCAAGGCTGATCAAACAGGCTCGGACCGGTGCCGGCTTGACGCAGGGCGAGCTCGCACGCAGAGCCGCTACATCGCAGCCGGCCATCGCTGCGTATGAAGCCGGGGTCAAAATCCCCTCGGCCGCCACCCTGGACAGACTCCTTCGAGCCGCCGGAAATGAACTCACCGCCAAGCCATTGGGAGGTACTCCACCGAAGGACCTGCGTCGAGTGCTTGGGGAACGACGCAGAGAGATCATCGATCTGGCAGCAAGCCATCACGCCAGCAACGTCCGCCTGTTCGGGTCGGTTGCCCGCCACGACGAAACCGATCGATCCGACGTCGATCTCCTCGTCGACATGGAGCCCAATCGGTCGCTCTTGGACCAGGTACGGCTCCGGCGGGCCCTCTCCGAATTGCTTGGCGTCCAGGTCGACCTTCTGACCTCTGGTGGCCTGCTCGAGCGCGACAGCGCGATCCTCGAAGGCGCCACGCCGATCTGATGGCGGCTCGGAACCAAACCCGTTCGGCCGATTCGGTGCTCGCCGATATCGAGGAAGCGGCAGATGCGGCACACGATATCGTCCGGAAGGGCAAAGACGCGTGGGATGGGGACCGCCTCTTGAGGCTCGCCGGGGAAGCCGTCATCGGCCGGATCGCCGATGCCGCCAGCCGGATGCCCGACGATGTGCGAGGCGCGCTCCCCGACATTCCATGGGACGACATTCGTGGGATCCGGATCCTCGTCGACCATATCTACCATCGCATCGACTACGACATCCTCTGGACCACCCTGGAAAAGGACGTCCCCCATCTCGTGCAGGAGCTGCGCCGCCGGGCAGGGAGCGATGAGGCCACCCAGGATTAGCCGGCGATGACGGTCGTTGTCGGGACCGCGGGCCACATCGATCACGGCAAGACGACGCTGCTGCGAGCGCTGACCGGCATCGATGCCGACCGGCTGCCCGAGGAGCAGCGACGGGGTATGACGATCGATGTCGGCTATGCGCATCTCGACCTCGACGACGGCTCCGTCATCGATTTCGTCGACGTTCCCGGCCACGACCGACTGGTCGGCAACATGCTCGTCGGAACCGGCGAGATCGACGCGGCGCTGTTGGTCGTCGCGGCCGACGACGGGCCCCGGGCGCAGACCCTGGAGCACCTCGCTCTCCTCGACGGGCTGGGCATTACCAACGGGATCGTGGCCGTGACGAAGGTCGACGCGGTCCCGGACGAGCGGGTCGCGGAGGTGGTCGATCTCGTGGGGCGACTCCTCGCGCGGACGACCCTCGCCGGATCGCCGATCGTGCCCGTCGCGTCGGTTCTGGGGCTCGGCCTCGATGAGCTGCGGGCGGGCCTCTTGGCGCTGCGCGACCGCACCCTCGCCTCCCGTTCGAAGGGCCATCTGGCGGGTCCGCCCCGGCTGGCGATCGACCGCGTCTTTGTGATCCGGGGGCACGGGACGGTCGTCACGGGCTCGCTGCGAGGCGGCGGGAGCGACGCGAGCGGCGGCGGAAGCGGGCTCGTACGGGGCGCCACGGCCCGGATCGAGCCAGATGGTCTCTCGGCACGAGTCCGCGGGATCGAAGCACGGAATGCGGCCGTCGAGCGAGTCGTGGGCGGGGGCAGGACCGCGCTCAACCTGGGCGGCATCGACGCGGGCGCCCTTCGGCGGGGCATGGTCGTCACGATCGGTCGCGGGGTCGAGGTCAGTGACCGGCTCCTGGTTGCGCTTCGAGGCCCGGCGGTGCTGGGGCCACTCGGGCCGGAGCGCGGCGCGCACGGCGCCCAGGGCGTGATGCCCAACGGGGCATCTTGGCCGCCTCGGGACGGGGCGCGGGCACGGCTCCACATCGGCACCGAAGCAGTCGACGCACGTCTCGGCCGGAGCGGGCGCGATGCCGCCGACCTGCCCGGCGGCAGGTCCACCGCGATCCTGCGACTCGTGCACCCGATCGCCGTGGCGATCGGCGACCGGTTCGTCTTGCGCCGACCATCGCCGGGGGAGGTTCTCGCCGGTGGCGTGGTCCTCGACCCGCTGCCGGCGCGCGGCGTGGCCCGTCGGCGGACGACCCCGGAGCGCCTGGCCGATCTCGCGTCCGCGGTCGCCGCCGGAGACCCGGACGCCATCTCGGGCGCACTGGTCGCGCTTCACGGGGCGCTGCCCACCGAGCGCGTGGGGGCGGTTTCGGCGCTGTTCGGCGAACCTGCCGCCCTCGGTTCGGTGGGCGTCGGTGACGTCGTCTTGGCCCCGGATGTCGCCGATGCGCTCAAGCGGCGTGTCGTCGCCCTCGTCGTGGACGGCGGCGCGTCGCCCGTGAGTGCCGCGGTCCCGGTCGCCGATGTGCGGCGCGACCTGGCGGCGGCCCTCCGCCGCTCGACCGGCCTCGTCGGGACAGCCGCGGCGTCCGCGAGCGATCGCGTAATCGATGACCTTGTCGATCGTGGCCGGCTGGTTCGGGATCGCGATCGACTCGTGGATCCCGCTCGAGCGCCCGGACTGCCGGCCGCCCTGGAGGTCGCCATGGCTCGGCTCGAGGCCCTCCTCGACGTCAACGCGCCACCGGGCCTCGCGGCGGCATCCGCAGAGGCGGGTTGCCCGCCCGACGGAGTTCGAGCCCTCGAGTCGGCCGGTCGCATCGTCCGCGTCGACCTCGACCTGGCCTACTCAGGTACTGCCTATCGGCGCCTGGTCGAAACCGCCGTTTCGATGGCCGCGGGGGTCCCGCTGACGCCGGCGGCCCTTCGCGACGCCACGGGCACGAGTCGGAAATACGTGATGGCCCTCATCGAGGACTTCGACCGCCGCGGGATCCTCCGCCGAACCCCCGACGGGCACGTTCCCGGCCGGCGGGGTCCCGAGGGGCGGGCTCCAGACGCGCCGGCACCCGACGGGATTTCGCAGACAACGGTCGCGTCAAAGCGGTGATCGAGTCGGGTGGCTCGGGCCTTCGGACTCCACCGGCAACGGCGATCGTGCTGGCCGGAGGTCGGTCGTCGAGGTTCGGTCGCGACAAGCTCGTTGAGCCGATCGACGGCCGCCCGTTGCTGCATCACACCCTGATCGCCGTGAGCGCGGTCGTCCGGGACATCGTGATCGTCCTCGCTCCAGATGCTCCGCCCCCGGACCTGCCCGAGCCTCGGGGCTTCACTGCGGCCGTGCGGTTCGTCCGCGACCCCGAGGCGTTCGGCGGGCCGCTCGCGGCCCTGGGCGCCGCGATCGACTGGGCCGCCGAGCCCCTGGCCCTGGTCGTCGGTGGTGACATGCCGGGGCTGCAACCCGAAGTACTGTCGTCGATGCTGCGGGCGCTGGAGGCCGGCCACCACGACGCCGTCATCCTGGCGCAGCGGGGGCGACGTCACCCGCTGCCGGCCGCGGTTCGGGTCGGTGCCGCCACATCGGCTCTCCGGGGTGCTGTCGCCGACGGCGATCGAGCGCTGCTGGCGCTCTTCGATCGTCTGTCGACGCGCGCCCTCGATGACTGGGAATGGCGCCCGTTCGATCCCGAGGGCCGCACCCTCCGCGACATTGACACGCCCGCCGACCTCGGCGCCAATTCGCGGAGTCCGGGTTCGCGTCCGACGGGGTCGTAAGCTGATCCGAGGCTCGCCCGACGTCGCTCGGCGCGAACGATCACGCGCCGAGGATCACGTGGGGAGGATCACGTGGGGAGGCCACAGCGCGGAGGTTGGCAAGCCATGGTTGATGCGTCGATCCGACAGCTCATCGCCGATCACTTCGCGGTCGCGGGCAAGGATGAGGTCGCGGCGGCCGAGATCTTCGCAGACGACGCGGTCATCGAGTGGCCGCAGAGCGGCGAGCGAATTCGCGGCAAGCGAAACATCGTGGCCGTTCACGAGGGGGCGCCGTTCAAGGTCTCCTTCGACATCCGCCGCACCATCGGCCGCGGCGATGTCTGGATCACGGAGTGCACGATTCGCTATGACGGCGCTCGACCGACGAAGGCCGTCTTCATCATGGAGTTCGGTGACGGGAAGGTCGTACGCGAGACTGACTATTTCGGAGAACCGTTCGATCCGCCCGAATACCGTTCTTCCTGGGTCGAGTCGATGAGTGACGCTGAACGCTAGACGCTTCCGACGGACCCGGCCGGCCGAGCCGGTCAGGCTGGTGATTCGGGCCGAGGCCTGAGTCCGGTTGCCGATCAGTCGGGTGCCGGTCAGGCGCGTGCCGGTCAGGCGCGTACCGCTCAGGCGCGGCGGGCGACGATGTTGAGCCGGACGTAGTCGAGGACCGGTTCGGGTAGCTGTTCCGCGACTGCCCGGACGAATGCGGCGCTCGGTCGGCGGAAGCCGATCGAGGTGCGGTCGAAGGCAGACGGTCTCGATGTACGCCTCGAACGCCTGGCCAGGCTCGAACCGGATCAGCTCTTCCGACAGCCAGGTGTCGATCTCGACGAAGCCGGCCGCCACGAGCCGGGCTCGCGCGGACTCCGGCGTCTCGAAGCGGTACTCGCCCTGCCATCCGTCGCCGATCCCGGCGACCACCTGCAGGAAACGCGCGATGTTCCCCGCACCGCCGCTCTGTGACGCGAGCCAGCCGCCGGGGCGAAGGACCCCCGCGAGATTGTGGAAGAGCGCGTCCTGGTCGAGGACCCAGTGGAAGGTCGCCGTCGAAAGGATCGCATCGACCGTCCCTTCGATCGGAAGGGGATGCGCCAGGTCCGCCTGGACGAACTCGACGCGGCCGTCGAAGCGGCTCAATCGCCGGCGAGCCTCCTCGAGCATTGCCGGTGAGGCGTCAAGCGCCACGACGCGACCCCGGGGCAGCCGCTCCAGCAGGTGCTCGGTGACGCGGCCGCTGCCGCAGCCGGCATCGAGCACCCGTTCGTCGCCCCCGAGTGGCAGGCGGTCGAGAACCGTTGCGCCCCAGCGAGTCATCGGGTCGGCCACGCGGTCATAGGTCCGCGCATCCCAGTCGGCGGGGGTCATGTGCTGAGTATCGGTTGTCCCCCCCGCTCCCCACCGGCTTGCCACGCAGCTCGTTCCCAGGGTTGCGCGGGTCGCCAAATTCCACCGGTCGCCATCCCACCGGTCGCCATTCCACCAGTCGGCATCCCACCAGTCGGCATCCCACCGGTCGCCATCCCACCGGTCGCCCGGATAAGCCTCGGTGCAGTGGGAGATAACCGGCGGCGAAGGGCTGGCGATCACGATGCCGTCATGGCCACGAAGCGCCGACCAGCCGACATCGGGGCAGCGCGGGGTCGCACCTCACTCGCCATGCTCGCACGCGAGGAGGAGATCGCTCGCATCGACCGCGGCTTGAGCCTGCGGGACGTGGGTGACGCGGTCGGCGTCTCGCCACCGACGATGAGCCGGTTTGCAACGGGGAAAGCCACCGACGTGGGGATCGTCCGCGCGTCGCAGATCCTCGGCGTAGTCGGACTTGACCTCTCCGTTCGGGCCTACCCAGGCGGGCAGCCGATGCGAGACGCTGGTCATGCCGCCCTGCTGGGGCGGTTTCGGGCTTGCCTGCATCGCGATCTGGGCTGGGCGGTCGAGGTCCCGTTGCCGCACCCCGGCGACCTTCGCGCTTGGGACGCATTGATCCGCGGCCGGGCGTGGCTCTATGGCATTGAAGCTGAGACCCACCCGACGGACGGGCAGGCGCTGATCCGCCGGCTCGAACTGAAGCAACGTGACGGCGAGGTCGACGGCGTGATCCTCGTTCTTCAGGCAAGCCGGCATACGCGGCTCTTCCTGGCCGTCGCCGGCGATCTGCTGGCAGCGGCATTTCCCGTTCCGGGTCGGCGGGCCCTCGAGCTGCTGGCCGCCGGGGTCAACCCGGGCGGCAACGCCATCATCGTTCTGTAGGTCCGCGGCGATTTGCGGCGCCCGCCATGCCGTCGTCGCCACCCTCGACGGCCGCGTTTCATCCCATGCACACGTTTGAACCGGCGGCCCCATCCGGAGCCTGTCCGGCGCTGATTTGTTTCGTCCCGTGGAACGAAACGTCAGCTCGAGGCCCCCGGCCCGTCGAGGCAGCAGAAATTTTTCATGGGATGTGCGTAACGTCTATCAGGCCTTGCCCGGCTGTGGGAAGGTGCGGTCTCGGCGGCGGGTGGCTCCTCATGGTGGTTGCCTTCGTGGCTTTCGTTTCAGGTGCCCCCGCCGCCCTGACTTGCGGGCCGGCCG
>DATCPH010000028.1:0-1654 GCA_036570185.1 Candidatus Limnocylindrales bacterium | reverse complement strand
AAACCGAAGAGGGTCGACGACGCGCAGCGGGCTGTCTACCACGCGGCTGCCGTCTTCGCGTCCAACTACGTTGTGGCACTTCTTGCCGAGGCGATTCACCTGCTCGAGCACTCCGGCTGGACCGAGAAGGAAGCGGTCCTGGGCCTGGTGCCTCTCGCAGAAGGCGCCGTCGCCAACGTCCGCAGACGCGGCCCAGTCGCGGCGCTGACAGGTCCGATCCGTCGCGGCGATGCCGAAACCGTACGGCGGCACCTGGCCGCGCTGGCCGCGCTCGACGCCCAGGCCGGACGCGCCGGCGGGACGCGGCGCGAAAAAGGCGCGAGCCGGATGGGACCAATTGATCGCAAAACCGACCTTTATCGTATGCTCGGCGACGTCGTGCTCGAGATCGCCCAGCAGGCGGGTTTGAAGCCTGCGGCGGCCGAGCAAACGAGAAGGGCGCTGACCCGAAAAGTGGCAGCGACCCGAAGGAGACCTCGTAAATGACAACGGTCCTGGACGTCCAGAGATTCAAGGATGAAGGCCGTCGTTTCGCGATGCTCACGGCCTACGACTACCTCAGCGCGCAGATCCTCGACGACGCCCGTATTCCGATTCTCCTGGTCGGCGACAGCCTGGGCATGGTGATGCTTGGTTACCCGACCACCCTCCCGGTGACCCTCGACGAAATGATCCACCACGCCAAAGCTGTGTCCCGGGGCTCGAGGCAGGCGCTTTTAGTCGGCGACATGCCTTTCATGTCGTACCACGCATCGGTCGAGCAGGCGATCACGAGCGCCGGCCGCTTCCTCCAAGAGGGCGGGATGCACGCGGTGAAGCTCGAGGGCGGGGGCCGGATCGTCGAGATTACCCGGCGGCTCACCGCGATGGGAATCCCGGTCATGGGCCACCTGGGGCTGACCCCGCAGTTCGTGCATCAGATGGGCGGGTTCAAAGTCCAGGGCAAGAGCGAGTCGCAGGCGGCCCGCATCATGGCGGATGCAAAGGATCTGGAGCAGGCCGGCGCGTTCAGCCTGGTTCTGGAGGGCGTGCCCAACGCAGTCGCCACCCGCGTCACGGGAGCTGTCCGGATCCCCACGATCGGGATCGGCGCCGGGCCCGGAACCGACGGCCAGGTGCTCGTCCTTCACGACATGCTCGGCCTGACGAGCGGCAAGCCGCCCAAGTTCGTCAAGCGCTATGCCAACCTGGCGGCGGAGATCAGCAAGGCCGCCCAGCAGTTTGCCGAGGAGGTTGGCGCCGGTTCCTTCCCCGGCCCCGAGCACTCGTATTCGGCAAACGGCGCCGTCACCGGGCCGAAGGACACGCCAGAAAAGGAGCCCCGGGAAGAGGTCAAATACGGCGCCGGCTAGCGCGCCGATCGTCATCGACAACCCCGGCGAGATGCTCGAGACGTCGCGCCGGTGGCGTCGCGAGGGCCTTTCGATCGGCCTGGTGCCGACCATGGGCGCGCTGCATGCCGGCCACATGAGCCTCGTGGCCTGCGCTTGCAGCGACAACGACAGGGTCGTGGTGAGCATTTTCGTCAACCCGATCCAGTTCGGCCCTGGCGAGGACCTCGAGCGATATCCGACGACCTTGGACCGCGATCTCGAGATGCTGGAGAAGGCGGGAGTGGCGGCGGTTTACAAGCCCACAGCAGCCGTTATGTACC
>DATCPH010000027.1:0-20953 GCA_036570185.1 Candidatus Limnocylindrales bacterium | reverse complement strand
CGGCATCGAAGCCCGGGCGACCGCCCGGCTCGAACTGTTGGCTGAACTCTGGGGCTCGGGGCTCAATGGGCTCGCGAGATGGTGGTATGAGCATCCTGAGGTCAACCGTGCCGAGTTGGTCGAGACCGCCTTGGACGGCCTTTGGCGAGGCCTTCGGGATCTCATGCAAGCCGGGCAGTCCGCGGGGGACAGGCCCGCTGCCAGCCGATCTCTGTAGACATCGCGTCGCCTCCTATGAGCCGGCGAATGGCGCAAGACCGATCCGAGACGTGATGCGGCTTCATCGGCCCGCCGACTGACACGGATCTCGCGCCCTGGAGAAGCGGCAGGGCGCTCCGACATCTTATGTGCGAGCACGGTTCGGCGAAGACGGGCCCCCTGAGTCGTAGGTCCATCTGGACGTTCGAGCTCCGACCGGCACTCCTCGACGAGCCCGAGCGGATCACCAGCGAGGTGGCTCGCTGTGATCTGGGACAGGACCCGGTGGTCAGAGGTTCGGGAGTAGAATCGGTCCAGCACCAATGAGTTCGCTTGATTCTTTCGCGATCTCGCTAGTGCGCAAGACTCTCCCAGGAGTGTTCGCCTGACACTCCCCAAAACAGACGGCGCGGGGCGTCGATCTGAGCACAGCGATTGGCTCGCGAGCCCGATTCGGATCGCCTGACTCTACCCCGGTTTGTTCGCCTGACTCTTTGGGCCCATCCGGCGGTTCGCTTGATTCTTTTGGCCCGATTCCGACCGGGCTCGGCGCCTGAAGGGTTCAATTTCCCCGATTCGGGGTCTGCTGCACCGGTAGCATGCGCTCTCCTCCACCGGAAAGGAGCTCCATGCTGTTCTCGCTTCTGTACTTCCTGGTCCGCCGTCTCCTCGGAGCCGGAGGTCGCCTAGGAGCTGGCCTGGACTGGGCGGTATCGCATCTGCCGGCGCCTATGCGCCCGCGAGACCCGCTCGCTCGAGCGCTTCCGCTGCTCGCGCCCCCAGCGCGTCAGGCGTCTGGACGGCGTATCGACGGGTGACCTGGGTCGAGGCGTGGCCCATGTAGCGGGAGAGCTCCTCAAGCGGCATCCCGTTGTTCGCGAGGAGCGTCGCCGTCCCGTGGCGGATCCGGTGACTTCCGAAGTAGGGGAGGGACCCGCCACCGGCATGGTATCGGCGGGTGAGCATGAGGCTCAGGGCGTTCATCCCGAGGGGTCGGCGACGATCCCGAGACGTCGCAGGGCCTGCCCTGGGGGAGGGTTGACATCCCCGCCCAACTGCATTGGTGGCTTGCGCTCGCCGGCGGGCTCGTCGCCCTGATCGCCGGCCTCGAAGCCGGCTGGCGAGCCGTGCGCCGGGGCACGCCGGCGGCATTGGCAGACCGGCTCGAGAACGGGCTCGTGCTGGTCCTGGGTGTAACGATCGCGGGAGGTCTCGGCCTCCTGATCGGCGGCGCGCGACCCGGCGAGATGCTCCACCTCGTGTACGCGATCGTCGCGCTTGGCATGCTGCCGACCGCCAACCACCTTGCGCGGCGGGCCGACCCCCGTGGCCGAGGCGCCGCCGGTTTCATCGGCGGCCTGATCACCGCCGTCGTGATCTTGCGGTTGTTCCAGACAGGCTAGCGCTGCGCCCTGTCAATCTTGCGCGGCCCGGGCGACGTGAACGCGCCGCGCGGCAGCGAGCGCCGGCGAGGCGCTGGCGATCATGTTCCGCACGTCTGGAGGTCTACCCTCCGAAGATGCAGCCGACCACCTGCCGATCGTCGCGTTGGTCCCACGGTTGCGGTGAGGCTAACTCTCCGTGCTGAGCATCGGACCGCGTTTCCGCCGTCTCGGACTCCAGCGGCGGATCATGCTCTACGTCACGATCGGGCTCGCAGCGATGTTCGGAACGGTCGCGTTCCTCGGCCTCGGTGCGATCGACCAGGCAACGCGGCTCGTCTTCCAGGAACGCCTCAGTACCGCCTACACAACGGCCGGCATCATCGAGCGTGACTTCGGACGGGTCGCGGCCGACGTCCAGGAGGCGAGTCGGGAGCTGACGGCCGTCTCGGGGTCAGCTGGTCAGTTGGACGCTCGCAGACTTCTCGAGCACTTCAGCCGGGCGAACCCCTCCCCGTTCTTCAAGATCAGCGGGATCTGGCTCCTCTCTGCGGCCGGCGAGGTCATTGATTCCGCCGGTCTTCCCACACCCACGACCGAGACCGAGGGCGTCGGCGGTCGCCTTGTCGCCTCGCACCAAGAACCGTTCGCCGTGCTTCGTCCGGTCGCGCAGGTCGCCGGGGCCTTCGCGTTTGCCACGGTTCTCGTCCGGATGTCCGGTGTCCGGGCCGCGGTCGCGCTTGTCCATACGACGTCGGTGAACAGCACAGCGGACTTCGTCCCCGCCTCATACGGTCGAGCCGTAGGGGCCACGGCGTCCTCACCCGGAAGTGACGCCGCAGAGACGTACCACCTCGAGGTGGTCGATCCGAACGGGCTCGCGGTCCTTGGCATTGGCTACGATGAGGTGCCCGGGACGCTGAGCAGCCACTTCCCGGCGATCCGCGACCTCATGGCGACGGGTTCGGCCGCCGCCCTCCTTCACGAGCCCGGACCAGCTGATACCTTCGGGCGCCACGTCATGGCCGTCGTCCCGCTCGTCGGGAGTCCCTTCTATGTCGTCCTCGAGCAGCCGGTCGACGTGGCGCTGGCGCTCCCGCTCCAGCTGCGCCAGCAGCTCCTGCTCGCGACCGGAGTCGGCTTCCTCGCTTCGCTCGTCGTCGCCTGGATCACGACGCGCCACGTCGTCAAGCCGACTGAGCAGCTCACCGTTGCCGCAGAACGAATGGCGGGTGGCGACCTCGTTAGTCCGGTCAGCGTGGCCGCCCAGGATGAGATCGGCCAGCTCGCCGAAAGCCTCGAGGCGATGCGCCAACGGCTAGCTTCCGCCTACGAAGCGGTCGAGCGCACGAACAAGGAACTTGAGCACCGTGTCGCTCAACGGACCGAGCGCCTCGGGCAGGTCCTGCGCCAGACGATCTCGGCCCAGGAGGACGAGCGGCGTCGCCTTGCTCGCGAGCTCCATGACGAAACCGCCCAAACGATCGCGGCCCTCTCGATCGCTCTCGACCGTGCTCGAGATGGCCTGGCCGGGGCCGACGGTGAGGCGATCGCCCAGATCCGAGATGCCAAGGAACTGTCCGCTCGTCTCCTGGCCGAGACGCGTCGACTGATTCTCGGATTGCGGCCGACGGTCCTCGATGACATGGGCCTGCTGCCGGCGATTCGGTGGTACAGCGAGAGTTACCTTGGTGACAGGGGGATCGAGGTGTCGGTGACCGCGGCGGTGCCGACCCAGCGGCTGCCCGCCCACATCGAGGTCGCGCTCTTCCGGATTGTCCAGGAGGCGCTCTCAAACGTGGCGAAACACGCCCACGCCAGGCACGTCGAGGTTCGGCTTGCCCACGACGGCCGCACGCTCACGGTCAGCGTGGCCGATGATGGCACGGGCTTTGACGTCGCTCGTGCCCTTGGGAAGCCTGGGCCGATTGAGAGCGTAGGGTTACTGGGGATGCAGGAGCGGGTCCGATTGCTCGGCGGCAAGCTGGAGATTCAGTCTCACCCCGCCGGCGGGACGAATGTCCGGGTCGAGGTCCCGCTGACCGACGAGGCCGGCTGACATGTCGAAGATTCGTGTTCTCGTCGTCGACGATCACACCCTCTTCCGCCAGGGGATCGTCGGCCTTCTCGGGAGCCAGCCCGATATCGACGTCGTCGGTCAGGCTGGGAGCGGCAAAGACGGCCTCGCCGCCGCCGTCGCGTTGTTACCGGACGTCGTCCTGATGGACATCAGCATGCCCGGGACGAGCGGCCTCACCGTCACCGCGGAGATCAAGGCACGCTACCCCGGGGCGAACGTGCTGATCCTCACCATCCACGATCGCGAGGATTACCTCTACCAGGCGCTTCGGGCCGGGGCCTCCGGATACGTCCTCAAGGGCGCCGACATCCATGATCTGCTCGACGCTGTCCGCAGCGCCTCCCGAGGCGAGGTCTACCTGTACCCGACGGCGACGAAGGCCTTGGTGGCGGACTACCTCCGGCGATCTGGATCAGGCGAGGATCGCGCCGGCTACAACGGGCTGAGTGACCGCGAGCGCGAGATCCTCCACCTCATCGCCCAGGGCAAGACGACGCCGGAGATCGCGACCGAGCTCACCCTCAGCCCGCACACGGTCCAGAGTCACCGCGATCACATCATGGCCAAGCTCGACCTCCACTCGAAGGCGGCGCTGATCAAGTACGCGATCGCGAAGGGCCTGATCGAGTTGTAGGCCTGCGTCGACACCGGCCGTCGGCCAGGCCATCCCCCGTTCGACCCACCCCCGAATCGGAGGTTTACCCCAGCGGTTTCGGGCGGGCGGGCCATAGCCTGGCGGTCCATGCGTCGCGATGCTGGCCTCACGATTGGAGACCAGCATGTCCGACCTGGAATTCACGGTGCGGGAAGCGCCCGCCCTCGGATTCGGCGTCCGAACCTACCGGGTTGCCTGCGCCCATGGCGTCAGCTCCGCTTTGATCCTCCCTGGGCCCAAGCCGCTCGCGGATCTGGCTGTGCTCGACTTCCTGTCGGCTGGCCACCGGACCAAACATCGCTGTCGGTGCGTGCCCGGAATGCCTGTTCTTGCGTCCGGGGCCCGCGCATGACCTGCGTCTACCGCCACCCATCCGCCGGGGGGGACCCATGAAAGGCGTGCTCGCCGCCACGATTGCTGCGGCCGCGCTCGTCGCAGGGTGTGGTTCGGGGGCCCTGGTCGTGTCACCAGCCGCCAGCCCTGCGGCATCGCCAACTGGAGCTGCAGCTCAAAGTGCCCATCCGTCGCCCGCCGAGAGTCTCGATCGGAGCCCGACACCGTCGGTGGAGCTCGGGTTCGTGCCGGGCACGAAGGCAAACCCGCGCTCGGTCAAGATCACGGCGAACGACGAGCTCACGTTCTTCCCGAACGTCATCACGGTGGCCGAGGGCGAGACCGTGACGTTCGCCATCACGAATACGGGCAAGGCGGCCCACGAATTCATGCTCGGACCGGCGGCCGATGCGATGGCCGACAAGGAGGGCACGCCTGAGGCGGCCGACATCCTCGCGGGTGAGACAAAGACACTGACCTTCACTTTCGATGGACCCGGTCCGTACGCCTTCGCCTGCCACGAGCCCGCGCACTTCGAGGCGGGCATGCTGGGCTACATCATCGTGGTCGGACCGGATGTCCCCGCGGTCGGGACCGTCGCTTCGCCCCGACTCGTCGAGGTCGACATGAGCGACCAACTGAAGTTCGATCCTGCCCAGATCAGCGTCGCAAAGGGCGAGACCGTCACATTCCTCGTGTCGAACCTGGGCACGGCAACGCACGAGTTCGCGCTCGGCCCGGCGGACAAGGTCGACGCTGACCAGGTCGATGGGACGATCGTCAAGGAGGTCGATGAGATCGGTGCCCACCACCTCAAGACGCTGACCTACACCTTCGACGGCCCCGGACCCTACGGGTTCGCCTGCCATGAACCAGGCCATTTTGAGGCTGGCATGAAAGGAACGATAGCGTTCACGACCTGACCAACAGCCATTGCCGGACCGACCATCAGGACCGAGCCATGTGCCAGGCCCCCACCGGACGAGGGAGTCGGCATATTCGGCCAACAACGGGTCCGACGGCAGGGGCGATCGGAGCCGATCGGCCCTAGCGGGCACGTCCAATAGCCCGCGATCTTGGACTATGCGGCGCCCTGGTTTCGTGACCCAGGCTGCTCCGGGCCGCAGATGAGACGAGGTGGACGAACCATGATCGAGAAGAGTCTGTACGAACGACTGGGTGGCGTCTTTGCGATCGCCGCAGTGGTCGACCACTTCAGCGATGCGATCGTGAAGAATCCCATCGTTGGCCAGGGATCCAAAAACCCCGCCCTCGCGCAATGGCATACCGAGCAACTGGACAGACTGCCGGGCCTGAAATTCATGCGCACCCTGTGGGTCTGCAACGTTGCCGGTGGACCCCTCCAATTCACCGCCACGAAACCGGGCGCAACTCCCCTCGGCTTGGAAGAAGCCCATCGCCAGTTCCACATTTCTCCCGAGGAGTTCGATGAAGTGGCGGCCGAACTTGGACGCACTCTCGACTTCGTCAAAGTGCCCCAGCGGGAGAAGGAGGAGGTCCTGGCTGCATTTGCGGCCCACAAGGGCGAGGTGACTGAGGGATCTCTAGCCCTGGTCAGCGCGGGCCGTTGAAGCCACCGGATGCAGCACGTGGTTGTGCTGGCCAGCCGGGTAAACGGCCAACGACCCGACGCAATTGACCGCGCTTGAACTGTTCCATGCCGCGCTCGGTGCGGCTGCGGCGGCACTTGAAGCGGCGTCGACCTTAACCATCCTCAGCGGCGCCGGGCTGGCCATTCTCGCGCTGGCCCGGCGCCGCGGTATTCGGTCGTCGCCGCTGCGGAGACTCCCCCGTTTTGCGCTGGCCGCCGACCGTTCGGCCTTGCTTGAGCGCCTGACCACGTATCAGGAGATCGAAGAGCTGGCGCGGTTGCTGGGCGGCCTGTCAAGCGATATGCCCGGGTGGCGGCCACCCTTGGCCTCGAGGACGCCGTCCCAGTCTGCCGTGATCCGGTCGGCTATTTGGTGGTGAAAAGGCTCCTCGGCGTCAGCTGACTTTGCGCGCTTCGGAAGGACGGGCGAAGGCGCCCACAAGGACGCTGTCGTCGTCAGCCGATCTTGTCGGGCGGCCCGGCGAGGAGAGAGTCAGTGTCGTGATTCATCGAATCCCGTGCGTGCCAAATAGATACTCCTGGGAGAGTATCCGATGAAGGCTGTGCTGCACCCTGCCGAACGACCCACGCGAAGAGGCGCAATGGCCCGCGCCGCGCAACCGCCGCCCACGCACCATGGCTCGTAGAGGTACGCAAGATGATGTATGGCTGGGATGCCACCGGGCTTGATGGCTGGTGGATGCTGGCGGCGATGGGTATCCTCGCGCTCGCGGTGCTTGGGTCGGTCTGGCTGATCGTGCACCGTCCAGGGTCCGGAGGGACGGCGAGCTCGGCGGCAGAGGAGCTCCTGCGCGAGCGGTTCGCGCGGGGCGAGCTCAGCGGCGAACAGTTCGACGAGGCCAAGCAGCGGCTTCGGCAGTAGCGGCACCCTGCCACCAACTGAACCGATCGAGAGGGTTGCGCGGGAACGGCAATGGCCGCTCGGAAGATCGGAATCTCGACCTCCGTTCGGTATTCAGCCTGCATGGGCGATCGGGCTCGCCGTGCTGTTGGACAGCGTCGAGTTCGTGCTGGCGCACATGGCAAACGCCACGTCGCTCGAGCCCCGGGTTTGTGCCGTCCCAGGCGACGTTCGCATCCGTCCTCGGCGTGGGTTGCGCGTCTTCGGGCGGCGAAGAGGAGGGCCCGCCGGCGATGCTCCTGCGGCGCGCCGTGGTCCACAGAGTCGTTGTCGCCTTCTGTAGATCGCGCCCTTCGGGAAGTTCCAGGACGGTCATGGCGGTTGCTGGGGCGGCGCGCCTACAGAAATCGCCGGTGCATCCCTGCCGAAAAGGGGCCATTCGGCACCTCCGACAGTCCTTCGCCGTCGGGCAAACTAATACCACGACAGTATGTGTTTGATCTCGATCGTCGTGAAGTGATCAGGAGAGCTGAGATGCCCCGCTGCCTTCCCCGCCTGGCCATCGTGGTTGCCATTAGCCTCGCCCTGACCGGCTGCGCGAGTGCCGGGGCTCCAACCTGGACGTTCGCACCGGCCGCAGCCCCCACGGCCGCGGTCCAGCGGGCGATGGCGACGAGCCAGCCGCCGGCGAGCCCGGCAGACAAGATCTCCATCGATGCGTTCGACCTCGGCTTCACGCCGTCAATGCCGTCGGTCGCCGCGGCCGGCACCTACCGGGTCGAATTCAACAACACCGGCTCGACCCTCCATGACCTTACGTTTGCCGACGGGACCAGGATCGTCGCCGACGGCGGCAAGACGGCGACGGGTACGGTCATCGTCCCGGCCGCGGGGCTCGCCTTCATCTGCTCGATCCCGGGCCATGCCGATGCCGGCATGAAGGGCAAGGTGATGGTGGCAGGCGCCGCTCCGGCGGCCAGCGCCACCCCGGCCGCCGGCGGAACGACGTCCGCACCGGTCGCCGACCCGAACGCGCCCAAGTACACGCTATTCGATGCCACGGCCCCCAAGATCCTGCCGGGCACCGTCCACGACATCGACATGCCGATCATCGACAAGGACGTCACCGTTGCTGAGGGCTTCGTCGCGCACGCCTGGACGTTCGGTGGCCAGGTTCCAGGGCCGACCATCCGGGTTCATCTCGGCGACACCGTGAACGTGCATCTCACCAACCACGCCTCGATGAGTCACTCGATCGACTTCCATGCCAGTCAGACCGCCATGAATGACCAGATGGTCGAGATCAAGCCTGGCGCGACGTTCACCTATACCTTCACCGCCGACTACGCCGGCGTCTGGATGTACCACTGCGGCACCGCCCCGGCCCTACACCACATCGCCAACGGCATGTACGGGATGGTCATCGTTGAACCGAAGGGTGGGCTGCCGAAAGTCGGTGAGGAGGTCGCTCTCGTCCAGAGCGAGTGGTACCTGGGTGCGCAGAAGCAGCCGGTTGATTACGCCAAGGCGAACGCCGCCGCACCGGCGCCCGACTTCGTCGTCTTCAATGGCGTGGCCAACCAGTACAAGGACAACCCGATCCAGGTCACGACGAAGGGCCGAGTCCGAGTCTTCGTCCTCGACGTCGGACCGAACATCGACAGTTCGTTCCACGTCGTCGGCACGATCTTCGACAGCGTCACCAAGGAAGGTGTGATCCTGGCCAAGGGAAACCCCGGCGGCTGGGGCAGCCAGGCGGTCGACCTCTCCCCGGCGCAGGGCGCGATCATCGAGTTCAGCCCACAGGAAGACGGGATGTACCCATTGGTCACCCACGCCTTCAACTTCGTCGGGCGCGGGGCCCTGGGGCTGTTCATGGCGGGCGACGGCGACCCGAAGAACTGACCCGATGACAGAGCGAGCATTATCGATCGTCGAGCTGGCTCCCGCCGCGGGTGCATGCTGCGACTCGTGCACGGCCGAGTTCTTTCCGACCCAGACGATCCCGGCCGGGTCCGCCCCGGTCGTGACCCGACCCGAGCTGCCGGTGGCCCCCATAACCCCGGCCGACCTGATCGTCCTCGAGCCGGACCCTCGACGGTCCGTGTCGCGCGCGGCGGATCGTAGGATCACCGTCGCCGGCCTCGTCGTCAGCGCCGGCTTCCTGGCCGCCGCCGTGGCAGCGCTGTGGTTACCGGAGCCGCTCCGACGCGGACTGTGGCTGCCGGTCCACCTCGGTCTTGCCGGGGCGGCCGGCACGGCCGTCGCGAGCGTCCTGCCGTTCTTCGTCGCAGCCCTGTCGGTCGCATCGCCCATGGGCCTGATTGTTCGTGGCGGGGCCATCGCGCTCATCGCCGGCGGAGCGCTGATCGCCAGTCTCGGCGTGGTCGGCAGCATCCAGCCGGCGGCTCTGGCCGGCGCGCTCAGCTACCTCGCCGGTCTTGGGGCCGTGTCGGTTGCGGCATTCTGGCCGCTACGCGGCGCACTCGGGCAGCGCCGCCGGCTGGTGCTGACGGCATATGGCGCAGCGATCGCCCAGGTCGCGGTCAGTGTCGGGATCGTCGGCACGATGCTGGCCGGCTACACGCCGGTCGTCGAGCGGTGGGGTCTCCTCAAGCCGGCCCATGCCTGGCTCAACCTCTTCGGCTTCCTGTCGGTGATCGTGGCGGCAACGCTGATCCACCTCGCGCCGACGGTCGCGGGGACCCGGATCGTGCCGCGACGGAGCGCCCTCGTGGCGCTCCTCGGGCTGGTCGCAGGGGCGCCGCTCGTCGCTCTCGGACTGGCCCTCGGCGACGACCCCGTGGCACGGCTGGGCGCGCTGGTCGGGCTGGTCGGCGCGATCGGGCTCGTGGCCCACGCGCTAGCCGTCCGGCGCGACCGAGGCCGTTGGACAACCGATCCGGACTGGCACCGCCTGACCTCGTGGAGTCTGCTGGCAGCGCCGGCCTGGCTCCTCGTTGCGGTCGCCGTCGCCGCGGGCCGGATTCTCTGGCTCGGCGCTGTCCCGGCGGCATGGTCGCTCGAGAGCATCGCCGCGCCGCTGGCGGTCGGCTGGGTCGTCCAGGTCCTCATCGGCGCGTGGAGCCAGCTGCTCCCGGCGATCGGGCCGGGCGACATGGCCGCTCACGCCCGTCAGCGGACAAGCCTCGGTCGGGCCGCGGCCGGACGGCTGGCCGCGCTCAACCTCGGGGTGGCGTCGGTGATGCTCGGCGGGGCGATTGCCTGGACGGCCCTGGTCCTCGCCGGTCTGGTCCTCGGCGGCGGCACGATCCTGGCGTCACTGGCGATCTTCGTCGATGCGACGCGAACCGGCCGAGGCACTGCTCTACCGAGCTCGCCGGCGTCGGTACGCGGGAGCGGTTGACCGATGCGACTGGAGCTGACCAAACGCGCTGACTATGCGATCCGGACCGTCCTGGCGCTGGCCCGGGCGGCCCACGGCGAGCGGCGTAGCGCGCGCCAGGTGGCCGCTGAGCAGATGGTCCCCGAGCGATTCCTGTCTCAGGTGATGCGCGACCTGGTCCGCGCCGGGCTCGTCGAGGGAGCCGTCGGTCGGAGGGGTGGCTACCGCCTGGCAAAGCTGCCGATCGAGATCTCCTTGCTCGACGTCGTCGAGGCTGTGGAAGGTGACAGCCGCCGCCGAGTCTGCATCCTGCGCGGCGGGCCATGTGCGCTCGATGGCGTGTGCGACGTGCACGCGGTTTTTGCCGCGGCCCAGGACGACGTGCTTCGCCGCCTCCGCACCACGACCGTCGCGGCGGCGATCCGGGCGTAGTGATGGGCGGGATCTCCCGACTGACGGCCGCACCGGAGTCGTACGTCAGTGTCCAGCGATGGCGAGCAAGCCCGCGACGATGATGGCGATCCCTGCCGTCGCGAGGAGCATCACCGTCCAGCGGCCGGACACGGCACCCTGGCGGACCCGATACGCCGCGCCGACGATCCCACCCAGGACGACCAGCCCGAGCAGGTCCCAGGCGGCGTCACCGCGCACGACACTTCGATAGACGACGCCGAGCAGCAACCCGTACGAAACCACGAGATAAGCGAGGCGGTCGCCCGCAAGATCGATCCGGGCCTCCCGCTCGTCGCGGGGAACGAGCGATGTCATGGGTGGTCTCCGTGTAGACCGGCGACAGCCGGGCGGTCAGACTTCAACATCTGTGCCAGCTCGGCTCCCCACTGGCGCGCCAGCTCGATCTCGCCGTCGCGTAGGGGGCCGTACTTACCCTGACGATGAAGCGGCGGCCCTTCCCGACCGGGCGGTACCCAGCGTCTCCCAGCCCACGATCGATCGAACCGGTAGCACTTCCGGGCGACCACCGGTTCCGCGTCTCAAACGCGGCCGAGCGGCCGTGTCCTCGCGGTAGCCCGTCGAGCCAGGTGCGCATGGACGGATGTGACAGGTCGGGCGGAGAGGGCGCTTTGTCGGACTCGGCGGCGATGCTTGCGCGCATGTTGTCGGAGGGGAGGCTGAAGGCGATCAACGGAGCGCCGGCGACGACGAGCCCGGCACCCGCGAGAGCGGCGCCAGACGCCTCGTCTGTCGTCAGCGCCTGAGCATCCGGCCCGATTCCAGCCGCGATCGCTCGGGCGATTGCCTCGGTACTTCCCCAATGGGAGTGCCCTCGCCGTCCGCGCACGCGAAGAGCTGGTGAGTGCCGGAGCCCGCCCGCGCCGCGAGCGCCTGAGCGGCATCGATGCGCTCACCGCCAGTGAACGGCGCGTGGCCCAGATGGCCGCGGCGGGGATGACCAACCGCGAGATCGCCAGGCGCTGTTCGTGACCATCAAGGCGGTCGCATTGCACCTCACCCACGTCTACGAGAAGCTCGATCTCGCGGGTCGGGCGCAGCTCCCGGGCGCGCTCGGCCAGACGGATCCAGTCCGCCGATGAAAGCACAGGGACCAGGGCCCACAGCCGTCTCCAGTGGCGTTGGCGCGGACGCCTTGTCGGTCTGGAAGACCACATCGAAGGTTCGCGCCTTATTTGGCCCGCAGGCGCGTGGCAGTCGGCGGCAGTGACCTGGGACCCAATCCCATCGCCGCGGCTGTGATGTAGCCCTACCGAATCAGCGTCCCACTTGAATCTCGGTCGCCCCGACTTCGCTCACTTGCAGTGTCCGCTGGGCGACGGCGCGCAGTGCTTCGATCAACCCTGGATCGTCGTTCAGTGACTCGATTCGCGCAAAGGCCAGCCCGGCCTTTTCGGCCTGCTCTCGGGCCCCGACGTCGACGTCGTACAGGATCTCGAGGTGGTCGGCCAGAAACTGGACGGGCGCCACGATGACTGCCCGTTTCCCGGCGGCGGCGAGCTCGGGCATGAGGTCCGCAAAATCCGGTTTCATCCATTCGCCGGGTTCGTGACCGGCGCTCTGCCAGCAGAAACGCCAGCCATCGTCGGGCAGACCCGCCCGTAGCGCGACGGCCTCCGCGGTCGCCCGGAGCTGAGCGATGTAGTCCGGCTCCTGCTGGGCGACACGCAGCGGCAGTGAATGCGCCGTCAGCAGCACCGGCACGGACGCGAACTGCGGCAACCGAGCACGTGCATCGACGATGCGGGCGGCGAGAGCCTCGATAAACGCCGGCTCGTCGTGCCAGGCGCCGGGCACGACGACCTCGGGCGCGCCGCGGTCGAGCGCGGCACGCGCGTCATCGATCGCCCGGCGATAGCCGTCCATCAGCAGGGGGGAGTACTGCGGCGAGAGGACGATCGCTGCAACGTTCGTGACGCCGGATCCGGCCAGCGCGGAGAGGCCCGCCAGAATCGAGGGGTCGGAGAACCGCATGCCGACCTCAACAGGCCACCCGAGCCGGTCCGCGAGGGCTGCGGCTTGCGCGCGGGTGATCTGGATGAGCGGCGATCCCCCGATGACCCGGTAGCGCCGCGTGAATTCGTCGACGAGGGCCGGATCCGGTTCTCGCCCGCCCCGCACCCGCGCCATGTAGGCGCGAATCTCCTCCCGGTCCAGGGACGCGGGCGAGCCATACGTCATGAGGAGCACGCCGGGCCGCGCCACTGCGGTCATGCGACCACCTGCGCGACTGCCTCAGTTCGAGCCGACTGCTCGTGCACGAGATCCACGAGCCGTCGGAGGAGGTCCGGGTCGGTCTGGGGCAGCACGCCATGGCCGAGGTTGAAAATGTGGCCCGGGCGGCCTGCCGCCTCGTCGAGGATTGCCAGCGCACCGGCTTGTGTCGGCTCCCAGCCGGCCAGCAGGCGGGCGGAGTCGAGATTTCCCTGAACTCCGCGGTCGTGGCCGACTCGTCGCCACGCGTCGCCGAGTGATACCCGGTGGTCGAGCCCGATGACGTCTCCGCCGGCTTCGGCAAGGAGCTCCAGCAGGGCAGCCGTGCCGGTCCCGAAATGGATCGTGGGCACCCCCTGAAGGGCCGCAAAGATGCGTCGGACGTGGGGCTGGACGAACTCGCGGTAGTCGGCCG
Organism: Candidatus Limnocylindrales bacterium; assembly: GCA_036570185.1. GTDB lineage: Bacteria > Chloroflexota > Limnocylindria > Limnocylindrales > CSP1-4 > DATCPH01. The sequence continues at coordinate 7,385 of DATCPH010000027.1, read as the reverse complement.
GACCGAGCCCGCCGACCCAGCTGTCGAAGAGCTGAACGACGTCGGCGCCGGCGTCAATCTGGGCCTGGAGATAGGCCACCGCCATCGTCGCCAGGCGATCCATGAGGTTGTGCCACGCCACTGGCTCGCGATACATGAAGGCCTTGGCCGTCGCGAACTCCCGTGAGGGGCTTCCCTCGATCAGGTAGCAGGCGAGGGTGAACGGCGCCCCCGAGAAACCGATGACACCGGCCCGGCCGTCGAGCTCGCGCCGCACGATTCGAATCGCGTCCAGCGTGAATGTCACGTCGGCCGGATCGAACGGCCGCAGCGCAGCGACGTCGGCTGCGGATCGGATGGGCCGGTCGATGATCGGCCCGACCTCGGGCTCGATCCGCAGGCCGACACCCATCGGCTCGAGCGGCAGCATGATGTCCGCGAACATGACGGCGGCGTCGACGCCCAGGTCGCGAACGGGCATCAGGGTGACCTCGGCACACAGTTCGGGCGTCTTGGCCAACTCCAGGATTCCGTAGCGCTCGCGCAGAGCGCGATAGGCCTTGAACGACCGGCCCGCCTGACGCATGAACCAGACCGGCGTGGCGTCGACCGGTTCGTGCCGGCAAGCGCGGAGAAACCTGTCGTTCATGCGATGCCATCCCGGAAGGCCTGGCGTGCGGCGTCGATCGTCGCCGCGATCTCGATCGGGCCGTGGGCCATCGACGGGAACCACGCCTCGAATTGCGAGGGTGGCAGGAGGACTCCCTGGTCCAGCATCGAACCGAAGAAGCGGGCATAGGCATCGCGGTCCGATGCGAGCGCTTCCCTTGCGTTCACGGGGAGCGTCGTTCTGAAGAAGACGGTCAGGAGCGGCCCGACCCGCGCGATCGCGACCTCGCGACCGGCGTCGGCCGCTGCGGCGGCCAATCCCTCAGCGAGCTCAGCCGCGGCTTCTTCCAGTGCGAGGTAGCGGTCCGGCTCCAACTCGGCCAGCGTGGCGATCCCCGCGGCCATGGCCAGGGGGTGCCCCGACAGGGTCCCGGCCTGGTAGACGGGGCCCGCAGGCGCGACGAGGTCCATGAGCTCGGCGCGACCGCCATAGGCACCGATCGGCATGCCGCCGCCGATGATCTTCCCGAGGGTCGTCAGGTCGGGTTTCACGCCGAACCTCGCCTGGGCGCCGCCGTGTGCGACCCGGAAACCCGTGATGACCTCGTCAAAGAGGAGAAGCGCACCGTTGGCACGGGTCGTCTCCCGAAGGTGCTCAAGGAAGCCCGGCGCCGGCGCGATGATCCCCGCGTTCGCAGCCACGGGCTCCACGATCACGGCAGCGATCCGGCCGGGATGCTCCGCAAACGCCAAAGCGACCGCCCGAGCGTTGTTGTAGGGCAGGACGATGGTCGTGGCGGCCACTGCATCGGGGACGCCGGCGCTGCCGGCGATCGCCAGCGTCGCCACGCCAGAGCCGGCCTCGACGAGCAGACCGTCCGAATGGCCGTGGTATCCGCCTGCGAACTTCGCGACGAGGTCGCGACCGGTCGCAGCACGCGCGACGCGGATCGCGCTCATGACCGCCTCGGTCCCCGACGAGGTGAAGCGGAGCCGCTCCATCGAGGGCATCGCCTCCCGAATCGCCTCGCCGAGCTCGACCTCGAGCGGATGCGTGGCCCCGAGCGCCAGACCGTTTGCGACCGCCGCAACGATCGCGCCGATGACCTTCGGATGTGCGTGACCGAGGATCGCCGGCCCCCACGCCCCGACGTAGTCGATGTACCGCCGGCCATCGGCATCCCAGACGTAGGCCCCCTCGCCGCGCTCGAGGACGAGCGGAGCTCGGCCGACCGACCGAAAGGCGCGCACGGGGCTGTTGACCCCACCCGGAAACAGCCGCTCGGCGCGGTCGACGATCTTCGCCGTGCGCGAAACCACGGCCGGGCCGGCCATCAACCGGCCCCCAGCATCGTGAGGATCTCGTCGACGGGACGGTGGATCCCGAGCAGGATCGGGGTGTCGCTGACCGTGGACCGGCGGCTCTCGGTGCCCCGTAGAGCCCGGACGAGGTCCCCGAAGGCGACGAGATCGTCCGTCTCGTAGGCGACGACGAAGTCCTGGGAATCGAGCCCGAACGAGTACGCAAGCGCCTGCCGGATGGTTGGGTACTCGTGGCCGACGCGCATGTGCTCGTTCATGACCCCCTGGCGCGTCTCCTTCGACAGGAGATACCAATCGGCGCTCTTGGTGAAGGGGTAGACGACGAGGTAACGCGAGCGCTCGCCGCTGAACAGCGACTGCTCCTGATCGGTTGGCTTCCGCACGTACTGCGAGGGACCAATCCGGCCAATGAACGAGTGGGTGACGGTCAGCCACCGGCCCATGCCGGTCCGAAGGAGAGCGGCAGCCGATGACTCCAGGAGGTCGACGCTGGGGGCCATCCGCCAGAGCAGGATGTCCACACCGGGCTGGAGGCCGATCGACGAGTAGCTGATGCTGCGGACGCCGTCGAGGTCGGCTGCCGCGATCGCCTCGCCGAAGCGGCAACCGTCGTCGTGGCGGTCGTCGTCGGTCAGGCGCCGCCACGCGGGATCGAGGCCGAGGGCGAGTGCCTGGATGTAGACCTGCTCGTCGCCGCTCATCGCTCGTCCCGGGACCACGCCGCGAGGTCGGCTGCGGCGTAGGTGATCACGATGCCAGCACCTGCCCGCACGATGGCGGTGACCGCCTCGGTCATTGCCCGCCGTCCGTCGAGCCAGCCCCGGTCGGCGGCAGCGGCGATCATGGCGAATTCCCCGGAAACCTGGTACGCAGCGATCGGAACGTCGAAACGCGCCCGAGCGGCGGCGATGAGGTCCAGCCCGGGCAGCGCCGGCTTCACGAGCAGGATGTCCGCGCCCTCGGCGACGTCGAGCGACATCTCCCTGATGGCTTCACGGCCGTTTGCCGGATCCATCTGATAGCCGCGCCGATCGCCGAACGCCGGCGCGCTGTCTGCCGCCTCGCGGAAGGGCCCGTAGAAGGCCGAGGCGTGCTTGGACGCGTAGGCCATGATCGCGGTCGGCGCAAAGCCCTCGTCGTCGAGCGCGGCGCGGATCGCTGCGACCTGACCGTCCATCATCGCGCTCGGCGCGACGATGTCGGCACCCGCCCGTGCCTGGCTCACCGCCGTGGCGGCCAGTCGCGCCAGGGCTGCGTCGTTGTCGACGCTCCCATCGGCTGCGAGCGGGCCACAGTGGCCGTGGTCCGTGTACTCGCACAGGCACGTGTCGGCGATCGTCACCATGGGCAGCTCGAGCGCGCGGATTCGCCACAGGGCGTCCTGGATGATCCCGTCCTCGGCCGAGGCCCCCGATCCGACCGGGTCCTTCGCCTCCGGCAGGCCGAACAGGATGACGCCGCCGACGCCGAGATCGGCGAGTCGCGCCGCTTCCTGCGCGGCGAGGTCGGGCGTGAGCCGAGCCTGGCCCGGCATCGAGGCGATCTCCCGGCGCCGACCCGAGCCAGGCTGGACGAACATCGGCGCAACCAGCATCGAGGGATGGATGCGGGTCTCCCGGACCAGCGCCCGGAGCGCGGGGGTGCGCCGCAACCGGCGAGGTCGAGCCGGCAGCGAGGCCGTCGGAACGGCGGGTGCCCACGATGGCGGTGCTTCGAGGTCGAGGGTCATGGTGCCTCCCGTGGCTGTAGGGCAATGGCGTTGGCGGTTGACGCGGCCAGCGCCGCGGCGTTCGGCCTCGGAGCAACTGCCAGGATTCGGAACCCTGCGGCGCGAGCCTCGTCGGCGGTCTCGGGGCCGATGCACGCGGCCGGGAACGCGCGCACGTCAATCGATTCGGCCGCTCCGAGCGACACCAGCCCGCGGACGGTGGAGCCGCTCGTGAATACCGCGGCCGCGATCGGCCCAGCGGCAGTTGCTTCTCGAAGCAGTGAACGCGAGCTGTCGGGGGCTTCGCGTGTCCGATAGGCGACGATGTCGTCGACCTCGGCTCCCCGTGCCCGCAGCCCGGCAGCGAGCGTCGCGTCGGCAAGATCGCCTCGGACAATGAGGACCCGGTCGCCGACTGACAGGGGCAGCTCCCTGGCCATGGCGACGGCGCTGCTCTGCCTTGGCTGGAACTGGACCTCGACGCCCTCGCGCTCGAGGAACGCGCTGGAGGCGGATCCGATGGCTGCCCAGAACGGAGAACCGAGTTCGGTCCGCACCCGCTCGGCCGCTGCGAGGATCGCCCGCGCGCCGTTCGGGCTGGTGATGACGACCCACCGGTACGCGTGCAACAGGCCCGCGGCCTTATCGAGGTCCCCTCCCGACGGATCGATTTCGACCCTGATCGCCGGTACCTCGACCGGGTCGAGTCCCGCGTCTCGCATCGCGGAGATGAGGTCACCCGATTGCTCCGTGGTGCGCATCACCAGAACGCGAGCCGCCCGGCGCGCTGTCGCGTCCTCAGACCGCCAACCGAGCTCCGCCGCGAGCTCACGTCCGAGCCCCTGACCGGCCACCAAGGGACCACGGCGGTGGGCGATGCGGGCCCGCGACCCGTCCACGCTGGCCCATCCTCCGAGGAGGTGCAGCTCCCCGTCGACGATCGTGGCCAGCGATCCGATCGGCGCGCGGCAGCCGCCTCCAGAGGCGCTGAGAAACGCCCGCTCGGCCTCGACCGTCTGACGCGTCGGCCGATCATCGATGGCGGCCACCGACGCGAGCATGCGCACGTCGTCGCTCCGAACCTGGATTGCGATCGCGCCCTGCCCTGGGGCCGGTGGCAGGATCTCCGGCTCGAGTCGCTCGACGATCCGGTGGCCGAGACCCATCCGGTCCAGCCCGGCGCATGCGAGGACGAGGGCGTCGGTTTCGCCGGCATCCAGCCGGCGGAGGCGCGTGTCCACGTTGCCGTGCAGCGGATGGACGACGAGGTCCGGCCGTTGCGCAAGCAGGAAGCCGCGGCGCCGAGGGCTGTCGGTGCCCACCCGAAACCCTGCCGGCAGGTCTGCCAGCCGGCGCTCGGCGGAGTCGGTCCTGACGACAAGAGCGTCGCGCGGGTCAGCACGCGCCAGGTAGGCGGCGATCTGGAGCCGGCGATCCTCGTCGGTCGGAACGTCCTTGGCGCTGTGGACGGCGATGTCGACCCGGCCGTCGAGAAGCGCCCGCTCGATCGCGGCAACGAAGGCGCCCTCGCCCCACGCCGTGTCGGGCGCCCGGCGGTCGCCCTCCGTCTCGATGATCGCGATCCTGGTGGTCCGACCGTCGCGCTCGAGCGCGTCCCCGACGAGCCTCGCCTGAGCCAGCGCCAGCGCGCTGCCCCTCGAGCCTATCGCGATTGCCTGACCGCTCATAGGGCGAAGATCTCTCGGACGGCGCGCTCGCCACGACCATCGGGATCGCGACCGAGGCGCTCCAACGGCTCCCGCAGCAGCCGTCCCGCGAGGTGGCGAGTCATTCGTTCGATCGCCTCGCGCGCCTCGGGTTCGAGATCGGGCAGTCGCTGCCACAGCGCCGCGAGCTCGGCTTCGCGCTCCAGATCGGCGCGGTTGATCAGCGCCTCGGCCGCAGCCCGCCCATGGCGGCCCTCGAGCCAACCCAGGAACTCGGCCGTCGTTCGGCTTACGAGTGCGTCGAGCCGATTGGCCGTGCCATCCTGGAGGGTCGGATCCGCGCCCTCGGCCAGCGCGAGAGCATCGGCGGAAATGAAGCGAGCGCCGAGCACGACCGCGGCCGTCTCCGGCACAGCCGCGGGAACTGAGAGGTCAACGACCACGGCCGTATTCCCGCGCAGCGCGTCGATCGTGGCAGGACCGATGGGCCATGGTCCGCCGAGGGCCACGATGACCGCGGCGAACCCGCCGATCCCCGCGCCAGGATCGAAGCCTTCGACCCGACCGCCGGTCGTGGCGGCGAGAGCCTCCGCCCTGCCGGCTGAGCGGTTCGCCACGGCGATGGACGCCCCAACGCCGACCGCCGCCCGGGCCGCGAGGCGGCCCATTCGACCCGCGCCGACGATGAGAACGTGCCGGCCGCGGAGGGAGCCGCATTGCCGTTCGATCGACGTGACGGCGACGTCCGCCAGGGAGCGCTGCGGACCCTGGCGCCACGAGCGCGCCCGACGTCCCGCCTGCAGCGCCAGCGCGAAAAGGCGTTCGAGCTCCGGATCGAGGTTTCCGCCAGCGCGGGCCTCGTCCACCGCGACGCGAAGCTGGTGCAGGACCTGATCTTCGCCGGCGACCACCGAATCGCGCCCGACCGCAACGCCGATCGCGTGGCGAACGGCAGGCTCTCCGGTCAGAGCCTCGCCGCCCGCGGGCAGGGAGACCGCAACGGCAATACGGTCGGCCTGGTCCGCGTCGCCGGCCTCGAAAACATAGCCCTCCACGCGGTGGCAGGTCTCGAGGATGAACGCCCGGCCGGCCCCTTCGGCTCGAAGTCGCCCCGCGAAACGCTCGCGTTCGACCGCCGCAACCCGGCGCGCATGGGTCACAAGGGCGACGATCTGGCCGGAGACCTGGCTCATGCTTGGTGCCCGTCGTCGATGACGACAGCTCGCGACTCCGGAAGCTTTCCGGCGCCCTTCGTGCGGGTGTGGCCGGTCATCGTCGCCACGAGCAGCTTGTCCATCGCCCGCTCGGCGGTTTCGAGCAGATCGGTCGTTTCGACGGTGTCGAACCCGCGTCGCCGAGCAGCGACCGCCAACTCGTGATGGAACGGAGCGCGGAAGCGCAGGAAGCCCTCGACTGTCTGGCTGAGCGACAGGCTGAGCTTCGCCGCGATGTCGCCGTATTCGGCGGCCGACGCCGACGCTTCCTGAAGGTGATGCGTGGCTGCCTCCGGCTCCGGGGCATCGAGATACCGCAGGAGGCTCGCAGCGAGGATGTGGCCCCGTTCCCGGAACAGGACACGCTGCGCGTCGGTCAGGGTCAGGACCCACGGCAGTTCGGGGGCGACGATTCGGCTGGCCCGACGATAGGTCCGCGCGATCCGGCTCGGGGTGAGCCCGGCGCCGCCGATGGACGGACGCCGCGACCGATCTGCCGGCAGCAGCCGCTCGAGCGCGGCCAGCGAGAATCGGCGGTGGCCACCCGGCGTCGTGTACACCCGAAGCCTGCCGGCGTCGCTCCACCGACGCAGGGTCGCAGGTGAGACGCCGAGCACGCGGCTTGCCTCGGAGAGGCCTACCCAGTCTGGGTCGCGGGACGCCGAGCGAGTCAAAACCTACCCAAATCTACCCGAACATCGTCGACTCGCTCACTCTACCATGCCAGGGCTGTGCCGGTCGCCACCTCGCGCCAGCAGGGAAGAACCACGGATTGGCGTTTCAACGTACCTCCCTCAGGCAGCGGCCCCAGAACCAGGGAACTCCATTGCCCAGCCGGCCACCAGATAGAGAGGAAGCGCAATGACCGACCAGACCCTGTATGAG
>DATCPH010000026.1:0-4187 GCA_036570185.1 Candidatus Limnocylindrales bacterium | reverse complement strand
CCGATCATCCCGTTCATCGAGGGCGACGGGATCGGCGTCGACATCACCCCGGCGATGCGGATGGTCGTCGACGCCGCCGTCGAGAAGGCCTACGGCGGCGCCCGGCAGATCCACTGGATGGAGATCTACGCGGGCGAGAAGGCGACGCGCCTCTACGGCAGCGACGTCTGGCTGCCCGACGAGACGCTGGAGGCCGCGCGCGAGTACTCGGTCTCGATCAAGGGACCGATGACGACGCCGATCGGCGGCGGCATCCGCTCGCTCAACGTCGCGCTGCGGCAGCAGCTCGACCTCTTCGTCTGCCTGCGGCCGGTGCGGCACTTCCCCGGCGTGCCGAGCCCGCTCAAGGACCCGTCCAAGACCGACATGGTCATCTTCCGCGAGAACACCGAGGACATCTACGCGGGGATCGAGTGGGAGGCCGAGTCGGAGGGCGCCCGCAAGGTGATCGACTTCCTCCAGGGCGAGATGGGCGTGCGGAAGATCCGCTTCCCGGAGACCTCGAGCATCGGGATCAAGCCGGTCTCGCGCGAGGGCACCGAGCGGCTCGTCCGCAAGGCGATCCAGTACGCGATCGCGAACGCGCGCGAGTCGGTCACGCTCGTCCACAAGGGCAACATCATGAAGTTCACCGAGGGCGGCTTCCGCGACTGGGGCTACGCGCTCGCCGCGCGCGAGTTCGGCGCGACCCCGATCAACGGCGGCCCCTGGCTCGCGCTCGAGCACGAGGGGCGCACGATCACGATCAAGGACGTGATCGCCGACGCCTTCCTGCAACAGATCCTGACGCGGCCGGCCGAGTACGACGTGATCGCGACGCTGAACCTGAACGGCGACTACATCTCCGACGCGCTCGCCGCCCAGGTCGGCGGCATCGGGATCGCGCCGGGTGGCAACCTCTCCGACGAGGTGGCGATGTTCGAGGCGACCCACGGCACCGCGCCGAAGTACGCGGGCCAGGACAAGGTCAACCCCGGCTCGCTGATCCTCTCGGCCGAGATGATGCTGCGCCACATCGGCTGGGTCGAGGCCGCCGACCTGATCATCAGCTCGCTCGGCGCCGCGATCTCCGACAAGCAAGTCACCTACGACCTCGCCCGGCTGATGGAAGGCGCGCACGAGATCTCGACCTCGGCTTTCGGGCAGGCGATGATCGAGCGCATGTAGCGCGCACCGGGCGAATCGCCCCTGAGAGGGACGCGAAAATCAGCCGATGAACTGGGCTGCGACCGCCAAGTCACTTCTCATGTTCCGTCTGCAAATGGGCAGCGTCGCTCGCGGCCGATCTGTGTCTTGGCACCCCACCAGGCGGTTTGGCTCCGGCGGTCAGGGGCATCCGAAAGACGGGACACCAACGCGGAGGAGGACTGTGCAGATCAAAGACGTGATGAGCAGCGAGCCGGTGGCCGTTCGCCTCGACGCGACGATCCAGGAGGCGGCGGCCGGCATGCGGGAAGCTGACGCGGGCGCGCTCCCAGTCGTGGCTGACGAGGGGCAACTGGTCGGGATCGTCACCGACCGGGATCTCTCAGTTCGGGCACTTGCCGAGGGGCTCGGGGCGGATACGACCGTCGAGCGAGTGATGACGCGCGAGGTGACGACGGTCGAGCCGTCCGACGAGGTCGAGGACGCGCTCTCGGTGATGCGCAACGAGCAGATCAGGCGGCTGCCGGTGGTGCGGGGCGGGCGGCTGGTCGGCATCGTCGCTCAGGCCGACCTCGCGGCGGTGAGCGCCGCGCCCGAGCTCGCCGACACCCTCCGCGCCGTCTCCGAGCCCGCCGTCACCGAGGCCGGGCGGCGAGCGCAGACCGAGCGCTGAGGCGCCGACGTTCGCCCTTTCCGAGGAGCCATACGTGCTCAGCGAGGAAGCGAGCGCGCTCGGGCCTCGGCGACCCCGTGGTGGGTGCGAGGGCAAGCTGGATCGCATGCTGCGTGACAGCGGCCTACCTCCCAGGCTGCTGTCGGTTCGTTGGACTGACGCACGGTCCCAGTGTTTTGTGGTACTCGCGCGCGCGTAAATGTCCTACGCTCTGCTGGTGGCGGTTGGATCGGAGCGCTCGGGCGTCGCGCGACCTGCCTGAGGTCGAGCAGGTCGTGGTCAACGAGGAGGCGGAGGAGGTCTACTGGCCGCGCGCCTGCTCCGACGTGCGGGTGCCGCACACCCCGCACGTCCGCACGTCACACAGAGCGAACCCGCTTCGCTACGGCGAAAGGTGACATGGAGCACACCGATCCCGCACATCATGGCTGCGCCAATCGACCTGAGGGTAATCCGGGCGGCCAGCCAAGCGGCGGTTGCCGGAAACCCGCCCGCCCCCTTAGCCTTGCGACACCGAGACAAGGGAGGCAGGGCCATGAACCTCAAGGGAAAGACCGCCATCGTCACCGGTAGCTCGCGCGGCATCGGCAAGGCCGTGGCCGAACGCTTTGCCCGCGAAGGCGCCAAGGTCGCGATCAACTGCGTGAGCACCGTCGACAAAGCCAAGGCCGTGGCTGAGGGCATCCGCAGGGCCGGCGGCGAGGCGATTGTCGTGCAGGCCGATGTATCCAAGCGCGCCGACGCCGAGCGCCTGGTCGGCGAAACGGTCAAGGCGTTCGGCCATCTCGACATCCTCGTCAGCAATGCCGGCATCATCATCGACAAGCAGTTTGTCGATAGCAGCGACGAGGACTGGACCCGCGCCATCGAAAACAATCTGCACGGCTTCTTTAACGTCACCCGCGCCGCCTTGCTGCCGATGATGGAGCGGAAATACGGCCGCATCGTCGTTACCGGCTCCTGCATCACCGAGATCGCCGATTTCGGCGGCAATGCCTATTCGGTCTGCACGGCATCGAAAGGCGGCATCGTCGCCATGATGAAACCCATCGCCGCCGAAGTGGCGCGCCAGGGCATCACGGTGAATGCGGTGTCGCCCGGCTATATGGCCACGGAAATGCTCGGCGAGATCGATCCCGCGGGTCTGGAAGCGGCGCTGAAGATCGTGCCGATGCGCCGCTATGGCAAGCCGGAGGAGATCGCCGCCGCCATGGCCTTCCTCGCCTCCGACGATGCCGCCTATATCACCGGCCAGACCATCCGGGTGAATGGCGGCATGTCCATGGGCGGATAAGCGGACACGCCGGTCATGGCCGCCGCTACCGAAGGGCGCGGAAGTCGATCCGATTTGCAGGCACTTTCCTCGACCAGCCGGCCGGGCTTACATTCCAACATTCCAGATCGAGGCCCACGAGAAAAACAACATCACCAAAAAAGCGTTAGCAAATGTGACTTGCGCTTGGTCCACGGCATCAGCGTAGGCGTCCGGGGAAACCGCAGCAAGCTCAACTCCACCGCGAAGCGGAGCGAGACCTCGTTCAGCCGCCCATCTGGTCGACGACGGTGAGGCTGAAGGGCGTAGCGCCGGGCGGCGCTACGCCGAAGCGCAGCCCCCAGCGGCCGCCCATGCCGAGCACCCGCCCCGCGTGGGCGTGCCTTCCCGGTGCCGTCTGCGGAAGCAGGCCGCTGAGTTTGCCCATGTCCATCTCCAGGATCGAGAACGTTAGCCTGACGCGAGCGCCGTTCACCGGCCGACCCCCCTTCAGGAGCTTCACCGAGACGGTGCCGGGCAGCGCCGCCCGGTTCGGCGTGAGGCGCAACTCAAGCTGGTAGGGCCGCGAGCTCAGCACCGTCGTCACCGGCCCAGGGCCGACGGCCACACTTGCGTTTCCCCGTGTCGCCTTCAGCGGCGTGAGCGCCTTGCTCTGCCCGGAAGTGCTGATGACGGCCGCGACAATGCCGCCGGAATAGTCGGGATTCGAGGCCATCGCCCTGTAGAGGTTCGGGACGAAATCGATCCCGAGCTCCGACTTGGGTCAGACTCCGAGATCATGACGTGCACGTACTCCGCGAAGCCGAAGCGGCATCGCTTGATCCGAGTGGCGAGAATGGCTGAACCCTGCCGGGCGGCATCGGGGAAGGAGACGCGATGAACCAATTGTTGTCGGGGATCCTCGACGAGAAGGGCCACGATGTGCTCCGGATCGAGGCGGACGCCTCGGTGTTGGAGGCGGTGAAGCGGATGGTCGAGGCGAATGTGGGGTCGCTGCTCGTGACGGAGAGCGGCGAGATCACGGGGATCGTCACTGAGCGGGACTACCTCCGCCGCGCCGCGCTCGAAGGGCGCACGGACAAGGAGACCGCGGTT
>DATCPH010000025.1:0-8011 GCA_036570185.1 Candidatus Limnocylindrales bacterium | reverse complement strand
GAGCCGGAACGGCAGACCCCCGATCGAAACGTCGCTGCCAATCGATCCGGCGGTGAGGCCGAGGTCATCGGCGGTCGTCGAGCCGAGGACCGCGACGTGGAGGTCCCGCTCGACCGATGCCGCGTTCAGGAACGTGCCCTGCCAGACGTCATAGGCGCGGACGGTCGCGAAATCCGGGGTCGTGCCGATTATCTGCGTGGTCGTGTTCTTGGCCCCGACCACGACGAGTGCCTGGGTATTGATGACGGGTGCCACGGCCGCGATGCCGGGCAGCTTTGCGATGGCCATCGCATCGTCGAGCGTCAGGGTCGTGGCCGAGCCGGCCGCCTGACGCGTGAAGCCGAGCGTCGTGCTGCCCGGATTGATGGTGAGGAGGTTCGTCCCGAGGCCCTGCAGACGTCCGGTGATCCCACTCGTCGCGCCCTGGACGCTGTCCACGAGGGCGACCACCGAGGCCACGCCGATGATGATCCCGAGCATTGTCAGGGCCGAACGGAGGCGGCTCGTCCCGAGACGCGACAACGCCAGGTGGACCATCTCCATGGTCTTCATGCGTGCGCCTGCACGTTCACGCGCGCCCTGCCGTTCATCCGCCCGCTCTCGCGCTCATCTCTGCGCCTCACACGATCAGCCGCCCATCTCGGACATGGACCTGGCGGGCGGCCTGCTCGGCCACATCGACCTCGTGGGTGATCAGGACGATCGTCCGGCCGCCAGCGTTCAGGTCCCGCAGGATCGAGATCACCTCCGCGCCGGCCGCGCTGTCGAGATTGCCGGTCGGCTCGTCGGCCAGGATCAGCGCGGGCTCGGTCACGATCGCCCGGGCGATCGCGACGCGCTGTTGCTGGCCGCCCGACAGCTCCGACGGCTCGTGGCTCAGCCGATCGGCCAGGCCAAGGCGCTCGAGGGCGGCGCGCGCGCGTTCGAGACGCTCGGTCCGGCTGACGCCCTGGTAGATCAGCGGGGTGGCGACGTTCTCCAGCGCGGACGTCCGCGGCAGGAGGTTGAACGACTGGAAGACGAAACCGATCGTCAGGCTCCGGATGCGGGCCAGGCCATCGTCGTCCAGGCCGGCGATCGCAGTCCCAGCGAGGCGGTAGGTCCCCGACGTCGGGCGGTCCAGGCAACCGATGATGTTCATCAGCGTCGTCTTACCCGAGCCTGACGGTCCGACGATCGCCATGAACTCGCCGCTGGCGATGCGCAGGTCGACGCCCTGGAGTGCCGGCACTTCGACGTGCCCGGCCTGATAGATCCGGCTCACGCCGTCGAGTTCGATCAGGGGCGGGAGCGCAGCGGCGTCATGCGCAGGAATGCCAGTCGCACCGGTGCCAGGCGTGCCCGACCAGAGCGCCGCCCCCGCGGTCACGGGTTCGCACCCCGGAAGTTGCCGCCGCCACCACCGCCGAACCCGCCGCCAACCGGGATCCCGAGACCCGCGCCACCGGTGCCAGTCCCGGTCGTCCCGGTGCGCTGCGTGGCGACGCCGGTGATCACCGTCTGGCCGGCCGTGAGACCGCTCGTGATTTCGGCCATCGCGCTGGTGATCAGACCGACGCCCACCGGTACCACGACGGCCTGCCCGCCGCTGAGGACGCGAACCGAGTAGGAGCCAGCCGACCCGACCAGTGCGGCAGCGGGCACGGCCAGGACATTGCTGGCCTGGGCCGTGGTGACGGCAACGCTTGCGGACATGCCCGCGAGGGCACCGGCGGGCGGCGTCGGGAGGGACACGACGATCTGGTACGTGACGACGCTCGAAGATCCCGACGAGGAGGCGATCGGGGACACGGAGGCAACCGTGCCGTCGACGCCGGCCTTGGTCGCCCCGATCGTGACCGTCGTCGGCTGCCCGACCTTCAGCGAAACGACGTCCGACTCGCTGATCTGGGCCACGACCTGGAGGGCAGTCGATTGGATGTCGATGGCGTCGGTGGCGGGCGCCGAGAGGCCAGGCGTGATCGAGATGGCCGTGACGACCCCGTCCTCGGGAGAGGTCAACTTCGAGTAATTCAGCGCCGCTTCGGCGTCCGCAACGGTGCTCTGGGCGGTGAGCACGGCCGCGTTGTCCGATGCGATCTGCGCGGCCGATGCAGGCGCGACCTTGGCGTTGTAGCCGTCACGCGCGATTGTCACGCTGAGGCTCGCGGCGGCCACCTGCTGCGACGCCGAGCTGTTCGATGCCGTGGCGTTCACCTTCGCCGACGCCAGGTTGTCTTTGGCCTGCTGGATGGCCTTGATGTCCTGGTCGATAACGGTCTGCGGTGCGCTGGCGCTCTCGTCGGTGCTCAGCTGGTTCTCGGCGGCGGTGACGGCCGTCTGCGCCTGGCTCACGGCGAGGGCATTTTTCTGCTGGGTCGTGGACAGTGCCGACCGCGCGCTGGACAGCTGCTGCTGGGCCTGCTTGATGGAGTCGGCCGCCTGGGCCCTCGTGACAGGGTCGGCGCCCGCCTTATCGGAGGCGAGCCGCGCCTGCGCGGCCGCCAGATTCGCCTTGGCGAGAAGGAGCTGGGTATTTGCGTCGCTCGTGTCGGCCGTCGCCAGGACCTGGCCGCGGGTCACGACGTCTCCCACCGCCACCGTGACGGTACTCACTGGCCAGACCGCCGTCGAAGATCCGGACCCGGACGAGGCGCTGGAACTGCTGGCGGAGGAACTGGTGGAACTCGAGGCCGGACGCGGCGCCTCGCCGAAGCGGAGCCCGTACGTGGTGACGGCCTGGAGCGAACCGGTCGCCGAAGCCTGGGCCACGACGTCGGTCACCGCCGCGGCCGCGGTCAGGTACTGCGGGGCGTTGGCGCCCGATCCCGGCCGAACGATCACCAGGCCGATCGCCCCCGCTCCGAGCGCAATGAGGGCAACCGCTGCTATGAGCCTCAGTTTCACCGAAGGAGTCCGCTCCTGACCGGATTCGGACGCGGCTCACGGGCCGCGCGACGGGCCGGATCGTGCTCCCGCTATCTGAAACCGCGGTGAAATCCGCGCCGGGTCGTCATCGGTCAGGGCGCGACGCGCGTCCCTGACTAGCCCTTGCGCTCCAGGATCGGTCGGGCGACCTCAGGATCGTCGACGACGAACGCGAACATCGCCCGGTCGCCCCAGCGTCCGAGGAACAGGTGGCCGTAGATGTTGACGCCGGCGTCGGCCAGGGACCTCGCGATCCTGGCCATGCCACCGGGCCGGTCGTCGACCTCGGCCAGCACCGATTCGCCTTCGATGAAGGTGTAGGCGCCTGCCTCCAGGACGGCCCTTGTCGTCGGGTCGTCGGCGGTGGTCATGATCACGTGGCCTGAATCTCCGATGCCGCCGCCGCCGATGGCCCGCAGGTCAACACCGCGTTCCGCCAGCTGCTCGGCGAGATTCGCCAGCGCACCGGGTTCGTTCTTCAACTGGACGACAAATTGGTTGGCCATCGGCGACCCTCCGAGACGATGAGCGACGATTCTAGCCGTTGCACTTCGGCCGCGAACGCGAGTTACCTGGCAGGTAAACGCATAACGGTGATGGATACCGTTCAAAGAGCGCCAATTCGGACGCTATGATGGCCGTCCATATGGAGCCCACGGTCCAGATTCCCTCGATTCCTGCGGCGAGCTTCCGGCTCCCGCCACAGCTTGAGGGCCTTCGCCGGCTCGCGTACAACCTCTACTGGAGCTGGCATCCCGCCGCGAAGGTCCTGTTCAGCCGGATCGACGCCGGCGCCTGGACGCGATATCGCAATCCGGTGCCCGTGATCGCGGGACCGGTCCATTGGACGACGCTCCTCGAGGACCCGGCGTTCATGACCGAGTACCAGGACGTCATCGTCGAATTCGATCGTTACCTGGCCAACGGCGCCGATCACTGGTTCCAGCGCCGTCACGCCCGCGACCTCCCCGGCCCGATCGCCTACTTCTGCGCTGAGTACGGTTTCTACGAGTCGCTCGGGATCTACTCCGGCGGTCTCGGCGTGCTTGCCGGCGACCACACGAAGGCAGCGTCAGACATGGCCATCCCCTTCGTCGGCGTGGGCCTCATGTACCGCAAGGGGTATTTCCGGCAGACGATCGACGCCGACGGCCACCAGGAACACGCCTATCCCGACTACGACCTTTCTCGTCTGCCCATCTCCCGCGTCCAGGGCCGGGACGGTGAACCGCTGCAGGTGTCGGTGGAGCTTCCAGACCGTGAGCTGGCAGTGGCGGTCTGGACCGTCCAGGTCGGTCGAGTGCCGGTTCTCCTCCTCGACACCGATATCCCGGAGAACACCGAATCGGACCGCCCCATTACCCACATCCTGTACGTGCGCGGCCGCGAGATGCGCCTGCACCAGGAGCTCGTGCTCGGCGTCGGCGGCGCTCGCGCGATCCGGGCGCTCGGGATTGACCCCGGAGTCTGGCATCTCAACGAGGGTCATTCGGCGTTTCTCCTGGCCGAACGAGCCCGGCAGTGCGTCGCGGAAGGCGCGACGGTCGACACGGCTCTGGCCCGCGTCGCCCGCAACAGCGTCTTCACGATCCACACCCCCGTTTCCGCCGGCAACGAGCGTTTCGACGCGGGTCTCGTGCGCCGCATCGCCGGGCCATTCCTCGAAGGCCACGGCCGGCCGAACACCGGTGGCGTTCCGCTCGATCGAGTGCTGCAGCTCGGGCTGGGCGTCGACGGCGATGCGGGCCAGTTCGATCTCACCGCCTTCAGCCTCCGCCTCACCAACGGCGCCAACGCCGTGAGCCATCTCCACGCGGCCACGGCCAACGCGACGTGGCGGGGGACGGCGCCACGGGAGATCCTCGGCATCACCAACGGGGTCCACCTCCCGACGTGGGTCGGCGCCTCGATGGGCGACCTGTACGAGCGGTACCTCGACGCCGACCTCGACGACCTCGACAACCACACCCAGGCGCGAAGGTGGTGGGAGCGGATCGACCGCCTCCCAGCTGACGACCTGTGGGAGGCGCACCAGCGCCAGAAGCGCGAGCTGGCGATGTTCGCGCGCGGCCGCCTGCGAAACCAGTTCGCCCGGCTGGGAGAGGCACCATCGGTCCTCGAACAGCTCGAAGAGGCGCTGGATCCCGACGTCCTGACGATCGGGTTCGCCCGACGTTTCGCGACCTACAAGCGGGCGGGCATGATCTTCTCCGACACGGATCGGCTGGCCCGCCTCGTCTGGGACGCCGACCGCCCCGTCCAGTTCGTCTTTGCCGGCAAGGCCCATCCTGCCGATCGTCCTGGACAGGGCGTGATCCAGGAGATCTTCGCCCGGTCACGGTCGGATAAACTCCGCGGCCGGGTGTTCATCCTCGAGGACTACGACATGCGGATCGCCCGCTTCCTCGTGCAGGGGGTCGACGTCTGGCTGAACAACCCGCGCCGCCCGCTCGAGGCTTCGGGCACGTCCGGGATGAAAGCGGCGGCCAATGGCGTCGTCAACGTCAGCGTGCTCGACGGCTGGTGGGACGAGGGCTGGAATGGCGAGAACGGCTGGGCCATCGGCGGCCGGGAGACGAACCCCGACGAGGGCGCCCAGGATTGGGCCGACGCGATGGACCTCTATCGCCTGCTCGAGAACGAGATCGTGCCCCGCTACTACGACCGGAAGAACGACGGCATCCCACTCGCGTGGGTCGAGTTGATGCGCCGCTCGATCGCCAGCACGATCTGGCAATTCTCGACGAGCCGGATGCTGCGCGAATACACCGAGAAGCTGTATCTCCCGGCTGCCTCGGCGCGTGCTGCCAGGGTGCCGGCCATCGCCCTCGTCAAGAAAGCCGGCTGAGGCCGGCTGCGGCTGACCCGGCCAACCACCGCTCGGTCCAGGATGGCGTCCGCGCGGATATCGCTGGCCCTCGCGATCCACAATCACCAGCCCGTCGGCAACTTCGACTGGGTCTACGCCGAAGTCTTCGACCGGGCCTACGAGCCGATGGTCGCCGCGCTCGAGCGTCATCCCGCGGTCCGGCTCGCACTCCACTACAGCGGTCCGTTGCTCGAGTGGTTTTGGGCCGAGCGCCCTGACTTCATCGACCGCCTCCGGGAGCTCGTCGGTCGCGGCCAGGTCGAGCTGATCGGCGGCGGCTTTTTCGAACCGGTCCTGGCATCCCTCCCGGAACATGACCGCCTGGGGCAGCTCCTGCGGATGGCCGACGAATTGGAGCGGATAACGGGTTCGAGGCCGGCCGGCGCGTGGCTGGCTGAGCGCGTCTGGGAACCGGATCTCCCGACATCGATCGTGGCCTCGGGCTACCGCTGGACGATCCTCGACGACGCCCATTTCCGGGCTGCCGCCGTGCCTGAAGAGGCGATCTGGGGCCCGTATACGACCGAGGATCAGGGCTCGCTTCTGACGGTCTTCGGCACCGAGCAGGGCCTGCGGTACCGAATACCGTTTCGGCCCGTGGAGGAGGTGATCGGCTACCTGCGCGAGCACGCCACGGACGACGGCACGCGGGTCGGGATGATGGGTGACGACGGGGAAAAGTTCGGCGCCTGGCCGACGACCTGGGAGCACTGCTGGGGCAGCGGCCGGTGGGTCGATCGCTTCTTCGAGGCGCTCGAGGTCAACGCCGGCTGGCTACAGACGGTGACACCCTCGGCGTGGCTCGGGCGGGAGCCGCCGATCGGACGGGTCTACGTCCCGACGGGCTCCTATGCGGAGATGGGCGTCTGGGCTCTGCCAGCGGATGAAAGCGTGGCCTTCAGGGAAGTACTCGAGCGCGCGCAAAAGGAGGGGCGACCCGAGGTGCGCTGGCTGCGCGGGGCATTCTGGCGCAACTTCCAGGTCAGGTACCGGGAGGTCAACGACCTCCACAAGCAGATGCTGCGGACGTCGGCCAAGGTCGCCGCCATGCCTGCGGGCCCGCAGCGTGACGGCGCCATCGACCACCTCTACCGCGGGCAGTCCAACGACTGCTATTGGCACGGCCTGTTCGGCGGTGTCTACCTCAGCCACATGCGCCTCGCGACATTCGAGCATCTGATCGCGGCGGAAGACGCCGCCGACGAGGCGGCCGCCACCGTCCGGACCGCGGAGCTCCGAGACCTCGACCTGGACGGCCGAGACGAGGTCCTCCTGGCGGAGGAGGGCCAGGTCGTCGCGGTCGATCTCGACGAGGGCGCCGGTATCGGCAGCTGGGACATCCGTGCGGCGCGCCACGCGCTGACGGCAGTGATGCGTCGCCGTCCCGAGGCCTACCACGAGAAGCTGCGGGCCCTCGGCGAGCAGGCCGTCGGCGGGCTCGCCGCGGAGATTGGGGAGGCTTCGAGCCCGCCTGCTGCCACGCCCCGCGAAGGCCCTCAAGTCCCCGAATCGATCCACGAGATCGTCCGATCGAAGGAGGACGATCTCGCCTCGAAGCTGCATTACGACCGCTATGAGCGACGTTCCGGGCTCGTCCACCTGTACGAGCCCGACGTGACTCCGGCCGAAGTGGCCACCGCCGAGGCAACGGAGCTGGGCGATTTCGTGGACGGTGCGTTCCGCGTCGTCGAGCTCGACCTCGGCCGTCTCCACGTGGCGCGCGACGGCTGGATGCGGGCGCCCGCGACCGACCAGCCGCTCGCCATCCACGTGGAGAAGGTGCTGACGCTTGGCGGCGATCGACTCCACCCGAGCCTCGACCTGGAGGTCGTCGCCGAAAACCAGTCCTCATCGAGCCTTGATGCCCGGGTGGGCATCGAGTTTGCGATCACGATGCTCGGTGGCGGTGGCAATCCCGCGGCCTGGTGGGAGCTCCCGACCGGGCGAGTGGCCCACGACTCGTCGGGCGAGGCTTCCGGCGTCGCCAGATTGGGACAGGGCAACGACGACATCGGGGTGTCAATCGGGACGACGGTGCGCCCAGCGGCCGATGCCTGGTGGTCATCGATCGAGACGGTCTCGAACTCCGAGTCGGGTTTCGAGCGCGTCTACCAGGGCAGCTGCCTCGTCCTGTCGTGGCCCATTCACCTCGCGCCCGGCGAGCGCCGCTCATTCGGCATCCATCACGCTGTCGAGGCGTCCCGCGATCGGCGGGCGGAGGAGACGGCCGAGGAC
>DATCPH010000024.1:0-9491 GCA_036570185.1 Candidatus Limnocylindrales bacterium | reverse complement strand
GGATGGCGCCTCGCCCACGATCGAGGAGAACGAGATCTGGGGGAACACAGCTGCCGAGGTCGCAGTACAGAATGCCGGAAGCGACCCGGCGATCCGAGCCAACCGGATCCACCAAGGAGCGGGGGTCGGGATTTTGGTCTTCGAGGGCGCCTCGCCCCGGATCGAGGACAACGAGATCTGGGCGAACGTCGGTGAAGGCTTGAGGGTCGAGGGGTCCGGCACCGCACCCTACGTCATAGGCAACATCATTCGCGACGGCCAGGATGACGGGATTTGGGTGCGGAACGGGGCTGGGCCTGTCATCAACGACAACGCGATCACCGGGAACGCTCTCGAAGCGATCCGGGTTGAAGAGTTCGCGGTTCCGCTGATAGGCGAGAACCAGTTTGAGTAATAGGTCTCAGGGCTCGAATCGCCATGCTCATTGCGACTTAAGCCCGGCTCCTCGGGTGCTCAGTTGATTTCGTGACTAGATGTTGTGGCACGTGTGACCGACTCCGTGACTGATTCGCAGAGGGTTTCATGTTCAAAACCGGGCGGCTGTTAACCGCTTAGCTGCAGGTTCGAACCAGAGTTCGCCCCACCAGGACGCAGCAGTTATGTTGTCCACCCTATGCCTCGGCGCCCGAAACCTCTTCCAGGACGTGGTCGCGATCATCCATCGCCATATGGCTGGAATCGCCGTGGTCGACGAGACCGCGATGCTCCGGAATCGACTGACCGGCGAGGACCGGGAAGTTGACGTCGTCATCCGATCTCAGATTGCCGGGCATCCCGTGACGGTGTCGATCGAGGCAAGAAGCGGGTCGCGACGGGCAGACGTCGAATGGGTGGAACGGATGCTCGGAAAGCACAGGAATCTTCCGACCCACCGTCTGGTCCTTGTGGCCGAAGGGGGCTTCACGGCGCAGGTGCGGAGGCTCGCTGAAGGCGGGAACGCAATCGCCCTCGCTCCACGAGGTACCGGACAAATTCGACCACCAGCGACACCTGATCGGCGCCGACGTCGGCCCGTCCCGAGCCGGGCATACGGCAACCCGCAGAGGTCTCGTCGAAATCGCCGAGCAGCAACGAGAGGTTGAACGACTCCGTACCCGGAGCGAACCCGTGCACGCCCCGCTGCTTCTGACACCGGCCCGCCGAGCCAAGATCCACAGGTTCCCCGGTCATGATCTCCCCGAGCGTCGCGTGGGCTGGCAGCGTCATCGCTCCGTGCTCCGGCGGCGACCCGGGCTATTTCAATGCGAAAGAGAATTGCTAGCGACCCCGCCGCACCTACGTCTTGACCGCTGTGCTCGCGACTTCGGGAGATTCGGGCGGTGCCTCTAAGGCTGCCTTGATCGCAGCAGACACCGTTGGGAACGCGGCCGAACGTTCATCATAAGCGAGCCCGGCTGGACCAAGAAGGTTGAGGTCTACCCAGCTGCCATGTCCGAACACGATCCGTACGTTCCCCCAAGTAACACTCCCTGGCTGGTGCTGGAAATATGGCACCCCTGCCTCTACGGCTAAGGGTCGCTGCAGTCGGACAAACACCGTGCCGTCGATCAACCATGCAGACTCAGGCGAGACGCCAAGCATCACCGTTGCGAAGTCACCGCCCGTCATGACATCGCCCAGGCCGAAGGTAGTGATTTCCCCAGCCCCCGCGTCACGGTCGTCAATACTCCGGCTGACTACGCGTCCCGTTGCAAGTCCTCGAATGCCACGCGCGGTCATCTCACCGCGGGTCTGACGACCTTGCGAGAATCCCGAAATGAACATTAGGGCGAGATACCCGACGAAGGCGAACGCGATCAGCCCTATCACGGTCCCCGCGGCAGAACCGAAGATGAGCCCAATCAACAAGACGAACAGGAGGAAAAGACACCCCCATCCGACGGTCGATCCCATGTCCAAGGTCGACCACCCAGGACTCTGGTGTCGACGGGACACCCTGAGATACAAACCTTCGACTTGCCTTCCATAGCGACGTCCTGGCATTAGGACCTCCCCGAAGATGGCAGCATGCCGACATGCTGCCGGGCTAGACAGCCCGGCAAGGCGAGATCCGACGCCAAGTTCCGACCCCCTAGTCTTTGCTTCACTCTGGATCGCCCAGCTGCCGCCAATCGCCTGGTACAGCTTCCCGGCGGTGCGTTCCGTCGGCGAGATACGCGAGCATTGCACTGAGGCGGACGTGCTCATCTCGCAGCCGGTCTCTCAGGTCGTTGCGATCGATCCAGTACGTGGCCTTCTCCTGCGGCAGTAAGACCGCAGGCAGGCTCTTGTTGCCGACCGTGGGGGTCGGCGTTAGCAGCGGAATCGTGCGGGCGTCCGTTACCTCGAAGCTAAGGCCGTCGACGCCTATCGGAGTCGCCGCGGTGTTAACCACTGTCACCTGAACGATCCAGTCGGACCCCATCATCGTCCGCGCCATCCCTGTTGGGATCCCCGTTGAAATCAACAGCTTGATGTCAGCTGGTTGATCCGAAGCTTCTAGCTGGTCCTCGACCTGCTTCTGATCGATCGCCATATCGATACCCGACGGTCCGAGTTGGAGGTGGGTAAGTTGCCTACGGAATATGCCGATCGCAATCAGCGCGATCGCAGCGAGTACGAAGAGGAGCGGCGATCGATCAGTTGCTGCCAACCACCCCGAGAACCCGAGCGAGGCCAAGCCCGCGCCGATGGCGACGGCTTCTACCCCGACACGGCGCATCTAGCCTCCTGCCCGCAGGCGACTTAGCTGAGGCTGTCCCGCACGTTGGCCGTGGCGCTGCTTGGTCGCCAACGTCAATCGAGATGTCCGCCATACGGCTTCCTAGCCATTTCGTCCGTGTCAAGGTCAAGTGCTCGCTCCCGAAGCTTTGCCATGATCGCGTTGGCGTACTCGTCCCCAAGATACTTGAAGTCAGAAAGGGTTACGACCTCGGCTCCAAGCCCCCTCATCTTCTGGGTCACACTGAGGGCATCGGGGTAAGCATCGAGATCACCTTGTTGCTCCAACGCACGCTTGACGGCTTCGACTGGCGGCATTGTGCGCTCCCAACAGGCCGGATAGTTTGTTGTTTCTCGACCACATATCCGATGAGGAAGAGAGGTCACCTGCTTTGTTACGTAACGGGCGCGACGAACTTGATCCTAGCGTGACAGACACCGTGACAGACACCCAGCCGCGCCTATGGTGCCTGGCGATACCCAGCGCGTGCGTGAAGTGGCGTCCCCGGCAGGATTCGAACCTGCGACCTTCCGCTTAGAAGGCGGTTGCTCTGGTCCACTGAGCTACGGGGACACGGGCGGCTGGTGCAGTCTACGCACGGATGCAGATAATCGAGGCCGATGACAAGAGCGGCACTTGTGCTCAGCGGCGGGGGGCTTGCTCGCCGTCGGCTGGGAGCTCGGCGTCCTGCGCGGCCTGCAGGACGGCGGCATCGAGATGGCTCGCTTCGATCTGGTCATCGGGAGTCAGGTGCCGCCTTTGGGCCCGATCCCATGGACAGCAGCCACCTTGGGCTGGTGTTCGAGGCCGGACGTCGCCAGGGTGGTGGTGCCGCCGGCGACGTGGTGACGCACCTCGGTTGATTCGCCCAGGCGTTCGCGCAGGTGGAAGACGCGGGATCGGGCGCTCGCCGCGATGAAACAGGTCGACGCGGCGAGCGCGTCCGCGAACCCGGGTGGCCTCTTCGCCGGCATGGTCCGGACGGTGGGGGCGGGCCCTCGTACCGAGTCGGCGCGCGGTTCCGCACACAGCCTCGGGTTCCTCCGTAGCCTACTCCCCTCGGCAATACCCGGCCAGTCCCGGTTGGTGCAGGGATCGGGCATCGGGCGGTGGGCAGCGTGCCCGGACGGTCGAATCTGGCGTGCTATGCTGCGCGGCCCTGGGGCGAGCTAGTGGGGTGGCTCGCCAACCCGTGGCGGCAAGGAGCCCACGCGCCGCATGTCATCACTCGCTCGCCGGCCACAGATTCTCTCCTCACTGGCGGGACGTTCGACGACTGTGCCGTCCGCCGCAACCCAGCTCGCACTCGAGCTTCCGGTCGAGCTGCCGGTCATGGGCATCGCCCCCGAGTGGAAGGATCAGCAACGGCTGTGGGGGCATTCCTTCCACCCCATGTGCTCGTACCTCGCGAGCTTTCCGGCCGCCCTGGCCCATGCTTTTGTCGCCCGCTACAGCCGCCGCGGCGACGTCGTCTTCGATCCGTTCTCGGGCCGCGGCACGACAGCGCTTCAGGCCTGCTCGGAGGGGCGGATCGGCGTCGGCAACGACCTCAACCCATTCGCCCACGTTCTGACGGCGTCAAAGGTCGAGCCCGCCACGCGGGCCGAAGCTCGCACGCGGCTCGCCTCCCTTCGCGTTCAATGGGCAGCGGATGCCGCCGGTTGGCTTGAGCTTGCCGACCGCGTCCAGGGCGACCCCCTTGCCGCGGCTGCAGGGATCCCCCAGGCAGGATCCGGTGGCGGGCCGTCGGAGGGCACGGAGCACGTTCCCGCCGAGGTCGCCCTGGCGTTCCACCCGCGGACCTTCGCCCAGCTGCTTGCGATTCGAAGCGCCCTTCGGCTCGAGGCCACGGCCGATCGCTTCCTGGCCGCAGCGCTGACCGGCATCCTTCACGGCAAGAGCGCCAGCTATCTCTCGGCGATCATGCCCAACACCTTCAGCATGGCCCCGCGCTACGTCCGCGAATTTGCGGCTCGGACCGACTTCCATTCACCGGAGCGCGATGTCTTCGACTGCCTCGACCGCAAGCTGACGCGGCTCTTTCGCGACCCAGCCCCCGCGACGGGTGGGGTCGCATTGCTGGGCGACGCCCGAGACGCCGCGCCTCGTGCAAGGGCAGCGCTGCGGGCTCGGGGTCTGCCGGACCGGGCCCGGCTGGTGGTCACCTCGCCCCCCTACCTGCGCGTGGTCAAGTACGGCTACTACAACTGGCTCCGGACGTGGCTCCTGGGGTTCGACGCCCACGAGATCGACGCAACGCTCGACGACGCCCACCATCGAGGGCCTTACCTGGTCTTCCTTCGGGACGTCCTCGCCGGGCTCCGGACGATCCTCACCGACGACGCGATCGCGGTCCTGGTCGTCGGCGACGTCGAGACCGACCGTGGCCGGGCGATCAAAGGCGGCGTCGGGCTCGCCGAGCGCGTCTGGGAGTCGGCCGCCCGACCCGAGGGCTACCGTCTCGCCGGCATTGCCCGCGATGACGTCGCGGCGAACCGCAAGATGACCAAGCTCTGGGGCGACGAGGCCGGCAGGGCCACGAAGACCGATCGGATCCTCGTCCTCGGCGCAACGGAAGCGGGCCGGCGTCGGGCCCTCAGCGGCGCGGACCTGCCGGTCGACTGGACCTGGCCGCCGCAGGGACTTCGCGCCCTCTGAGATTGCCGGATCGTCCGGTGGCCCGGGCACCGGCCGCTGGTGTCCGTAGAATGCGGCCATGAAGCAGATGTACGACCCGTCGGACCTTGCTTCGATGGATCCGCTCGTGCTAATGAAGAACCTCGACCACGTGCGCATGACGAGCCGACGTTTGAGCTACGTCCTCCAGCAGCAGGTCCACCTCTACACCCCAGAGGCGAACGAAGTTCGGGCCCAGATCGACGCCTACGTGGAGGCGGAACGCCAGATCGAGGGCGAGATGGCCCGCCGCAGGATCCGCGCCTGAGTCCTTGTCAAGGCGGCCAACCGAAGCCAGTCCGGAGCTAGCCACCCCGGCCACCTGCCAGCCGCTCGTTGGACCCTCGCGAAGGCGTTTCCTCTCGTAAGTGCACCCCCTGCACCTTAGCCGGCGCCCACCGCCTGGAGTTGCCCCGGTTTCCTCTCATAGGTGCGTCTCGCGCACTTTGCGGCCGATAGCCGCCCTCGCGAGCGCCCCAAGCGACGTCTGCGGTGACCCATCGAAGCCCATTGGGACGCTGGGCGCGCGCATCCGTGCGCGAGCGGGTTCGGCGACGCTCGCGCAGGCTCATCGATTCGCCCGCGGGAGCGAAATCAATCGCCGTGATCGGGCTTAAGGTGCATCACCTGCACGATCGATAGGAAACCAATCGCGCGAGACGGGCGAGCTCCTGGGGATGCACGGCAGGCGCAGTCGGGATCCCGGGTCTCGCGCCGAGAAGTCTTCGCGATCAGGCCCCACTCGGTACGAAGACCAGGCGCGGCCCACCCGGCTCGACGACGGACGCCGGATCGCGCGGCCGATCAGGCAAGAGTTCGCTGCCGCGTTCGGCGGCTTTCGGGGCCGTCACCGGCGCGGTCATGGGCGGCGTCGGCGAAGCATCCAGTTCCGGCGACGCATCCAGAAACGGCGACGCACCCAGCACCCGCGACGCACCCAGGCCCGTCGAGGCGTCGATGGTCGCCGGCTCCGAACGGACCGGGGAGCCCGGAACGAAGCGAGGCCGGCGCTCGGTATCTTCGGCGAGGACCTGCGCGACCAGGACCGCCAGTGCCGGCATCTGGAAGAGGGCGAAGCCGATGCCATGGGCGTTCAGCTCGTCGCTTCCCCAGCCGCGGAACAGGCCGCGGCCCGCCACCCCGCACATCTCGTCGTAGAGCTCGGGCCAGCCGACCTGCTTACGCCGGTAGCAGTACCGGACGAACTCGACGGCGTCCGGAGTTGGGGCAACGATGGTCGGAGGCAGGTGTCCGGCGCGCGTGGAATCCATCGACACGTCACATCCTCTCGAAGGGCGTGACCGTTCCGCCCCCGTCGACCGGCGAGTCAAACCGGTGCGGGCCCTTCGAAACGGTCCCCGGCCCTCCCTCCACCACACCCTCGGGAGCCGGGTAGGCGGCCATGGTAGGTCCGCCACCTCGACGTCGAAAGAGGGTTTGTCCACGTTCTCTTCCACCAACTTATCCACACGAACGGGCGTTCGCATCAGACCGCTCAAGGGCAGCGTGAACCCGTTCAAGACGCCCGTCGTGTCACGCCGAGCCCGGGCCGGTCAGGGAGCACCCAGCGGCTATCGGCGCCCAGCTCGAGGCCATCGAACGGGTCTTCTGCAAGCAGCAGGCTGCCGTCGAGGTCGACCCAATCGGCCAGCGACGCCACGGCGGCCGACGCGGCGATGCCGATCGAGGTCTCCTCCATGCACCCCAGGAAGGTCCGGAAGCCGAGCGCGTGGGCCCGTTCGAGCATGCGTTTCGCGGGCCCGACGCCTCCGCACTTGGCGAGCTTGACGTTGACCCCGGCGACCGCGCCGACGAGCGCATCGAGGTCCTCGATCGTCACCGCGCTCTCGTCGGCGACGATCGGCAGGCTCGAGACCGACTGCAGGGCCGCCATCTGGTCGTACCGACGCGGTGGGAACGGTTGCTCAATGAGCTCGACCCCGAGACGGACGAGATCGGGGAGGAGGCCTTCCGCGTCAGCGGGGAGCCACGCGGTATTCGCATCGACCCTGATCGGCCCGCGGTAAACCGACCGGACCGCCTCGATCGTCGCCAGATCGGCGGGGCCGCCAAGCTTGATTTTGAGAGCCGGGAAATTGCCGGCGCGACGCGCGCGCTCGGCGACCACCTCCGGGGTATCGATGCCGATCGTGAAGTCGGTGGGCGGGATCTCCGCGGACAGGTTCAGGAAACGGTGGAGTGGCGCCCCTGCGACCTTGGCAGCGAGGTCGTGGAGGGCGATATCGACGGCACACTTCGCGGCGCCGTTCCAGCGCAGGGCCGCATCCATCGCCGCGTCCGCCGCGGCGAGGCCATCGAGGGTCAGCTCCGGCTCACCGATCGCCTCGAGGAGCAGCGGGAACACGGCCACCATGGTCCCGGGCGTCTCGCCGTAGTACTCGTCGGGAAAGCCTTCGCCGAGTCCGACGATCCCCGGGTGACGGGGGTCCTCGAGCGTCACGACCACGGTCGTCGCCGTGGCGCCAGTCGCGCCTTCGGAAACGCGCGCGATCACGAACGGATCGCGGAACGGAATATGGAGTACCTCGTGCCGGAGCCGCAGGCTCACGCCCTGATGGCCTCGACCCTCGGACGAATCCCGGCCCAGAGTCGCTCGGCACCGAAGCGGACGGGGTCGTCACAGGGCAGGCCGGTCTCTTCCGCGGTGGCGGCGACCAATCGCCGCGCTGCCGTCTCATCGGGGATCAGCGATGTGTTGAGGGCCACGCCCACGACAGTCGACGGGGCGACGAGGCCGGCGACCTGCTCGTGCGCGCGGATGAACTCGGGCAGTGACTTGATCGGGAAGGTCCGATCCGGGAGATGGTCGAAGTCATGTTCCGCTAACCCCGGTTTGTGGACCATGACCATCGCCTGCGGGGTCGTCCCGTGAATCAGCCCGAGCGTCACCGAGCTGTACGCCGGATGGTCCAGCGAACCCTGGCCCTCCACGATGATCCAGTCCCCCAGCCCCTCCGCCTGCTCCACCAGCCATTCGCACGTCCCCTGCACGAAGTCGCTGATGACACGATCGACGGCGACCCCCCAACCCTCGATCATCATCCCGGTCTGGCCGGTCGGGACGAACACCGCGCCCACGCCGTCGGCGAGGGCGGCCGTCCGCAGCTCGAGGGCGACCGACATCTTGCCAATGGCGCAGTCGGTCCCGACCGTGAGGATGACCTTCTTGCCAGGCAGATGGCGACGACCGACCGCGGTCTCCATGCGATCCGGCGCGCGCCGGTAGTCCACGATCCGGACGCCCGCGGCACGTGCGGCTTCGGCAAACTCGTGATCGTCGCCCAGCATGGTGTGAAGGCCGGAGTGGACGTCGAGGCCGGCGGCCATCGCGGCCAGGATGGTGGCCCGCCACGATGGCGGCAGCTTGCCGCCGGTCGGCGCGATTCCGATCAGCAGGGCATCGGGACGGGGCTCGAGGGCGAGTGCCTCATCGAGGCGCGCCACGATCGGCACGTCGTGGCCCGGCAGCCACTCGGCGACATTGCGTCCCGCGATCAAAGAATCGAGGAGGGCCACCACCTGATCGCGCCCGTAGCGGATGACGCCCATCGCGGTCTTGGCATCGTGACTGTTCCACTGGCCCTCGGTCAGGATGACGAGGCGCCGCGACGCGGCAGGATCCATGGGTCGTGAAGGTAGCATGGCGCCCGGGCGCCGACCCGGTCGCTGAGATGGGCTGGCTACCGGCTCCCGGCGCTCCACCCCGGAGGTGCAGGACCGGGAGAGGTGTCGCCACACGAACAATGGATGAGGCTGGTACCGCATACCGGATTCGAACCGGTGATCTCCGCCTTGAGAGGGCGGTGTCCTGGGCCTCTAGACGAATGCGGCAAGAGCGGATCCGGCGGGGTCGCACGCCGATCCAACGGTCGCTGATCGTAGCAGCGGCTCCGCGCGGCTGGCAACCGCGGCGACGGCCGGTCCGCGGCGCGCCCCGGCGAGGCATCCTAGAGCTTGGGGCCCACGTTCCGGCCGGACAGATCGGTCCTCATGTCGGTCATGCTCTCACGCTCCCATCTGCTCGTGGTACTCGGGTTGAGTGCTGAAGAAGATCGAGGCCGGCGTCCGGCCCTTCGTCCGATAGCCG
Source organism: Candidatus Limnocylindrales bacterium (assembly GCA_036570185.1). Classification (GTDB taxonomy): domain Bacteria; phylum Chloroflexota; class Limnocylindria; order Limnocylindrales; family CSP1-4; genus DATCPH01. The sequence continues at coordinate 6 of DATCPH010000024.1, read as the reverse complement.
CGGTGC
>DATCPH010000023.1:0-21302 GCA_036570185.1 Candidatus Limnocylindrales bacterium | reverse complement strand
CCTGCCGGCCGTGGATCCGGCAGGCGCGCGGAGGGAGTGATCCGGGTCAGGCGCTCCAGCGCAGGGCAGGCGTGAGAACGGGCGCGTCCCACCATCGGACGAGCTCATCGTCGAGCTTCAGGAGGGTCACCGAGAAGCCGGCCATCTCCAGGCTCGTGATGTAGCTACCGACGAGGGTCCGGCCGATTCCGATGCCCTTGCCCTCGAGGATCGTGGCCACGCTGTTGAACGCGATGTAGAGCTCGATGAGCGGCGTCCCGCCCATCCCGTTCACGAACGCGAGGACCTGGTCGCCCCGGGCGAGCCCGAGGTCGGACACGATCGGCTCGAGGAGCCAGTCGGCCATCTCGTCGACCGTGGCGAGCTTCTCGCGGCGGCGGCACGGCTCACCGTGGATCCCGATCCCGACCTCGACCTCGTCGTCGCCGATGTCGAATGTCGGCGTTCCCGCGGCGGGAACGATCGCGCTGGTGAGCGCGAGGCCCATGGATCGCGCGCCGGCGTTGACCTTGAGAGCCGTCGCCGTGACGTCGGCCAGCGAGCCGCCGGCTTCCGCGTGCGCGCCGGCGATCTTCTCCACCAGGACCGTTCCACCGACGCCGCGCCGGCCGGCCGTGTAGAGCGAGTCCTGTACGGCAACGTCGTCGTTGGTCACGACGGACGAAACCTCGATCTCGCCGGCCACCAGCTCGGCGGCCATCTGGAAGTTCAGGATGTCGCCGGTGTAGTTCTTGACGATGTGGAGGACGCCCGCGCCGCCGTCGACGGCCCGCGTCGCCGCTTCCATCTGGTCGGGCACCGGTGAAGTAAAGACGTTGCCCGCGCACGCGGCGTCGAGCATGCCCAGGCCGACGAAGCCGCCGTGCAGCGGCTCGTGCCCCGATCCGCCGCCCGAAACGAGGCCGACCTTGCCGCGACGCGGACCGCCGGCGCGGAGGACGACGTTGTTGGCGGTGTCGATCTTGACGACGTCCGGATGGGCCTTTGCAAGGCCGGCGAGGCTCTCCGGAACGATGTCCTCGACACGGTTGAGGAGCTTTTTCATGGTGCTGAAGGTCGTGGCCATCAGGTTTCCTTTCTGGGTTTCAGGGGTCGCAGGTGGCGGACTCGAAGGGATCGTTGACTACATCTCGGCCGCGGCGGTCGTACGGACCACGGACGGTGCGCTCTCGGTCGTCTGGCGACCGATGAACTGGTAAAGGCCGGCGCCGACGAGACCGCCGACGATCGGGCCGACGATGTAGACCCACAGCTGGGCGATGCGGTCGGACGCCTTGCCGAAGCCGATGATCGCTTCGAGGATCACCGGTCCGACCTGGCGCGCGGGATTGAGGGCCGCGCCCGTGATCGGGCCGACGAGGATGATGATCCCGTAGACGATGAAGCCGATCACCACGCCGGCGAAACCGGCCGGTGCGCGACCGTCGACCGCCGCGCCAAAGACGGTGAAGACGAGGATCGCGGTCCCGATCACCTCGGCCAGCACCCCGACTCCAAGACCGGCGTTGGCATTCACGCCGACGGAGCCAAGGCCGAGCTTGGCCGGATCGTTGCCGGACAGGACGGCCAGAGTCAGGGCGGCCCCGATGAGGGCGCCGACGACCTGGGCCACGATGTAATACGCGGCCGTTGTCCAGTCGATCTTCTTGCTGGCGGCGAGGGCGATCGTGACGGCCGGATTGATATGCGCCCCGCTGATGTGGCCGACGGCGTAGACGGCCGCGAAGATGGCGAACGCAAAGCAGAACGAGATGGTCGAGAGTTCCGCGCTGCCGAACGGGTTGTTGCCGGTCAGGAACACGGTCAGCGGGACCGATCCCGCGCCGATGAACACCAGGATCGCAGTGCCGAGCGCTTCGGCGCCCAGCTTCTGGATGAGGGTCGGGGCCGCGACGACTGCGACACCGGGGGTCTCGTCACTCAGCTTTTCGATCAGGGTTGGGGACGACATCGATGGTTCTCCTTCCAGCTATGCGGGAGATTTGCCGTCGGCCAAGAAGGCCGGATCGGCGATCAGGGGTGCGACGTGAGGCGTCAGTTCCTCGGATAGGGCCGCCAGCGCGGCCAGCGCGTCGGGTCCCTCGGCGGTAACCGTGATCTCGCTCGACGGTCTCAGGGTGAGTCCGAGGAGCCCGCTGAGGCTTTTTGCGTCCGCCTCGCGGCCTGCGTGGCGGATGACGATCCGGCTCGCGAACCGGCTCGCGAGCTGTACGAATTTGGCGGCGGGTCGCGCATGGAGGCCCGTCGGGTCGACCACCAGGAGATGGATCTCGGGCATGGATCAGCCTCGCGGCAGCTTGGACATGGTCGCGGCGCCTGCCGCGGCTGCGAACGCCTCATCGAGGCTGGCGCCGACGCTGGCCTGGACGGCGGCAAGGACCGCGCCTTCGACGAGCGGCGCCTCGCTGACGCGGACCCGCGAGCGTTCCGCCTCGGTCAAGTCCTCAAGAGCGATCTCGAGGCTGAGCGCCGCGCTGCCGAGGTCGAGGAGCACCAGGACACCGTCCGTGGGGCCGCCGCTCTCGCCCGCGAGGGCCGTCCGAAGGGCGCTCGTGATGAGGGGTGCGCTGGTGCCGAGGCGTCCGTCCTCCGTCCCAGCGGCGACCGCGACGCTGACGTCGGGTCCGGCGACCTGGGCGACCATGTCGCGAAGACCGCTGCCGAGCAGCTGGCTGTGGGAGATCAAAACGAGACTCACCAATCACGCCTCCTCATGGTTTGGTCGATGTCCCGATGGTCAGCCCCATCCCGTCAAGAAGCCAGCAAGAAACCATCGCGAACCCGCAAGAACGCCCACGGGCCCTCGATTCGGGGCTGATTCCGAACCCTGCGCGATTGCCGGGCATCAAGCCTCTGGCTACACTCGCCCGACCAATTCGACCGACCAATTCGACAGCCAGCGCGAGGATTCAGGGTGCCGGTCGAGTCGACGACCTTTCAGCCGACGCTCACCGAACCGACGATCGACGCCTCGGCGGTTCGCGCCTACCTCGAGCATGGGCGACAGACCATCGGTCGCCACGCGGGCTACCTGACCCGGCTCGATTTCGTGCTCGGAGATGGCGATCACGGCGACAACCTGGTGATCGGGTTCCGGGCGGTCGCCGACATGCTTGACGAGCTGCCGGGAGACACGCGTCCGGGCGAATTGCTGCGAGCTGTTGGGCATCGACTCGTAGCCGCGGTGGGAGGAGCATCCGGGCCGCTCTATGGGACGGCCTTCATCGAAGCGGGCTTCCGTACCGTCGACGACCAGGGCATCGGCGTTCCGGAAGCCGACCGCAGACTGGTTCTCGAGCCCTTCCACCGGGCCGGCAACGTCCGCGAATCGCGGATCCCCGGCACCGGCCTCGGGCTCTATATCTGCCGGCGCCTGGTCGAGGCGCACGGGGGCGAACTCCGCATCGATGACCGGCCGGATGGGCGACACGGGACTCGGATCAGCTTCAGCTTGCCGCTCCTGCCGAATCGGGGCCGAGGGGTTCCGGGCGCAGATCAACCGCGATCGGGACAATCCCGATCGGGGCGATCGGCCGATCGGGAGCGCCGATCCGCAGCCGACATCATCGGTGGCTGACGTCGCGTGATCGACACGTCCGGTGCCTGAGACGGTCCTCGTCGTCGAGGACGAGCCCGAGTTCGCGGACCTGCTCGAACTGTGGATCGGGCGGGCCGGCTACCGATCGGTCGGCGCACGAACGGGCACCGATGCCCTGCGTCGGTTCTATGAGGAGCGGCCCGACCTCGTGGTCCTTGACGTCTCGGTGCCCGACCTCGACGGCTGGCAGATGATCGAGCGGATCCGCGAATTCAGCCGCGTGCCGATCCTGATGGTGACGGCGCGCAGCTCGGAGGCCGACAAGATCCGCGGCCTCAAGCTGGGTGCGGACGACTACATGACCAAACCGGTCAGCTTTCCGGAGCTCCTGGCGCGCATCGAAGCTGCCCTGCGGCGGGCTTCGACGCCCAGCGAGTCACGGCCGCGACGCCTCCAATCCCGCGACCTGATCGTCGATCTCGACGAGCATCGGGCGTACCTCGCCGGCACCGAAGTTCGCCTAACACCCACGGAGTTCCGCCTCCTGAGCTACCTCGTCGAACACGCCGGGCAGCTGGTGACGCACCGGCAGGTCCTGTCGGCGGTGTGGGGCTCCGGCTACGACACCGACGTCCACCTCCTGCGCATGACGATTCGGAACCTGCGCCTCAGGCTCGAGACCGTGGTTCCGACCGGCGGCGCCTACATCGCGACGGAATACGGGCTCGGCTACCGGCTGACCGGCCCGCGCTACCCAGATGCGGGGCCGACACCAGACTCCTGCCTAACCGGCCCAGGCACCCTTCGGCTCGCGAACTCGCGTCGTCGACCGACGAGATCGGCGCCGGCGCGCCGTGAGCGCCAGCGACACGAGCATGAGCTCGTTGACCTTGCGCTCGAACTCGGGCACGGTGGCTTCGGGGATCGTCACGCATACCTCGCGGAGGGCTGTTTCGAGCTGGTACCACAGATCGCCCTTGCGGACCTCGAAAAGCGGGTACCGGGAGTTGATGACAACGCGGCGAATGCCGTCTTCCACGACCATCGCGCTTCGGAGCCGAGGGTCGAGCGCCCGGACGACGATCTCCGCGACGCTCCGGCCGGCTCCGGCGCCGCTCTGGCGGGGAGGGCGAGGCGACTGGCCCGACGGCTCGTCGCCATCCGCTTCGCGCTGCTCGTGCGCAGCGGACTCGGGTGCCTCGGGTTCGGGCGTCTGCGGATTCCGGGCCGCGGACAGCGTGAGTTGCCCGTTCGTACCTTCACCCGAACCCGTACCGGCGTCGCTCTCGAAGAGCTTCCCGGATTCGAGGAGGCGGAGGGCGCGGGCCAAGATCCGGCGGACTTGTTCCGCCGTTCGCAAGGCTCCGGGACTGACCGAGGCGCTCTGCTCGCGGGTCAGCCGCCGAACCATCGGTGCCAGGAGACGATTGAGGCGGGCATCGGCCGCGAGCCACGCGGGGCTGTCGCGGTCGACGTCGGACTTGTTCATCGTGACCGGGACGCCGGGCATCTCTACCTCTCCGACGAGCCGGTTCATGGCCGGGTGGAGCGCCGGCCCGGGATGACCGAACCACTCCCCTGACACCACAAGTCGACCCAGGTGGTAGACCCGGATGCCCGCATTGACCGACGGTGGGGGCGGCTCGGGAAGGAGCCCAAACCATCCGCGGACGATCCGGCCCCCGGCACGGACCGCGAAGTCGTGTCGCTCGGCGAGGTCCCACGGCGCCGCGGCGACGGGTGCTCGATTGACGTTGAGGGCCAGCTCGCGGGCCTCCAGGAGCGGTCGATAGACCTCCGCAAGCCGCGCCGGCACCTTCCGAGGGTCGAGCCCTCGATCGACCTCGCCGATCTCGATCCGGACGTATCCAACGCCGGCGTCAACGGGCCGAGCCTGGTCGCGAAGCTCGTATGTCCGGAGCCGGCTTCGATCGCGGTAGCTGTCGTCCTGGAATCCGGTAGCGCGCTCGTCACCCGCTCGAGCCGCAACGATCGAGAAGCGATTGCCGAGATGGCCGATCGCCGCCTTGCCGCCCTGCCCGAACCGGCCGATCCGCTCCCCGGCCCGCTTTGGCGAGGCGCCCCATCGGAGGTAATCCCGCTCCAGTTCGGCGGGCCCCATGCCCGTGCCGCCGACCGCGGTGAGCGTGATCGTCCCGGGTCGAATGGTGAGGTCGACCCGCAGCTCGCGGCCGGGAATTCGCGAATCGATGGCGTTGTCGACCAGCTCGAGCAGGGCGTCGGTCGCTGATCGGTAGTTCGCGAAGAGCGACGCTGTCAAGCGCGGATCGATCCGCTCCCGCACCATCCGTCGAGTCGCCACTGGGCTGACCCTCCCATTCGATCGGCCAGTCTACGCGGCCCCCCGCCTCCGCGGCCTCGATCGCCGTCAGAGCAGTCGAACGGGAATCGTGGGCGAGCGGAAGCCTCGATCGAACGCTGCGATCCAATCGCATCCTGCCCGCTGGGCTGCGGCGGCGACGAAAGCGTCTGGGATGCGCCGGGCGGATAGCCCAAGCGTCGAGCGAATTGCGTCGATGAGCTCGTACCGGTCGGCGTCGGTCACCTCGACATTGTCGCGCCTGAGGAAGCGAACCAGCCCATCGGCCAGCTGCGGGTTCTGCACGTTCCGCTCGGTTCGGAGCGCATGCACGACTTCGACCAGTACCACCCCGGACACCACGAGGACCGTATCGGAGTCGATCAATTGGGCAGCAGCGAGCGCTCGTGGGGGATCGTCTTCAGCGAAGTATCGAATCAGAACGCTCGCGTCACAGAAGACCCTTGCCATCAGCGGTCGGGATCGGGCGATCTGTGATGCTCGCTGTCCTCGCGCAGTACTTCGATGATCTCCCTGCTCCGCGCCTTCCAAGCGCGAGCCTTCACGGCTTGCCAATCGCGAATCGGCGGGAGATCCGGATCGCGGAAGATCCCGAGGAGCGACTCACGGTGAGGTGCAGGCACAAAGTCGACGACGAGCTTGCCGTTCTCTGCGCGTTCCAGGGCCACGTCGCCCGGCCTGACCCCGAGTTCCTGGCGGACCTTCTTGTCGATCGTGATCTGAAACCGTTCGCCCACCACATTCGCCATTCGAACGCTCCCAAGTATGGATCTACGCGCTGAGTATGCAAAGCGCCTGTCGATAGGTCAATCAGGCGGCCGGTGCTCCACGCGGCCAATAGCGTGGTTGCCCGCTGGGCACGCTGCCCTCCGATACCATCCCCCCGCATCGAATTTCCGGGGCAGCGTGGGAAGGGGCATCTTTGGCGACGCGCTACGACGCCGTGATCATCGGGGGCGGCCACAACGGCCTCGTCAGTGCCGCCTATCTCGCCCGTGCGGGAATGCGAACCCTCGTCCTCGAGCGCCGCCATCTTCTCGGCGGCGCAGCGGTGACCGAAGAGGTGTTCCCCGGCTTCCGGTTCTCGGTCTTCAGCTACGTGGTCTCGCTGCTCCGCCCGGAGATCATCCGCGAGCTCCAGTTGCCTCGCCACGGCCTCGACATCCTGCCCCTCGACGGCACGTTCACGCCACTCCGCGAAGGCGACGGCCCGAAGGCCGGTGGCGGCGATTACCTATGGCGGGTCAACGACCACGGTCGAACGATGCGAGAGCTGCGCCGGTGGTCGGCGACCGATGCCGAGGCCTATGACGAATACGGCCAGCTCATGGTCGACATGGCCCGGTTCATCAAGCCGATCCTCTCCATCGTCCCGCCCGACCTGACCAGCCTCGACCCGCGGCCGCTCCTGCCGCTCGGGGGACTCCTGCGCGATTTCCAGCGGCTGACGGAGCAGCAGCAGGCCGTCTTCGTCCAGCTCATGACCATGAGCGCCTGCGAGTTCCTCGACCAATGGTTCGAGACCGATCCGCTGAAGGCGACGATGGCCGCGTCGGGCATCATCGGGACGTTCCAGGGAGTGAGATCGCCCGGTACGGCGTACGTCCTGCTGCACCACTACATGGGCGAGATCGACGGCGCCTTCCGAGCGTGGGGCATCCCCAAGGGCGGCACTGGCAGCATCTCGAACGCGATCGCCGGCGCGGCCCGGTCGTTCGGCGCCGAGATCCGGACCGAGGCGCCTGTTGGCCGGATCCTGGTCAAAGGGGGACGGGCGCGAGGTGTCGCCCTCGAATCGGGCGAGGAGATCGCCGCCGACGCCGTCCTCTCGTCGGTCGATGCCCGGCGGACGTTCATCGACCTGCTCGAGCCGGGAACGGTGTCGGCCGAGTTCGAGGCGGACGTCCGTCGCTTCAAGTTCCGGGGCTCGTCGGGCAAGGTCAACCTCGCGGTCGATCGCCTGCCCGACTTCACCTGCCTCCCGGGGCCCGGGGAGCATCTTCGCGGCGCGATCAGCTTCAGTCCGTCGGTCGAGGAAATGGAGCGGGCGTACGACGACGCCAAGTACGGCTCCTTCAGCCGCAGGCCCTACGTGGACATGATCATCCCGACCCTGGTCGACCCATCCATGGCGCCGCCCGGCAAGCATGTGATCAGCTGTTTCGTGCAGTACGCGCCCTACCAGCTTGCCCCCGAGCTCGGCACGTGGGATGACCAGCGCGAAGCGTTCGGCGACGCGGTGATCGCACGAATCGCCGAGTTCGCCCCGAACATTCGCGACGTCATCCTGCATCGCCAGGTCCTGACCCCCCTCGACATCGAGCGAATGACCGGGCTATCCGAGGGAAACATCTTTCAGGGAGAGCTCTCCCTCGAGCAGCTCTTCTTCAATCGGCCGGTCCCCGGCCACGCCAGGTTCCGGACCCCCGTTCGGGACCTGTGGCTGTGCGGCTCGGCGACTCACCCGGGCGGCGGGATCATGGGTGCCAACGGCCGAATCGCGGCGTTCGAGGTGCTCCGCTCCAAAGGCCGCCGGGCAGCCTGAAGGTGGCCAATCGCGCGGCGGGGTGGGACGCAGTCATAGTGGGCGCCGGCCACAACGGATTGATTGCTGCGGCGTACCTGGCCCGCGGCGGGCTCCGGACGCTGGTGCTCGAGCGACGAGAGCATCCCGGCGGCGCGGCCGAGACCTCCGAGCTCGCACCAGGTTCGCGGGTCCCGACGCTTGCGCACACCGTCGGGCGGCTGAGCCCCTCCGTGGTCAAGGACCTCGACCTCCGACGCCACGGACTGTCGCTGGTCGCGCCCGACGTGCGGGTCTTCGCGCCCGCGGCCGATGGTTCAGCAGTCGCCCTCTCGGCCAGTGTGGAGTGGACCTCCGAGAGCCTGCGGGCCCGCTCCTCGCATGATGCCGAGGCCTACGCCGGCTTCGATCGCCTGGTCCGATCGCTCGGCGGGTTCATCGCCGAGCTGGCCGACACCACCCCGCCCGACATCGGATCCCCGGGGCTCGGTGATGCGCTCGCCGGGCTGCGGCTGGGTCGCCGCTACCGGGGACTTGGCGCGCGCGATGCCCGCACCATCACCCGGATCCTGCCGATGGCCGTGGCCGACTTCGTCGCCGAAGCCTTCGAGTCCGACGCTCTCCAGGCGGCGATCGCCTGGCGCGGTGTGCGCTACTGCGCCCTCGGGCCCCGGTCGGCGGGCACCACCGCGGTGCTCCTTGCCGACAGCGCAGGGAACGACGGCGGAGCGCCGGGGGAGACCGTCTTCGCGCGTGGTGGTCCCGGGGCGGTCGCGACGGCCCTCGCCGCCGCCGCGCGGGAGGCCGGCGCGGAGATCCGTGCCGGCGCGGCGGTTGCGGGTGTCACGTCGTCCCGAGGCCGGGCGACGGGTGTTGTCCTCGACTCCGGCGAGGAGATCGCGGCGCGAATCGTGGTCTCGGCGATCGATCCAAAGCGAACGCTGCTGGGCCTCATCGATCCCGTGACGCTCGGTCCCAGCCTCGGCTGGCGCGCGGGCAACTACCGCACGCCGGGGGTGGTGGCCAAGGTCAACCTCGTCCTCACCCGCTTTCCGCGGTTTCCCGCGGCCGCCGGCGAGGACGAACACCTGCTCCGCGGGCGCATCGTGGTCGCGCCCGGCATCGATGCCATCGAGCGTGCGTTCGATGCGTCCAAGTACGGTCAGCCGAGCGACATGCCGATCCTGGAGGCGACGATTCCGTCCCTCATCGATCCGTCGCTCGTCGATGGCGCTCCGCAGGGCACGCATGTCATGAGCGTCATCGCCCAGTACATGCCGTATGGCCTTCGAGAAGGCTCGTGGGACGACCGCCGCGACGAGATCGGCGACCTGGTGCTCCGCGCGCTTGAGAGCGTGTCCCCCGGCATCGGCGGCCTGGTCACCCAGCGGCAGGTCATCACGCCGCTCGACCTCGAGCGGGACTACGGGCTGACCGGCGGCCACCCGCTCCACGGCGAGCCCGGGCTCGACCAGTTCTTCGCCTGGCGACCGCTGCTGGGGCACGCGCGCTACCGGATGCCGGTAGAGGGCCTGTACCTCGCCGCATCGGGAGCGCACCCCGGCGGCGGCGTCACCGGGATGCCCGGCCGGAACGCCGCCCGCGAGATCCTCGCCGACGCCAAACGCTCGCGACGGAGCTGATCGACCGCCGCGACGAGGCGAGAAAGCGTCAACGGCTGACAACTTGGCCAGACGGTCGCGAGGTGAACGTTAGGCCGATCGGGCGCCTCTCAGCCGCCTCGTAAACGCCGATTTGGACGGATTCGCCGACCAATCGTGCAGCGACGGAGAGCGCACCCTCCCAGAATCGAGCGAAACGCGTCCAGGTTCCGGCCGAACGTTCCCCTGGTGGGAATTTGGCCAAAGGGACCGCGCGGCCGACGACCTCGACTCGCTACCCTGCAGTGGCCCTCCTGCGGCGGGTTCGCCTTGGTCCACTCGGCCGCGCGGCAGGGTCGGTGGCCACGACGGGCATCCCCCAATCCCATGTCCGCAGCCGCCGCAGCAGGCGCCGGCCCGTCAGGTCGAGGTGGATCGGCGTGATCGAGACGCGGCGGTTCACGACGGCGTGGAAGTCGGTGCCCTCGACGGCCAGGCCCGACGGCGGCGGTCCGCCGATCCAGAAGTAGGGGATCCCGCGCGGGTCGGTGCGACGGATGAGCTGGTCCTGGTAGACGCGCTTGCCGAGTCGGGTGACCTCGACGCCCCCCGACTCTTCGGGGGTCACCGCGGGAACGTTTACGTTGATCAGCTCGCCGCGCGAAAGGCCGTGCTCGAGGATGTTGCGGGCGACGGTAGCGGCAACCTGGCCGGCGAGGGTGAAGTCCGGATGCTCGATGTACTCCTGCGAGATCGCGAACGCCGGACAGCCGTTGATGACGCCTTCCATGGCCGCGCTCACCGTCCCTGAGTAGGTGATGTCGTCGCCGAGGTTCGCTCCGTAGTTGATGCCCGAGGCGACGAGGTCGAATTTCGTTCCGAAGTAGCCCAGGAAGGCGAGGCTGACAGCGTCGGTCGGCGATCCGTCGACGGACCAGCCGATCGAACCGTCGTCGAGTTGACGCTCTCGGACGCGCAGCGGACGCATGAGCGTCTTGGTGTGCCCGACAGCACTCTGGTTCGTGTCAGGCGCGCAGACCGTCGTGTCGCCGATCGCATCGAGCGCCGTCTTCAACTCGAGCAGGCCGCGCGACTCGATGCCGTCGTCGTTGGTAACCAGGATCTGCGGCCGGCTTGGCCACTCTCGCAGCGGCTTGGCCGGCCGGCGGCGCGATCGCGCCGAACCGCGCAGTGCGCCGCCGGCCAGCGGTTCGCCGCGCTCCTTGTCGACGTCACGGCGTTCGGATCGGACGCGTTCGCGGGTGTCGTCGGCGTCCTCGACGCCGTTGCCCTCGTTGCGGCGGCGCGACTTGGTCGCGCGAGTCGTCGGCTCGGGCTGCTGGTCGCGATCGGTCACGGAAGGATCATCGTCGATCGAGGAGCGATCAGTGATCAGGCGGTCGGGGTCGATGACGCCGGCAGCGGCTCTTCCTCGATGTCATGGTCGGCCTCCGCGTCGCGGCTGAGCGTATTACCCGGGCCCGGCATCGGCTCGAGGGGATTCGATTCGCCGGGGCCCGGTTCGCGCGGGATTCGCACGGGCCGGCCTTCGCGCATCTCGACGCGCCGAGCGGCCCGCGCCACGACCGGGGCCGTGTCGCGCCCCCGCGCCAGGTAGTGGAAGAAGAACGCCGAAATGACCGCGGCAATGGGGATGCCGAAGATCACGCCGCCGATTCCAACAACCTTCAGGCCGATCAGCACCGAGCTGAGGACGACGATCGGGTGGATTCGGAGCGCCCGCGCCATCAGGCGCGGCTGCAGGACGTTCATGACCACGAGCCAGCCCACGCCGACCGCGATGAGTGTCGGAAGCGTCGCATCGGGCCGGGCGAAAATCGCAACGAGAACCGGCGGCAGCCAGGCGATGAACGGACCGAAGAATGGGATCGCCATGAGCAGCCCGGCCGTCACCGATGTGACCGGCAGGTAGTCGAGCCCGAAGACGGCGCTGGTCGCGGCGACGATGGCGGCGTAGACGATGCCGATGACTGCCTGGCCGCGCAGGAATCCGCCGAAGGACTCGGCAACGCTCTTTTCCAGCAGCCGCGCCTCTTCGTTGTACGCGGCCGGCGCCAGGCGGAACAGGAACGACAGGATCCGGTCGCGATCCACGACCATGTAGAGCGAAAGGACGACCACCAGCAACAGGTTGCCGAGCGCCCCGAGACTGGCGACCGCGATTGCCTGGAGGGGTCCTGCGAGCTGCGACGCGTAGTCGTTGAGATTGTTGAGGAAGGCGTTGGCCAGTGCCGACAGGTTGATCTGACCCAACCCAAACGCGGCCAGGCTTCGCTGCCAGGACGCCAGCAACCTCGGCACCTCGGTGCGGATCGTTGGAACGCTGGCGATGAACTGCGTGATCGAGGCGGTCAGGGCCCCGGCGATGACGATCGCAAGGATCACCAGCAGTGCCAGGAGGAGTCCGTAGACAAGGACGACGGCACCGACGCGGGGCATGAAGGGAATGTCCGCCGAGAGGCGGGTGACCACCGGGCTCAGGATGAAGGCCAGCAGCCAGGCCAGGAGGAAGATGAGGATCAGGTCGCCGAACACGGCGAGGACCTGGGCCACGAACCCGACGACCACGAAGCCGACCGCGATCGTCGAAAGGATCAGGAGCGCATCGAGCCAGCGGCGCTGGCGTTGGCTCAGGTCGAAGGCCATCCTCGCGGTCGCCCTCTCAGAACGGTTGGGGAGTGTCGATCCCTCCCCACGCCGCTCATGGTAGCCGCGCGGACTTCACCCACGCTTCATTGACACCGGAGCTGGCTCCCTATCGAAGCCCCATCTTCTGGTGAACCTCGTCTAGGGTCGACGCCGCGATCGGCCGGATTCGATCGGCGCCGGCTTCGAGGATGCCATCGATCTCCTTCGGATTCGCCATCAGTTCCTGGTAGCGCTGACGAGCCGGTGCGTAATGACGGACGATCCGCTCGGCCAGGATCTTCTTCATGTCGACGCAGCCAGTCCGCGCCGTGCGCTCACCCTCCCACAGGTCCTCGTAGTCCTCGCCGAAGAACCGTTGCAGCTGGCAAACGTTGCAGATCTCGGGACGCCCGGGCTGCGTTCTGAGGATCCGCTGGGTGTCCGTGACCATGGAGCGAACCTGCTTCCGGATCAGGTCCGGCTCGCCGAGGATGTCGATCGTGTTACCGACTGACTTCGACATCTTGCGGACGCCGTCGGTCCCGAGGACGGTCGGCGCCTCGGTATACACGGCCTCGGGCTCGGGAAACGTGTCGCCATAGCGGTAGTTGAAGGCCCGCACGATCTCACGCGAGAGCTCGAGATGGGCAGCCTGGTCGCGCCCGACCGGGACCAGCGACGCCTTGTACAGAACGATGTCGGCGGCCTGGAGGACCGGGTAGGTGAGCAGCCCGTGGTTGATGTCGTCGGGCTGGTCGCGGCGTTTCTCCTTGTAGGTGGGCGTCCGCTCCAGCCAGCTCACCGGCGTGACGGTGGCGAACAGCCACATCAGCTCGGTGACCTCGGGTCGATGACTCTGCACGAAGAGCGTGCACCTGGCCGGGTCGAGGCCGAGGGCCAGGAGCGACGCGGCCATCTCGCGCGTCCGCAGCCGTAGAGCATCTGGATCGTGGGTGCTGGTCAGCGCATGCAGGTCGACGATGCAGTAGATCGCCTCGTACTCGTCCTGCAACCGAACGTAATTTCGGATCGCGCCAAGGTCGTTGCCGAGATGGACGACGCCGGACGGTTGGATCCCGCTGAACGTCCGGAGCGCGGGCGTGGGACGGGTGTCCCGCTCGGCTCCGATCTCCTCGAGGGCTGTCATGGCATGCGATGGTAGCCGACGCACCCTGCCGACCGAGCCGGCACGGCGGCCTCGGGCGTGCCCAGGTCGGCCTCGGCGCCTCGGGCGTCGGCTACCATTCCGCCGATGTCGACTGAGGCTCCCCGACGATCACGCGCGCCCGCAGCCGGCCCCACCGAAGGCCGTGCGAAGAGCGGTCGCGCGCCGACGAGCCGCACGCCGACGAGCCGCGCGCCGACGAGCCGATCGGCGGCGACCGACCCAGGACGCACTCACGCCGAACAACGACGGACCTCGACCGATCTTTTGCCGCTACGCGTCGGCGTCCTCGGCGCGGGGACGGTCGGCCGAGAAGTCATCGCAGCGCTGCTGACGTCGTCGGAGCGCCTCCGAATGGGCGCCGGGCGATCGATCGAGCTCGTCGGGGTCGCCGTGCGGGACGTCGAGCGGGCCGTCGCTTCGGGCATCGACCCAGAGCTGGTCACCAATGCTCCGGCCGATCTCGTCGCCGGGGACGCCACAGACGTCATCGTCGAGCTCATGGGCGGCGACGAGCCGGCCCGAACGCTGATCTCGGCAGCGCTGTCTGTCGGGAAGCCGGTCGTCACGGCCAACAAGCACATCCTCGCGCACCACGGGCCGGAGCTCGAGGCGATCGCCCGGCGGACCGGGGCAGCCCTCCGGTTCGAGGCCGCCGTCGGCGGTGGCATCCCGATTCTGGGACCCCTGGCCGCCGATCTCGCCGCGAACGAGGTCTCCCGCATCCGCGGAATCGTCAACGGGACGACGAATGTGATCCTCTCGGCGATGACCGACGAGGGTCGAGCCTACGGTGATGCGCTCGCAGACGCGCAGGCCATGGGCTACGCCGAGGCGGATCCTTCGGGCGACGTCGAAGGCGCGGACGCGGTCAACAAGCTGGTGATCCTCATGCGCCTCGCCTTCGGCGCATGGGCCGATCCGCACTCGATCGAGACGCGGCCGGCAACCCTTCGGGGCGGCAGGGGCGAGCCGGGCATCACCGGCGTCACCCTCGAGCTCATCCGGGTCGCGGCGGCCCTCGGCCTCAGCATCAAGCTCGTGGCCGATGCCCGCCGACCGACGCTACACGAAAGGGTCGCTGCCTCGGTCCTGCCCACGGCCGTGCCAGTCGAGGATCCCTTCAGCCGCGTTAACGGAGCGATGAACCGGATCGAGGTACGGGCAACTCCGGTCGGCGCCCTGGCCTTCAGTGGCCGCGGAGCGGGCGGCGCGTCCACGAGCAGCGCCGTGCTCGGCGACCTGGCGGCAATCGGCCGCCGTGCCTCCTCGACCTGGGCCGCCCTCGCGCCCGCCTCCGCGGCCGGCCATGACTGGATCGATGGCCCGCCCGACAGCTCACCGGATCGGGGCTGGCTGGCTGTCGTCCCGTCCGATGCCGCCCGCGCCGACGCAATGGCCTCCAGGGATCTTCGCGTCGAACAGGTGGGCGAGCAATTCGGCGTGCATCAGCGGCACGGATCGATCGAGGCGTTCCGGGCAACACTCGTCTCGCTGCTCGCAGACAGTGCCGGTGCCGACGTCACGATCTACCCGGTTGATGAAGCGGAGAGCCACCGGTGACGGGCGGCTTGACGAACCGCGAGCTCATCGACGCCCGGCCGCGCCTCGTCGAACGCTATCGCGCATTCCTGCCGGTGACCGATGAAACGCCGCCCCTCAGCCTCGGAGAGGGGTTCACCCCACTGGTCCATCTTCGACACCTTGGCGGAAAACTCGAGCTTCCAAACCTTTACGCGAAGATCGAGGGCCAGAACCCAACCGGATCGTTCAAGGACCGGGGCATGGTCCTGGCGGTCGCCAAGGCGCTCGAGGCGGGGGCGCGCGGCGTCATCTGTGCATCGACCGGTAATACCTCCGCCTCCGCGGCAGCCTACGGGGCGGCTGCCGGCCTGGAAGTTGTCGTGGTCTTGCCGAAAGGTCAGATCGCAGCAGGCAAGCTCCTCCAGGCGCTCGTGGCCGGCGCACGGGTCGTTGCGGTCGAGGGCAACTTCGATCGTGCCCTCGACGTGGTGCGGACGCTGGCCGACGACCCCCGCCATCCGACGACCCTCGTCAATTCCGTCAATCCGCACCGCCTGGCCGGCCAGAAGACGGCCGCCTTCGAGGTCTGCGACGACCTCGGCGGTGCGCCCGACATCCTCGCGATCCCGGTCGGCAACGCCGGGAACATCAGCGCCTACTGGACCGGCTTCGGGGACTATGCCCAAGCGGGCATCACGGCGTCACTGCCGAAAATGTTCGGATTCCAGGCAGCCGGCGCCGCGCCGATCGTCCTTGGCCACCGTGTCGAACGTCCCGAGACGGTCGCCACGGCCATCCGGATCGGCAACCCGGCATCGTGGGTCAAGGCCGTCGCAGCTCGTGATGAATCGGGTGGCAGGATTGACGCGGTCACGGATGACGAGATCCTCGCCGCGTACCGGGACCTGGCCCGGCTCGAGGGCGTCTTCTGTGAGCCGTCGTCGGCCGCGAGCGTGGCCGGAATCCGGAAATTGGCCGCGGCGGGCGAGATCCAGCACGATGCCACGGTCGTCTGTGTCCTCACCGGCAACGGCCTGAAGGATCCGACCACGGCCGAGCGTTCGGTGGAACCCGTCGTCGAGGCGGACGCCAGCGTGGACGGCGTGCGCGCGGCGCTCGGATGGTGAGCGCGGGCGATGCCGGTCCGACGGTCGCCCACGCGACGCAACCCGTGATGTCGTCCCCGTCCCTCGGGCTCGTGGGCCGGCGGGTCGTTGTCGAGGTCCCGGCAACGTCTGCCAACCTCGGGGCGGGCTATGACTGCCTCGGCCTGGCGCTGGACATCACCAACGAGGTGGAGGTCGAAGTCCTCGACGACGCTGAGCTTGCCGGCGATGGAGTCGGTAGCCACGTCGAGCTTGCGGTCGAAGGCGAAGGCGCGGGCGAACTTCGCGGCGATCGAAGCAATCGTTTTGTGGCTGGAATGGAGGCCGCATTCGGACCTGCCGAGTTTGAGCTCCCGCCACGCAGTCGCTGGCGCCTGGCGATGCGCAATCGAATTCCACTGTCGCGGGGTTTGGGATCGAGTGCCTCCGCAACGATCGGCGGCCTCATCGCGGCCAACGCCTTGCTCGGCCAACCCCTCGACGTGCCGCGGCTATTGCGCCTCGCGACGGAGATTGAGGGTCATCCGGACAACGCCTCGGCAGCGCTGCTCGGCGGCTTCGTCGTCTCGGCCGTGATCGATGACGAGGTCGAGGCGATCCGCTTCGACGCCCCTCCGGATCTCATCGTCGTTCTCTTCATCGCCGACCTTCGCCTGTCGACGTCCGACATGCGCAAGGTCCTTCCGCAATCGGTGCCTCTCGTCGATGCGGTGGCGAATCTCGGCCGCGTGGCCCTGGGTGTTGCGGGCCTGGCCACCGGACGAGCCGACGTGCTCGCGGCGTTGACCGTGGATCGCCTCCACGAGCCCTACCGCGTGGCGGCGTTTCCTCAGTTGCCACGACTCATCGCGGCGGCCCGGGAGGCAGGTGCAATCGGTGCCTGCCTGTCGGGGGCAGGCTCAACGGTGCTCGCCTTCTGCCGCAGTGGCTCGACCTGCGACGCCGTCGGGTCGGCCTTCGAACGGGCCGCGCTCGAAACCGGCCTCCCCGGGCGCGTCCAGGTCGTCTCGCCACGCAACGAGGGCGCGCGGGTGCTAGCACTGGCGTAGGTTGAGCGGCCGCGTTTCATCCGATGAACATGTCGAAAGCGTTGGAGCCACTCGAAGCCGTTCTGGCGCCAGTTTGTTGCATGGGACGGAACGAATCGACGGGTCGAGGCCTACGTGCAGCCCTATCGGTAGAGACGTTTCATGCCGTGAACCAAATCGCCGCCGGAATTGGCATATGACGGCGACACGTGCACCGGGTGAAACGCGCGGCCGGAAACGTTCATGGGCTGAAACGGAACGTCCTTTGGGGCTGCCGGGCCGAACCGCGGTTCCTGTCAGCAAGCGTCCGTAGCACCATCTCGGTAGCGCGTCAGCCGGGCGGCGCGGTGTGGCTCCGGATGAAGTCGAGCGTCCTCACCCAGGCGTCCTGCGAAGCCTCGGCAAAGTCGGCGGCCTTCCGGTCGAAGAAGGAGTGCGGGGCGTCCGGATAGGAGATCAGCTCGTGGTCGACGTGGGCCGAGACGAGGGCGGCATCGAACCTGGCGACGGCCTCGGGCGTGATGACCGGATCGGCACCGCCGAAGAGTCCAAGGACCGGGGCGGCGATCTGGGTGGCGAGATCGACCGGGGCGGGAATGTCACTCCGCCCGGCCCCGACCGGCACCCCATAGAAGCCGATCACCCCGGCGAGCTCAAGGCCGAGGGTCGCAGACAGAAACGAAAGGCGGCCCCCGAAGCAGAACCCGATCGTGAACAGGGACGGGATGGCCCCGCCTTCGGCGATCCTGAGCTCCGCGAGGCCGGCCGTGATGTCGCTGGAGAGCTGTGCCCAGCGCACTTCAGCGAGGTGCGGGCCGGGGTCGAAGTCAGGCGGGCGCGGCCCGATGCCGGCCGTTCGCCCGAAATAGTCGATGGCGAGGGCGTCGATTCCGTTCTCGGCAAACCGGAGAGCGAGGTCGCGGTAGTAGGGGTGCAGCCCACGATTGTCGGGAAGGATCAGCACGCCGGCGCCCGATGGCGCGGCGGGGCGGGCGCGGAAGGCGAGGAAGCGATTCCCGTCGGTAGCAGAAATGGTGACCTCTCCGGAGTCGAGAGCGCCTCCGGCGATTGGCCGGACCGGTGGACGGGAGTCGTCGTCGAAACACATGGGGCATCTCGCGCTGCGATGCTGGCTTGCGGGGATCGTCGCCGGCGATCGTACAGCGCCTCCCGCGTGCAAGCCCGGCAAGATGTTTTGAGGGGTCCCTGCAAGACCCGCTGCTAGAATCGCCGCCCGTGTCGAGCCCAATCGTCGTCCAGAAATTCGGCGGGTCTTCGATCGCCGACGCCGACCGTATCCGCCGTGTCGCCCGCCGGATCGCGCGAGCGCGTGCCGGTGGCGCGCGCCTGGTCGTGGTCGTGTCCGCGATGGGCGATACCACCGACGAGCTTCTTGCCCTGGCCGGCGCGATCAGTGACGACCCCGATCCGCGCGAGCTCGACATGCTCCTGGCGACCGGCGAGCACCAGGGCGCAACCCTGGTGTCGATGGCCCTCCACGCGCTGGGCATCCCGGCCATCAGCCTGACCGGCGCCCAGGCCGGAATCACGACCGACGGCCGGTACGGCCGGGCCCGGATTGCAGCCGTCGACCCCAAGCGGATCCAGGACGAGCTCGAGTCCGGAAAGGTCGTGATCGTGGCCGGCTTCCAGGGTCAGAGCGCAACCGCGACCGGCATGGCCGAGACGACGACCCTCGGGCGGGGCGGGTCGGATACGACCGCGGTCGCCCTTGCGGCCCGGCTCGCGGCCGCCCGGTGCCAGATCTTCACCGACGTCCGGGGCATCTACACCGCCGACCCCCGACGCGTGCCGGACGCGCGGCAACTCACCGTCATCGGCTACGAAGAGATGCTCGAGCTCGCCCACCATGGGGCCCAGATCATGCAGACGCGGGCCGTCGAGCTGGGCTGGGTCAACGACGTCACCATCGAGGTCCTGAGCTCCTTCGAGGATGCGCCAGGCACACTCATCACGGAGGACCCCCTCGTGGAGCAACGCAACAAGGTCCGCGGGCTTGCCCACGACCGCAGCATCGCCAAGATCACGATGGTCGAGGTTCCTGATCGCCCGGGGGTCGCCGCCAGCGTCTTCGAGCCGCTTGCGGAGGCCGGGATCAACGTCGACAGCGTCGTCCAGAACGTCGGCCACGATGGCCGGACGGACCTATCGTTCACGATCGGACGCGGCGACCTTGCGGCCGCTAAGCGGATCCTCGATCCGATTGCGCGCGACATCGGCTTTCGGGAGATGACGTCCGACGCCTCGGTCGCCAAGGTCTCGGTCGTCGGGGCAGGTATCCAGACCGCCCCAGGCTACGCGGCCCGGATGTTCCGCGCCCTCGCCGATGCCGGGGTCAACATCGAGATGATCTCGACGTCGGAGATCCGGATCACCACGATCGTGGCCGAGCATGACCTCGAAACCGCGCTCCTGGCGCTCCATCGGGCGTTCGAGCTGGAGCAGCCCGAGGCAATCGAAGCGGTCGCGGCCGGGTGATCGGGCCTCCCTTTCTGACACGGCAGGAGCGATTCGCGCTCGTCGGGTCGACCAACGACGTCGTCCGCGGCTGGCTGGCCGAGGGAACTCCGGAGGTCTGCCTGGCGGTGGCCGACGAGCAGTCGGCCGGCCGGGGCCGCGACGGTCGACGCTGGGTTGCTCCACCCGGGAATGCCCTGCTGCTATCAGTTGGATTCCGGCCGACGTGGCTCGTCCCGGATCGGGTCTGGCGGCTTGCGGCGACCGTCTCCCTGGCGATGGCCGATGCGGCCGAGGAGGTGGCCGGCCTGCCGGATCACGCGGTCCGTCTCAAATGGCCGAACGACCTCGTCATCGAGGGCCCGGATCCGGACCCGGGCAAAGGTCGTGTCGCGACGGTCCCGCAGGTCGAAGGCGTCCGGAAGCTCGGCGGCGTGCTCGGAGAGACGCTCGGCCTCGGCTCGGCCGACCCGCGCGCGATCGTCGGCATCGGAGTCAACGCGGGCTGGCACGCACGGGACTTTCCCGCGGAGCTCGCCGACTCGATGACGTCACTGATTGAGGCCTCCGGCGGCCGGCCGATCGACCTCCCCTTCCTCCTCGACGCGTTCCTGACCCGCCTGGAGGTCCGAATCGAGGCGCTTCGCGCAGGGCGTTTCGACGTGGCGGACTGGACCGACCGCCAGATGACGACCGGCCGACGAGTGGAGCTGGCGCGCCCGGACGGTTCGGTGGAGGCGGCGCGAGCGATCGGGGTCGATGCGCTGTCCGGCGCCTTGGTCATCGAGGACCCGATGGTGCCCGGCGGGGAGCGTGCCGTCAGCAGTGGCGAGATCGTCCGGCTTCACCCAGCGGCCACGGCCGGCCCGGTCGCGTCGTCCGGCAGGGTGTAACGAAGTGCCTCGACCGGTGTTCTGGAGATCGAGCGCAGCAGCCGAGTCTGCTCGGAAAGTCGCTCACCTCGATCGGGATCGCGCCAGTGTGGAGGCGGCGCGGGACGATCCAGTGGCGTTCGAAGCGCTGTACCGGCGCTACGTCGCGCAGATCTACAACGTCGCGGTCTACGAGCTCGGGGACCACCATGCCGCCGAAGACGCCACCGAACGGACGTTCCTCACCGCCCTGGCGAACCTCGACCGGTTCGAGGAGCGCGCGCGTCCGGCCGACGGCGAGGGCGCCTCGACGTTCCGCGTCTGGCTCTTCCAGATCGCCCGGAATGTCCTGGCCAATCAGCGGCGGACCGAGCGTCGTCGGCCGACAGAGCCCTTCGAAGCGGCCGTTCAGATGGCCGGCAACGAGGATGTCGAACGCGACGTCGTCGCCCGCGACGAAGCGGCCGCGGCCTGGC
>DATCPH010000022.1:0-11286 GCA_036570185.1 Candidatus Limnocylindrales bacterium | reverse complement strand
CGCCGCCCGCCCCTCGGATCGCCTGACGTCCGCCGCCGAAGCGATCCCCGCAGTCGCTGTGCCGGTCGACCTCTCGACGGCGGATGGCCCCGCCCAAGCCGTCGGCGCCGCGGCTGCCCACCTCGGAGGGCTCGACCTCCTGCTCGTCAACAGCGGCGGGCCCTGGCCCGGCCGCTTCGAGGAACTGACCGACGCCGAGTGGGCCGCAGCCCTCGAGGGGACCTTGTGGAGCGCGCTGCGCCTCGTCCGCTCGGCACTTCCGCACCTCAGGGAGAGCGAACGCGCTTCGATCGCGGTCATTCTTTCGTCGACCGCCCGTGAACCCATCCCCGGCCTGACCGCCTCCAACTTGATCCGGCCCGGGCTCGTCGGGCTGATCAAGTCGCTCGCCGCCGAGATCGCCCCGATCCGGATCAACGGCATCGCGCCCGGACGCGTGGCGACCGCCCGGATCGCGGAGGTCGAGGAGGCGCAGGCGACGAGGAGCGGCCGCACCGTCGACCAGGTCCGCCAGGCGACGATCGACCAGATCCCGCTGGGACGCTACGCGGACCCTGCCGAGGTCGGCCGCGTGGAGGCCTTTCTCCTGTCCCCGGCCGCGAGTTACGTGACCGGGGCGATCCTGCTGGTCGACGGCGGTCTCATCAAGGGGCTGCCCTGATCCCGCTGACGCCGAAGCCGGGGATGCAGACGCCGGCATGAACGCCCTCATGCGCCGTGTCCTCTTGTGGATGGCCGCAAATCGCTGGCTGCGAGATCGGCTTCCGCGTCTGCCATTTGCACGACGCGCCGTTCGGCGGTTCATGCCCGGCGAGACGGCGGCCGACGCGCTCGAGGCTGCACGCGACTTCGCCGGCGAGGGCATCGGTGTCATGTTCACGCGACTCGGCGAGAACCTCGTGGACACGTCGGACGCCGACGGGGTCGCCGAGCACTACGTGGGTCTTCTCGACGAGATCGGCAGGCTCCCGATCGACGGTGAGATCTCGGTGAAGCTCACCCAGCTCGGCCTCGACCTCGGCGTCGAGAGCACCTTCGCCCGCGCGGATCGTCTCGCCTCACGCGCGGCCGAGATCGGGGGAATGCTCTGGATCGACATGGAGGGAAGCGCCTACGTCGAGACCACGATCGCTTTCTACGAACGGCTCAAGGCGCAGCGTCCGAATGTCGGCCTTTGCCTGCAGGCCTACCTCCACCGCACCGCCGGCGACCTCCAGCGGCTGCTGCCGCTCGAGCCAGGGATCCGGTTGGTGAAGGGGGCGTATGCAGAGCCGGCCTCGATCGCCTATCAGTCGCGGGCCGACGTGGACCGCAACTACGCCGCGCTCGCGATCGCCATGCTCGAGTCCGCGCAAGGGGGCCGGGCGGTTCGAATCGGACTCGGGACCCACGACGTGCGACTCATCGAGGCGGTCGCTGCTGACGCGACGACGCGCGGGCTTGGCCTCGGGGCATTCGAAGTCCAGATGCTCTATGGGATCCGCGCCGACCAGCAGCGGCGGCTCGCCCGGGGCGGCTGCAAGGTCAGGATCCTGATCGCCTACGGCGAAGCCTGGTATCCGTGGTACATGCGCCGGCTCGCGGAACGGCCGGCCAACGTCCTCTTCGCGCTCCGCCAGCTCCTGCCCTGATCAGGTCGCGGGTCGCGAACCGGGATCTCGCCGGAGTGCGTCAGTTGGGCTACTGCTGGTAGTGCTCGACGATTTCCGCGGGCCGTGGCGTGGCGGCGTCCGGATCGAGCCCGGCCGCCCGCCGGGCATCGCGCTGGTGGAGGAGGTCGTAGGCGCGATCGAGCTCCACCTGGATTATCCGCAGGCGCTCGACGTCCTCTCCGTCGAGACCCTCGCCGCTGCCCGCCTTCGCGTAGAGGGCCTCCTCCTCCTCGGCGAGTTCGTTGATTCGATGGTGAATCGGTTGATCGGTCATGAATCTGCGCTCCTCATTTGCGGGGACAGGGTAGCGCGTGTGGCCGGTCCGGCTGCACGATCTCCCCACTGCGATGCAGCCCAAAAACAACACTTGCATTCTTGGCCCGTTATGCGCAATAGTTCCGCTGTGAACCGCCGCGTCTTCTCCAACGGCATGAAGAAGAAGCTCTGGCGGCCCTGCCGGGAGGCACGGGCCCTGGGGCTCTGACGGCGCGTTCGAAGGAACGACCCGAGCCTCCAGGGAACGGAGGCTCCAGGGCCGCGGACACCACGATGGTGAACGCGGCTTTTTTGTTGCCCGGCGCGGGCAGCGGCCTCCCAACCGGTGGCTCTCAGCGGGTCCACGCAGTGAGGACCGACGAGATGAATGGCGACCCGATCAACGCGATGATCTTCGGCGATGGGGGACTGGGCAGAGTCGTGGCCGCGGCGTTTGCAGCCCGTGGCGACTCGGTGCGGGTCCTCGGGCGCCCATCGGCGACCTCGCCGACCCCGCGCCACCGGCCCGAGGACGTCGGGCGGGCCGATCTCGTGGTCGACGCTTCGCGGGGCGACGCCGTCCTGCCGAACGTTGCCGCGGCGCTCGGTGCGGGCTGCCGAAGCGTCATCGTCGCGACCACGGCATGGGATGCCGACCGGCGTACGGTCGAGAGCCTCCTCGTGGAACACGGCGCATCGGCCGTCGTGGCGCCGAATTTCAGCCTCGGCGTCGTCCTGTTCGGCCGTCTGGTCGAGGCAGCGACCAGCCTGTTCGGCGGTCTCGATGACGTTGACCCGTACCTGGTCGAGTGGCATCGGCGGACGAAAGCCGACCGGCCCTCGGGCACGGCCCGCGACCTCGCCCGGCGGATCCTCGCCAACCACCCGCGCAAGACCCGTCTCGCCGACCCGACGAACGACGGCCCGCCAGCGCTCGACGAGCTCGAAGTTACGGCGATCCGCGCCGGCGCATCGCCGGGGATGCACCTCGTCGGCTTCGACGCGCCGGGGGAGACGGTCGAACTGCGGCTGACGGCGCGCGACCGATCCGCCTACGCGGCCGGAATCCTCGCCGCGGCCGACTGGCTTCGCCGAGAGCCGCGGTTGCCTGGGATCCATCCCTTCGATCCGGAGGTCATCGACGACCTTCTCCAACCCACCGCTGCCAGTGCCGTTGCTGCGGGGACCGCGACATGACCGAACGACCGCGACCGTACGACTCCAACGGACACGAATCCACCCGATCCCTATCCAACCGCCAACCAGGCGAACAGGAGAGTCCGATGACCGTTTCCGCTCGAACCCCGCGAATGACCCGCCCGGCGCTCCAGGGCGCGTTCACCGCCCTTGTCACTCCATTTACCGAGGACGGCGAGCTCGACGAAGCGGCCTTCCGGCGACTTGTTCGGTGGCAGATCCTGGCGGGCATCGACGGCCTCGTGCCCTGTGGCACCACCGGCGAATCGCCGACACTGACGACGGAGGAACGTGAGCGCCTGATCGCGGCCACGGTCGAAGTCGCCGCCGAACGACCGTCCCGTGGCCGCGTCACCGTGATTGCCGGTACCGGCACGAACGACACTGCGGCGACGATCCGTGCCACCCGGCGCGCGGCCGCCCTCGGTGCCGACGCGGCGCTGGTGGTCGCGCCGTACTACAACCGGCCCGACGGCCGGATGCTGGAGGCCCACTACCGCGCCGTGGCCGACGAGGGCGACCTGCCGATCGTCGTCTACAACGTTCCGTCGCGAACCGGCACGAATGTCGATGCGGACACATTCCTGCGGCTGGCCGAGCATCCGCGGGTGATCGGCATCAAGGAGGCGTCGGGCAATCTCGAGCAGATCGCCCGCATCTGCCGCGATCGGCCGCGAAGCGTCGCCGTCCTCGCCGGGGACGACGCCTGGACGCTGCCCGTGCTGGCTTTGGGCGGAAACGGTGTCGTGTCGGTCGCGTCCAACGAGATCCCGGGCGAGCTCGTCGCCCTGTGCGCCGCGGCGCGAGCCGGCGACTGGGACGGAGCGCGCCGAATCCACGACCGCTGGCTCACGCTGTTCTTCGCCAACTTCCGAGGCGCCCCCAATCCCGTGCCGGCGAAGGCTGCACTGGCGATCATGGGCCTGATCGAATCCGACATGGTTCGAGGTCCGCTCCTGCCGCTCGAGTCGGGCGCTCGCGAGCAGCTCGCGACGATCCTTCGGGGGCTCGGCCTTGTCGAAGTGCCGGCGGGCCGGATGGCGACCGACGCTCGGGCGACTTCTTCGCGCCGCCCCAGGACGACGCCCTCCGACCGGCGCACAGCCGGTGAGGTGGTGGCATGACGGCCGGGCTGACAGAAGCCGCCGTGGCCTCAGGCGGGCCAACCGGCGTGAGCATGGATATCCCGCTGGATGCTCAGGACATCGTGGCCGGCCTCGAGGCGGGGACCCTGCGCGCGGCGGAGCCGGATCCCGATGTTCCGGGCGGCTGGCGCGTGCGGACGGACGTGAAGGCGGCCATTCTCGGCCTCTTTGCCGATCGAACCATGACCGAATGGGCGGTCGGGCCGTTTGTCTTTCGGGACCGCGTCAGCGTGCCGCCCCGCGACCTTTCGGGCGGTCCGTGGCGGATCGTCCCCGGCGGCACGAGCGTTCGCGCCGGTGCCTACCTCGGGAACGGCGTCGTGATCATGCCGCCGTCGTACGTCAACATCGGCGCCTGGGTCGGCGACGAGACGATGGTCGATTCCGGCGTCCTGGTCGGTTCGTGTGCCCAGATCGGCGCACGGGTCCACCTGGCCGCGGGGGTCGTGGTCGGCGGCGTCCTGGAGCCATCGGGCGCGCGCCCGGTGATCGTCGAGGACGAAGCGTTCATCGGCGCCGGGGTCTCCCTCCTGGAGGGCGTCCTCGTCGGTCGCGGTGCCGTCATCGGTGCGGGCGTGACCCTGACCGGGACCTCCCGGCTCTACGACCTCGTGCGTCAGCGAGTGCTCACGGGCACCGCAGAGTCGCCTCTCGCCGTCCCGCCGAATGCGGTCGTCGTCCCGGGTGCGCGACCCCTCGACTCCGCGTTCGCCCGGGACCATGGCCTATCGGTTGCGACCGCCGTGCTCGTGAAGGATCGCGACGCCGGCACCAGCGCGCGCGTCGCCCTCGAGGCAGCGCTCCGATGAGCGAGCTCCGAGTGTCGGTGCAGGAGCCGGACCGGACCGCCCCGGGTCCGGACCGCGACTTCGTCGACCGGACCCGGCGTGGCCGTCCACCCGCCCGCAACGAGATTCTCCGGGGCGGCCGCCTCGGCGGTGTCGTCCCCGCTGAGCTCGCGCGTCGCTTCGGCACGCCCCTCTACGCCTACGACCTCGACGTCGTCGACCGCCAGGTCGCAAGCCTGCGGTCGGTGCTGCCCTCGCGGTTCGAAGTGGCATACGCGGTCAAGGCGAACCCCGCGCTGGCGGTCGTGGCGCACCTCGGCGGCTTGGGACTGGGCGCCGACGTGGCCTCGGCCGGCGAGCTGGCGACGGTGCGGCGGGCCGGCATCGACCCGGCGCGGGTCGTGTTCACCGGCCCCGGAAAACGGGATGAAGAGCTCGCAGCGGCTGTCGAGGCCGGGGTGCGCGTCATCACCGTCGAATCACTCGGCGAGCTGGAGCGGCTCGAGCGAATCGCTTCGGCCACCTCCGCGGATCGCCGCGTTCCGATCCTGCTCCGATCGGCCGTCTCCCCGGCGGCGCGCCTCGAGCGAGTTCGTCTCGTCGGCGACGACGGTGCGGGCAAGTTCGGGATGGATGCCGCCGACCTCCTGTCGGCGGCTCGCCGGGCCGTTCGCTCGCCGCATCTCGAGCTGCTTGGCCTTCACGCGTTCGGGGCGTCGAACGTCCTCGATTCGGCGGCGCTCGCCGGCCACATCGCCACGACCATGGCCCTCGCTCGGCAGCTGGCCTGTAACGCCGGGTTCCCACTGCGGCTCGTCGACGCCGGCGGTGGCCTCGGGATTCCGTATGAACCACACGACGAATCGCTTGACCTGGCGCGCTTCGGTCAGCGTCTCGCACGACTCGATGAGGGCTGGGCGCTGGATCCCGTCGTGCGGGAGACGCGCGTGCTCCTGGAGCCCGGACGTTTCCTGCTCGGCGCGGCGGGCGCGTACCTGGCCCGGGTGGTCGACCGCAAGACGGTGGACGGCTCGACGGTCGTGATCCTCGACGGCGGTGTCCACCACGTGCTCCGGCCGGCACTCGTCGGCCAGGAGCACCGCATCCGGCTCGTCGGCCGTGCCCGAGGATTGGACGGTGTCGCTCGCCGACCAGAACCGTCTTCGAAGGCCATTCCGGTGACCGTTGCCGGACCGCTTTGCTCGGGCCTCGACGTGCTGGCCGCGGGAGCCCTCATGCCCCTGCCCGACCCCGGCGATCTCCTCGCGGTGCTCGACGTCGGTGCCTACGGCTTCACCGAATCGATGCCCTGGTTCCTCTCCCACCCCGTGCCGGCCGAGGTCGCGATCCGCGCTGGCCGCGCCGAACTGATCCGGTCACGGCTCGAGCCTTCCTCCTGGTTGGCGACTCAGCAGATCCCCGACTGGTAGCGCGGGGCGGTCCCGGCCCTGGCGGCCTCGCGGGCCGCGCGGCCGGCCAGGAATCCTGCCGATCGACCGGGCATCCTGCCAATCGACCTCGTAGCCGGCATTACGTCGGGCGCGCCGTCCGAAGCGCGGCCCATCGACTCGTGAACCCTGCCAATCGGCCTCGCGGGCTCGCATCCGGCACGAAAAGAGCGCCAGGAAGGGCGATCGGATCAGGCTTGGCCCGGTTTACCACCGCAGGTGCACGCCTCATGACGGCCAGGGAGTCGATTGGCATGAAAGCGGGGCGCCAATGTTGACTCCGGCCTCCGGCTCCGAGTTGGGATACCCGCGGGCCAGAAGCGCCGGACGGGCCCCGGGGCGACCGTCCGCACGTCGCCACCGCGCTCGGCGTCGATCACCAACAGGCCGCCGGTCGCCCGCGGCGGTCGCCCGCAAGTCGCGCCCATGCTCGGCTTTGGTCGCCGGCATCGGTCGCCCACCAGCTCGGCGCGCGAAGAACCCATAGCATTGGGGCGCCCGTGCCCAGCGACGTTCGCGATCCCTCCTACCGTGCGCTGCTGCGCGTCCCTCTCCTGGGGCGCGTTCTCCTCAGCATGCAGCTCGCGCGGATCGCCCAGACGATGGTCGGGATCGCGATCGTCCTGTTCACCCTCGCTCGTTACCGATCCCCGGCCCTGACCGGAATCATCACGTTCCTCGGGATGGCCCCGGGCCTCCTCGTGAGCCCCATCGCCGGGGCCCTGCTCGACCGGCATGGTCGAACGAGGCTGATGATTCTCGACTACGTGATCGCCCTCGGGGCGATGTCGCTGATCGGCCTGCTCGCCATCCTCGATGAGCTGCCGGCTTGGCTCCTGGTCCTGATCGTGGCGGTAGCCTCGCTGACGAACCCGCTCAGCGCGACGGGCCTCCGCAGCATCTTCCCGCTGCTGGTGCCGCCGCAGCTGTGGGAGCGGGTGAATGCCCTCGACTCAAACGGCTACATCGTGGCTTCGATCCTGGGGCCTCCGATCGCCGCCGGGATGGTTGCGGTGGTGGGCGCACCGGCAACATTGATCGTGATCGGTTTCATCTTCGGCGCGGCGGCGCTGGCGCTCGTCGGCGCTCCCGATCCGCGGCCGGCCACGCTGGCGAGCGGGAGCATCCTTCGCGACGCGAAGATCGGGCTCCAATACACATGGCGCAACCGCACGCTGCGGGGTCTGGGCATCGCCGTATCCGTGCTGAGCCTGAGCGGCGGGATGACCTGGATCGTCGTCCCGGTCCTGGTCCTCGACCACCTCAAGCTTGGCGAAGCGGCGGTGGGCTGGGTATTCGCGACGAGCGGCGTGGCTGGGATCGTCGCGGCATTCGTGGCGGGGCGGATCGACACGCGCGGCAAGGAGTGGGCGATGCTCGTCTGGCCGACGCTTGGGCAAGCCGTCGCCATCGCGCTGTTGCTCGCGACGGAGAACCTCGCGTTCATTGTGTTGTCGATGGCCCTGACCGGACTGCTTGCCGGGCCGTTCGACATCGCGATGTTCACAGTGCGTCAGCGGCGCACCAACCCGGCGCTGCTTGGGCGAGCCTACGCGGTCTCGATGTCTTTGAACTTCAGCGGTTTCCCGGTTGGATCCGCGCTCGCGGGCCTGCTGATCGCCACGTGGTCCGTGCAGGCGGCGATCGTGTTCGGCGTTGGTGCCTGCCTGGTCTCGGCGCTCCTTGCCGCGACCCTCATCCCGAAGTCGGCGCCCGAGGAGGGCATGATCGAGCGGGCACCGGGGCTCTGAGGGGAGTCCTCGGATGGGGCTCAGCGGAACGCGCCTGAGAGTTGGCCAAATTCTCGCCGCGCGTTGCTTGTCTCGGAATCGGGCGAATTCTCGGCCAATTTCCCGCGTGGTGACCGTTGGGCCGGCCTCGGATGGCGCGTGGGACCTGCCAGGCTGCAGCGGCCGCGCATCCACCGATCTGGACGGCACTTTCGTGCACGGCTCCTCGTGGAATGCGGTGGCCGGGTCGATTGGCGATGGAGTAGTTGCGCCGATCCTCGCCTAAGGGTTACTCGATGCGAATTTGGCCAGCAACCGGCCGCGTTGGCCAGCCAACGGCCGAGTTGGCCAGCGACCGGCCCGCGAGCCCCGCGACGGGCACCGCGAGCGGCGACCGACACGCGAGCGGCGAGCGACACGCGAGCGGCGACCGATACCGCGAGCGGCGACCGATACCGCGAGCCCGCGCACGGCCCGCTGAGTCGAGGTCCCGGTGTCGCCTCCCTGGCCACCGCTGCTCCATACTCACGAGAGAACGTCCCGGGCCCCCAAGGGCGCGGGGATGAGGATCGTGTGAAACACGCGACCGATACGTCGACAACGACAGCAACGACGCGCGAAACGCACGAAGCGCGCGAAGCTCGCGAACCGTCGGGCGGCGCCGGCGATCGCGACATGCTCGCGCCCGACTCTTCAGGTGATGGCGAAGCGCCTGACCGGCCCGGCGGTTCGTCTACTCGCACGGAGAACGACTCGATGGGCCCGATCGAGGTTCCCGCCGTTCACTACTGGGGCGCCCAGACTCAGCGCTCGCTCGAGCATTTCGACGTCAGCTCGAACCAGATGCCCACCGCCATCATCTGGGCGTTCGGGATCCTCAAAGCCGCCGCCGCCGAAGTGAACCGCGAGCTCGGCCAGCTGCCCGACGACAAGACGGCGCTCATCGTCCGGGTCGCCGACGAGATCGTCGAGGGCAAGCTCGCGAACGAGTTTCCGCTGCGGGTCTGGCAGACGGGCTCCGGGACGCAATCGAACATGAACGTCAACGAAGTGATCGCGGCCCGGGCGAACGAGCTGGCGACCGGCCGGCGCGGCGGCAAGTCACCGATCCACCCGAACGACGACGTCAACATGAGTCAGTCGTCGAACGACACCTTCCCGACGGCGCTCCACGTCGCGGCGGCGGCGCAGATTTCGGGCCGCCTGGTCCCATCGGTTCGCCAGTTGCGGGACGCGCTCGACGAGAAGGCGCGCGCCTGGTCGAAGATCGTCAAGGTTGGGCGAACGCACCTGCAGGATGCGGTCCCGCTGACGCTCGGGCAGGAGTTCAGCGGGTATGTCGCCCAGCTCGATGGTGGGATCGAGCGGATCGAAGCCACCCTCCCCGGCCTCTACGAGATCGCCCTCGGCGGGACCGCGGTCGGGACCGGCCTGAACGCCCATCCGGAGTTCGCCGACCGTGTCGCGAAGCGCATCGCCGAGCGGACCGGCCTCCCGTTCGTCTCGGCGCCCAACAAGTTCGCCGCCCTGGCGGGCCAGGAAGCCACGGTGTTCGCGTCGGCCGCCCTGCGAACGCTGGCGACGAGCCTCATGAAGATCGCCAACGACATCCGCTGGCTGGGCTCGGGGCCACGCGCGGGTCTCGGCGAACTTCACCTGCCGGAGAACGAGCCGGGGTCGTCGATCATGCCCGGCAAGGTGAATCCGACCCAAAGCGAGATGCTGACGATGGTCTGCGTCCAGGTCTTCGGCTACGACACGGCGATCGCGTTTGCCGGCTCGCAGGGCAACTTCGAGCTCAACGTTTTCAAGCCGCTGATCGCCTACGACCTCCTGCACGCGATCGACCTCCTGGCCGACGCCTGCAATTCCTTCCGCGAGCATTGCGTCGAAGGCTTGGAGGCCGACGAGGAACGGATCGCCGAAAACGTCGACAACTCGCTGATGCTCGTGACCGCTCTCGCGCCGCGCATCGGCTACGACAAAGCGGCCGAAATCGCCAAGAAGGCTCACCGCGATGGTGCGACCCTGCGCGCCGCTGCGCTGGCGCTGGGCTACCTCACCGAGTCGGAGTTCGAGGAGCTGGTCCGACCCGAGCGGATGGTCGGCCCGACCAGATGAGGCCCCGAGCCGACTGATCCTGCGTTTCCGGTCGGCTACCTCTTCGGCGGCAACGTCGCCACGTAATCGATCGCGCGCCGAACCCAGCCCTCCAGTACCGCGTCGTCCGCGATGATCGACTCCGGCACGAGCGCGTAGCCCCGCATCGGCTTGCCTGGCATCGGTTCGAAGGGGCCGGAACCCGGAATCGCCTGGAGCTCGGTCCGCATCTCGTCCGGCAGGCGGATCATCCACGCCGACGCGAATAGCCCGGTACACAGGTTCGCGCCCACGAAAAGGGCCGGGTAACCGAACATCTTTCGGCGCTCGACATTGGGAAAGCGTTCCGGCGGGAATCGCCCCGCCAACCATTCGAATCGCGCGACAAGCTCCGGCGGTGACTTGGAGAAGCTCGGCATCGGGCGGCTGGCGCGCTCCATCGACCCTATCGTCGCACGGAACGTTTCCGAGAGCCGGGCTCCCGACAACCGCCTGGCACCGGTATCCATCCGTCGCACCCTCGGGCGCTGCGGACGGCGATATGTGCACCAACCAGCACAACCGCGACGAGTTTCGCTGCGGGAAGGGCGGTCGCGCTTCCCCACGGGTCGATCTGTGCCTGTGACGCACACGATCGACGTGTTTGGGCCCGCGAGTCCGTTGAAGACCGCTGAATTCGCCGTGCTTGTGTCTCTACGAGCACATTTCGATCAGGTGAGGCTGTCGAGAGGCTAAGACCCGTCGCGGTTGTGCTCTGGGCGCACAACGCGCGCCTTGGAAGCGTGGCGGGCGGCGCCGCCGCGCTCCGAACCGGAGCGGATCCGTCAGACCCGGGCCGCCTCGCGAGCCCGCTCCGCCTCGCGCGTCCCGCCCCGCGAGCGCCGTCAGTCGTCAGCGAGGTTCGGGGCCAACCAGCGCGCAGCCGTCTCGACGTCCCAGCCCTTGCGCTCCGCGTAGTCCGAGAGCTGGTC
>DATCPH010000021.1:0-1641 GCA_036570185.1 Candidatus Limnocylindrales bacterium | reverse complement strand
CGACC
The DNA here is from genome assembly GCA_036570185.1 of Candidatus Limnocylindrales bacterium. Lineage (GTDB taxonomy): Bacteria > Chloroflexota > Limnocylindria > Limnocylindrales > CSP1-4 > DATCPH01. The sequence goes on along the minus strand of DATCPH010000021.1, from coordinate 1,636 downwards.
TCGAGCTGCGCCGCGCGTTTGCCTGCGCGGATGCCGCGGTCCGGGTCTTCGCCCCGCTCGCGCTCGCGGCTGCTGGCCTCGTCGAGGAGGCCGCCAAGCTGGGCGCGCTCGCGCCCGTCGACCGCGAGTCGGCGCGATTGGCGGCGTTGTCGGCGGAGTCGGCGGCGCAGTCGATGCGCTCGGCGGCGGAGTCGGCGCGCTCGGCGGCGCTATCGGCGCGATCGGCGGCGCGATCGGCGGCGCGATCGGCGGCGCGATCGGCGGAGTCGGCGCAGGCGGCGGCGGAGTCGGCGGCGCGATCGGCGGCGTTTGAGCTCCACGATCGCCTCATCGCGGCCGCCTGATGACCGACGGCGCCAGGTCCGACGGGTCCGCGGGCGCCGGCAGGCCGGCGGAGGTCGTGCTCTCCTCGGCCACAGCCGAGGTCAGGCAATGGGCGGCCGACCCGGTCACCGACGCGGCTCCGGTCGGCACCCCCGAAGGCGGCGAGTGAGATGGGCCGCACGGCGCTGCCCGGCACAGCGCCGTCGTCGGACGGGGGTGCCCCCCGGCCTACCGCCCGTCTGCCATGTCAACCCGACGGACCCTCACAGGACAGCGCCCTCGCGGGCGAGCCCTGGTCGAATAGCCCGAGCTGCACGAGCCCGATGATCGCTGCGTATGCTCGCGGTCGCCGGGCACTGTGTGGGATGCCTCCTCTACTTCCTACGTTTGGTGGATCCCGAGCCTGTTCGACCGGATCGCTCATGACTATCGACCCGACCGACAAGCTCCTCGTGCAGGCCGTCCTCAGCCGACCGCGCCGGGCGAAGGCCGGTCTCGAGGCCGCCCGCGTGGCGACATGCGGGTGATCACGACGCAGGTCCCCGTCGCGGACGACGTCGAGGACGACGACGATCTCGAGCTCGCGACGCCGCAGGGTTTCGTCGTGCCGGTCGACGTGATCGAGGTCGTTGGCGAGCCGGAGGTCGGCATCGTCGCGCCGTTCGACGTACCGGCCAAGCTCGACGCCAAGGAGCTCGAAGAGTCGTCCGCGGAGGAGCCCGAGGCGCCCTCCGCAGACATGATCGGGATCGACGACCCGGTCCGGATGTATCTCAGGGAGATCGTCAAGGTCGCCCTCCTCACCGCCGAGGAGGAGGTCGTCCTGGCCAAGGCGATCGAGCTCGGCGAGTTCCTCGTCGAGGCGCCCTGGAAGGGCATCGTCTCGCTCCACGAGTGGACGCTCCACGACACGGAGCGCAAGACGCGCACGGCCAAGCCGCAGCACCGCCTGCCGTTCGGGCCCGAGGCCGAGAAGATGGTCGTCGACGCAATCGCGGCGGCACCGGACCTGGTCGTCGCGCCGCCCGACTGCCACTTCGTCGAGGCCGCCAAGGATGCCCAGTCCGAAGGCACCAAGACCCTGCTCCGCGATGCGAAGCGGCGGGTTCACACCTACAACGAGAAGCTCGATCCCGATTCGTTCCTAGCGCTGATGGACTGGGCGTATTTGGCGGTCCACAACGGGGACCTCGACTCGCGCGACAACGTCGGGCTGCGGGCGATCTACGGCTGGACGCGGGACGCGGTCGCTTTCCCGGCCCTCGAGCGCTGGATCCTCTCCGGGCACGATGCCGAGCTCCTCAAGCGGATG